>DASYAO010000053.1:0-12393 GCA_036501285.1 Gaiellaceae bacterium
CACATGATGCTGTTCGCATCGACGCTGCGAAGTTACCGCGAGCTGCCGCTGCGCTACGCCGAGGCGGCGCCGCTCCATCGCAACGAGCTGATCGGCGCGCTGCACGGGCTGACACGCGTGCGCCACATCACGCAAGACGACGCGCACCTCTTCGTCACGCGCGAGCAGATCGAGGACGAGATCTTCGGCTGCATCGACTACGCGGCATATCTCTATGAGCTGTTCGAGCTCGAGGCCCGCTTCGAGCTCTCGACGCGGCCCGACAACAAGCTCGGCACCGACGAGGAGTGGGACTTCACCGAGGGCGCGCTCCGCGCGGCGCTCGAGCGCCGCGGGATCGAGTACGTCGTGAACGAAGGCGACGGCGCGTTCTACGGGCCCAAGATCGACCTGCACATGACCGACTCGCTCGGCCGCTCGTGGCAGATGGGGACGATCCAGCTCGACTCGCAGCAGCCCGGCCGGCTCGACTGCCGCTACATGGGAGCCGACAACGAAGAGCACACGCCGTACGTGATTCACCGCGCCCTCTTCGGCTCGCTCGAGCGCTTCGTCGGCATCCTGACCGAGCATTACGGCGGCGCCTTCCCGTTCTGGATCAGCCCGGTACAGGTGCGGATCGTCCCGGTCGGGGAGTCCCACCGCCCGGCGGCGCAGGAGCTCGCGGCGCGCCTTCCCTACCGGGTCGAGGTCGACGAGTCCGACGAGACCGTCGGCAAGAAGATCCGGAACGCCGAGCTCGAGAAAGTGCCGTTCACGGTCGTTTACGGCGACAAGGAGTCGGACGCGGCTCTGGCCGTTCGCGAGCACGGCGGGGAGCAGTCGACCGCGAGCCTTGCGGAATTCCTTGCGAAACTTGCTACATTGAGCCCCTGGCAAGCAGGGGCGTAGATCGTCTCCTCACCTCCAGCCGCAAGGCCACGGGGGTTCAACCGAAGAGGTTGGTGGGAATGATCTGCCGCTGCCTGTCAGCGGTTTTTTCATTTCTCAAGGAGGACGACACGAGCTTGGTGACACAGATTTGAGGCCGCGGCGAGGCCCGATGGAGCCGCCGCGTCGCCCGGAGCCTTCGACGCGGATCAACGAAGCGATTCGCGTGCCCCGCGTTCGACTGATCGACGGGGCGACGGATCTCGGGGTCAAGCCGACCGAAGAGGCGCGTCAGTACGCGTACGGCAAGGGTCTGGATCTCGTCGAGGTGGCGCCGAACAACGACCCGCCGGTGACGAAGGTCATGGACTACGGCAAGTACCGCTACGAGCAAGAGCAGAAGGCGAAGGCGGCGCGCAAGAACCAGACACAGATCCAGGTCAAGGAGATCAAGCTCAGGCCCAAGATCGGAATCCACGACTACGAGACGAAGAAAGGCCACGTCGTCCGCTTCCTGAACCAGCGGGCGAAGGTCAAAGTCACGATCATGTTCCGGGGCCGCGAGCGCGAGCATCCGGATCGTGGGCGCGACTTGCTGATGCGGCTCGCAGAGGACGTGCGCGAGATCGGGACGATCGAGACGCAGCCACTTCTCGAAGGTCGCAACATGACGATGGTGATGGGTCCGACGAAAAACGCGGGAGTGAAGAAAGATGCCGAAACAGAAGACCAACTCGGGAGCGAAGAAGAAGTTCAAGGTGACGGCGACGGGCAAGCTCCTGCGTCGAGTCGCGGGGCAGAGCCACAACTTCGAGCACAAGTCCCCGAAAAAGAAGCAGGAGTTCAATAAGGACTTCCCGGTCGATTCGGCCAACACCAAGGCGGTCAAGAAGATGCTGGGGAGGGGGTAGCCGATGCCTCGCGTCAAGCGTGCCGTCAACGCGCAGAAGAAGCGTCGCAAGGTTCTCGAGGAGGCCAAGGGCTACTGGGGCCTCAAGTCGACGAACTACAAGTACGCGAAAGAGCAGGTCGAGCGCTCGCTTGCGTATGCCTACCGCGACCGCAAGGTCAAGAAGCGCAACTTCCGCCGGCTCTGGATCATCCGCATCAACGCGGGCGCGCGCGCACACGGCCTCTCGTACAACCAGTTCATCTCCGGCCTGAAGGCAGCGGGCGTCGAGCTCGACCGCAAGGTGCTCTCGGATCTCGCGATCAGCGATCCGGCCGCATTCGGCAAGCTCGCCGAGCAGGCCAAGTCGGCGCTACCTAGCTGACGCGGCAGGAGGAGATCTTCCGCCGCCAGGCGGACTACTGCGACGCGCGGTCGCCGTTCTACGCGGCGCTCTGCCGGGGCTTCGCGACGGACGAGCGAGTCGCGGCGATCGCACCAGACCTGAACTGGGACCTGCCGCTGCGGTTGCTCGGCGGCATCCACTACCTCGTCCTCGGGGGCGAGGCGACCTGGGAGACTGCGATCGATACGCATGCGGCGTGGCTCTCACGGTGGTGCGTGGAGCAGCCGGTGCAGACGAACGAGGTTTTTCGCGGGGCTCCGCTCGCACGGGGTGTGGCGGCGACCGGCCGGTCGCGCGTCGAGCTGCTCGAGCTCGGCGCCTCCGCGGGCCTGCTGCTCTACCTCGAGGGCCCGTTCGAGGTCGTCCGCCGGCGAGGCATCGACCGCCGTCCCGTCGACGTCAACACCGCCGAAGGGGTGCGCCTGCTCGAAGCGTTCGTCTGGCCCGGGCAGCCGGAGCGGGTCGAGCGGCTGCGCGCGGCGATCGAGGTCGCGCGGCGCGATCCACCGGAGCTGATCGAGGGCGACTACGTCGACGTCGTGACCGACTACCTGACATCCGACACGGTAGTCGTCTCCGCCGTCACGACGATGTATCTCGAGGACGAGCGCTATGACGAGCTCCGCGGCAAGCTGCGCAACGTCGATTGGGTGTCACTCGAAGGGCCGCGTCACGCACGGGATTACGACGGGATGCAGCTCATACTCAATGGTCGCGTCCTCGAGGAGCACGTCGACTTCCACGGATGATCACCTCGCGCGACAACGAGAAGCTGAAGCTCGTCCGCAAGCTGCACGAGCGACGCTGGCGCGACAAGCTCGGCCTTTTCTTCGTCGAGGGCGAGGACGCCGTCGCTGCTGCGACGGCCGAGCCGGTCGAGCTGCTCGTGGCCGGCGAGAATGTCGATCCTTCGCTGCTCGCCGAGGTCGGGACCGCCCCGCACCCGCCGCGCGTGATTGCCGTCTACCGCCGGGACGACCTGCCGGTGCCCGACACACGACGGGTCACTTTGGCCCTGTACGGCGTCGCCGACCCCGGGAACGTCGGAACGCTGATCCGCTCCGCGGACGCCTTCGGGGCCGCCGTCTGCCTCGGGCCCGGCTGCGCCGACCCCACCTCGCCGAAGGCGCTTCGCGCCTCGGCCGGCTCGATCTGGCGGGTGCCACTCGTCGACGGCGGCTCGGGTACGGGAGTCGCGCTCGTCGCGCACGGCGGCGAGTCGCTCGGCGCGCTCGACCTGAGCGGGCCGGTGACGTTCCTGCTCGGTGCCGAGCGCGAAGGCCTACCCGCCGAGATCGAGCGCGACGTCGAGGCGACGATCCCAGTCGCCGCCGAGTCGCTCAACGTCGCGACTGCCGGTGCGCTGGCGCTGTATGAATGGAAGCGGCAGAACTCGTGAAGCTCGCGCGCATCAACCTGACTCCGGTGAAGGGGCTCGGCCTGGAGCATCCGCACGAGGTCGCGCTGACCGAGCGCGGCGTCGAGGCGAACCGGCGCTTCTATCTGATCCAGGGCTGGGTGCTCTTCAACGGCAAGGATCACGGCCCGCTCGTGCGCATCGAGCCCGAGGCCGACAACGGGAGTCTCACGCTGCACTTCCCCGACGGGCGCGATGTCGCCGGCGAGGTCGAGCTCGGTGAAGCGGTGACGACGAACTTCTGGGGTCATCTCGTGCGCGGGCGCATCGTCCACGGCCCGTGGGCCGAGGCGATCTCCGACTACGCCGGCGAGCAGGTCCAGCTCGTCAAGACCGACGAGCCGGGAACAGGTATCGACATCCACGTCGGTACGCTCGTCACGCGCGCGTCGTGCGAGCGGCTCGGCGAGGAGCTCGGCGCGCACGTCGACCCGCGTCGCTTCCGCATGATGTTCGAGATCGACGGCGGAGGAGCGCACGACGAGGACACGTGGGATCGCGTTCGCATCGGCGAGGCGCTCGTGCGCGTGCGTGGCCCCGTGCCACGCTGCGCGGTGACGACGCAGGATCCCGACACCGGCATCCCGACGCTCGACACGCTTCGCGGGATCAAGAGCTACCGCGGGCAGCGGGCCGGCGGGAAGGAGATCGACTTCGGCGTCTACTTCGACGTGCTCGAGCCCGGCCTCGTGCGCGTCGACGACGTGATCCAGATCGAATCCTCGTGACCCGCGTACGGCGTGCGGTCGAACCAGCCGTAGACGGCTTCGACCTCGAAGCCCTCGCCGGCGAGTAGCTCGCGCCAAGCTTCGACGGGTAGCCACGCGAGGTCGAGCTCGGCCTCGGCGCCGTCCTCGCCGGCGACGCGCAGCACGAGCGTGCGTGCGCCCTCGTCCCAGTCGGCTCGTTCGAAGATCCCCGGCTCGCGCTCGATCCAGACGCCGTGCGTCTCGGCGATGTCGCGCTCGTCGGGCGTGAAGACGTCGAAGACGAACCGCCCGCCCGGGATCAGGCACGCGCGGATGGCGCGCAACGCGGCGCGGCGCTCCTCATCGGTTCGCATGTGGAGCAGAGAGCGGAACGGAACCGTCACGAGCGCGAACTCCTCGTCGACCGGCGGGTCGCGGAAGTCGCCGAAGCGCAGGTCGACCTCGACGCCGGCCACCGCCGCCCGCTCGCGTGCGACCTCGAGCATCCCCTCCGAGGAGTCGACCCCGACGATGCGGACGCCCGCGGCCGCGATCGGCACCGCGATCCGTCCCGTGCCGACACCGAGCTCGAGCACGGGCCCGCCTGTCTCCACGGCCTGGCCGACGTAGAAGTCGACGTCCTCGACGACGCTCACAGACCAGGGGTCGTAGAGCCGCGCGATCCGGTCGTAGGCGGACATGCTCGGTATGTTGCCCCGACGATGGCGGATTGGGGCCAACACGAGCAGGAAGCCGCGCGCGCGATCGCGGGCGCGTCGACGACCGGCGAGCTCGAGGACGTCCGCGTCCGGTTTCTGGGCCGCAAAAGCGAGCTCGCGCTTGCACTGCGCGAGGTTCGCGACCGCGAGAGCGGCATGCTCCTGAACGGCATCCGCCAGCGGCTCGAGGCTGCGCTCGGCGAGCGCGAGGCGAGCCTCGCCGGCGAGGAGCTCGACCGTCGCCTCCGCGAAGAGGTGATCGACGTCACGCTTCCCGGCGAAGAGCTGCCGATCGGCCACCTGCACCCGATCACGCAGGTGCGCCGCGCCGTCGAGGACGCGTTCCTCGGGCTCGGCTGGGAGGTGCGCGACGATCGCGAGGTCGAGTTCGTCGAATACAACTTCGACAAGCTCGCGTTCGCGCCGACGCATTCTGCGCGTTCGCCGCGTGACACGTTCTTCTTCGACGAGACGCGCGTGCTGCGCACGGAGACGAGCCCATCGCAGATCCACATCATGGAAGAGAAGCCGCCGCCGATCTACATGGTGTCGATCGGGCGCGTCTACCGGCGCGACGCGATCACTGCGACGCGCTATCCGATCTTCCACCAGTTCGAAGGGCTCGCGGTCGACAAGGGGCTGACGCTCGCCGACCTCAAGGGGACGCTGCTGCACGTGATGCGTGCGCTGTACGGGCCCGAGCGGCGTGTTCGCTTCCGCACGCACTTCTTCCCGTTCACGGAGCCGTCGATCGAGCCAGACGTGTCGTGCGGCATCTGCGGCGGCGCGGGCTGTCGCACCTGCAAGTTCTCGGGCTGGATCGAGATGGGCGGCGCCGGCATGGTCGACCCGCAGGTGTTCGAGAACGTCGGCCTCGACCCCGAGGAATGGGGCGGCTTCGCGTTCGGCTGCGGGCTCGAGCGCACGGCGCAGCTTCGCCACGACATACCCGACATCCGCGCGCTGTGGGAAGGCGACCTGCGCGTGCTGAGGCAGTTTTGAGAGTCCCGGTCTCGTGGCTTCGCGAGTACGTCGACGTCGAGATGCCGCTCGACGAGCTCGCGACGCGGTTGTCCGTCGCGTCGGCGGAGGTCGAGGGGATCGAGCGCCGCGGGGTCGCCGACGACGGCGGCAACCTCGGCCTGTTTCGCGTCGGTCGCGTCGTCGAGGCGATCAAGCATCCGAACGCCGACCGGCTGCAGCTGACGAAGGTCGACCTCGGCGAAGGCGAGCCGCGCTCGATCGTCTGCGGCGCGTGGAACTTCGGCGTCGGCGCGACCGTCGGCGTCGCGCTGCCCGGCGCGGTTCTGCCGAACGGCCTGACGCTCGAGCGGCGCAAGGTGCGCGACGAGATCTCCGACGGGATGATCCTCGCCGAGGACGAAGTCGGCCTCGGCTCCGACCACAGCGGGATCATGGTGCTGCCCGAGACCGAGCCCGGCACGCCGCTCGGCGACGTGATCCCGCTCGTCGACGAGGTGCTGCTCGTCGAGGCCACCGGCAACCGCCCCGACCTGCAGTCCATTTCCGGCATCGCCCGAGAGGTCGCGGCCCTTTACGACCTGCCGCCCAAACAATTTCTTAACCGCACCTCGTCCCGGACGATGTTGCAGCCGCCGGCCGGACATGTCCGGATCGACATCGAGGACTACGAAGGCTGCCCGCGCTACATCGGCCGGCGATTCGAGGGGGTCGCGATCGGCCCGTCGCCGGTGTGGCTTCGCGCGCGGCTCAATGCCGCGGGCATGCGGCCGATCTCGAATGTCGTCGACGTGACGAACTACGTGATGCTCGCGCTCGGCTCGCCGCTTCACGCCTTCGACGCCACGACGCTGCACGAGGATCGCATCGTCGTCCGCCGCGCGCGGCCCGGAGAGAAGATCCGCACGCTCGACGGCACCGACCGCGAGCTTGCGGCCGATGACCTGCTGATCGCCGACGCCGACCGCGCAATCGCCCTCGCCGGGATCATGGGCGGCGAGGAGACCGAGATCGGCGAGGAGACAGCGACCGTTCTGCTCGAAGCAGCGAACTTCGACCCATTCACGATCTTCCGCTCCTCCGAGCGCCACCGCCTGCGCAGCGAGGCCTCGAGCCGCTGGGAAAAGGGCGTCGACCCGCATGCCGCGCTCGCCGCGGCCGACATGGCGACCGGCCTGATCCTCGACCTCGCGGGCGGTGAGTGGACGGCCGATACCGACGCTCACGACAAGCTGCCGGAGCGCGCCGCAATCGCCTACCGGCCCGAGCGCGCCGATGCCGTCATCGGCGTCGCCACCGAGCCGAAGGAGCAGTACGCGCTGCTCGAGCGCCTCGGCTTCGAGCACAAGAAGAGCGACGTGATCGTTCCGACATGGCGCGCGCGCGACGTCACGCGCGAGATCGATGTCGTCGAGGAGATCGCGCGCTTCCGGCTCGAGGACGTCCCGTTCACGCTGCCCGCGCGGCGCGAGATGATCGGGCTGCTCACACGCGAGCAACAGCTGCGCCGGCGCGTCGAGGACACGCTCGTCGGACTCGGCTTCGCCGAGACATACACGCCGAGTCTCGCCCCCGACGACGATACGACCTGGAAACTGCCAGAGCCGATCTCGGTCGAGCTGACCGCACTCCGCACGAGCATCGTGCCGAGCCTCGTCGAGGCCGCGCGCCGGAACGTCGACGCGGGCGCGCGGTCGATCGCCCTCTTCGAGATCGCGCGCGTCTACCTGAAGGGCGGCGACCTGCCCGACGAACACATCCACGTCGCCGGCGTGACGCAGGGCGGCTTCCTGCACGTGAAGGGCGTCGTCGAGACGATCTACGCGGCGCTCAAGGCCGAGCCGTCGTTCGAGCGCGTGGAGGATGCGCTGCTCCACCCCGGCAAGAGCGCGCGCACCCAGGCCGGCATTGTCGGCGAGCTCCATCCGCGGCTGCTCGAAGGCGAGTGGGGCGCGTTCGAGCTCGATCTCGGAGAGCTCTTCGCGTTGTCAAGCGAGCCGGTCGTGTACGAGGACTTCGTCACATACCCGGCGATCAGGCAGGACCTCGCGTTCTCCGTTCCGGAGCAGGTCGCGGCGGGGGATCTCGTCGCCGCGGCGCGAGAAGCCGCCGGCTCGGAGTTGCGCGAGATCCGCGTCTTCGACGTCTACCGCGGCGAGCAGGTCGGCGACGGCCGCAAGTCGGTCGCGCTCGCGCTCGCCTACCAGGCGCCCGACCGCACGCTCTCCGAAGAAGACGCGACGCGGCTTCGCGACCGGATCACGGCGGAGCTCGGTCGCCGTTTCGGCGCCGAGCTCCGCACGTAGGTAGACCGCGCTAGGCGCGCGAGCGGCCGAGCCGCAAGAGGCCGAACCCGCCGACACCGAGTCCGGCGGCGAGAAGCGCCGAGACCCAGAGCGGGAAGCCCGTGAACGGCAGCGTGCTCCGCGAGGAAGCACTCGTGCCGAGGACGCCCGACGGCGACGACGTCGGGGACGTCGTGCTCGCAGGCGAGGTGGAGGACGACGGAGCCGAATGGCTCACCGTCTTCTTCGGCGACGACGAATGCGTCGCGCCGAGGACGCCCGACGGCGAGGAGGTGCTCTTCGTCGACGAATTGTTCGTCGAGGAGTTGTTCGTCGTCGAGTTGTTGGTCGTGGAGTTGTTGGTCGTGCTGTTGTTCGTGGTCGAGTTGTTCGTGACCGAGTTGTTCGTGACCGTGTTGTTCGTGGCGCTGTTGTTGGTTACCGCCGTATTCGACTGAGTGTTGTTCGTGCTCGTCGTGACGCACACGCCACTGCTGCTCATCGTCTCGCCGGAGGGGCAACTGGTCGTGACGCACTTACCGCTGTTGCCGTGCATCGACTCGCCGGAGGGGCAGCTCGTCGTGACGCACTGGCCGCTGCCGCTCATCGACGTGCCACTCGGGCAGCTCTTGCTGCTAACCGAGCCCGGGCTCGAGGTGCACGAGGAGTTGTCGTAGCTCTTGACGGCGTGGACGTCGACAAGGTGTTCCTTACCGTTCTTGCACGCCATCACCTTGTGCGGCTGGCTGTTGCCGGGGCCGTAGATCTCAGTCGATCCCGTCGCACCGCGGCTCATCGCGATGCCGCCGGCGGTCTTGCCGTTGCCGTACTCCTTGGTCTGGTTCGAGCTTGCGGGCGCGCACGTCCACTTGCTCGTCGAATTGCTTGGCTTGACACCGGAGCTCGTGGTGTTATTCGCCGGAGCCGAGCAGCCACTGAACTTGCCGCCGCCCTCGCTCGTCTTGCTGTTGTCGGAACTCGTCGAGCCGCTCGAGCTCGTCGCGGCGGTGTTGTCGGTCGAGGCACTCGCGGTATTCCCCTGGTCAGAGGAGGCGCTCACCTGGCCGGACGAAGGTGCGCTCGCAGACTGATCTTGCTTCGCCTGGGCCGGGGGCGTGCCGTGAGGGTTGCCCGCGAAAGCAAGCGAGGCCGTGAGCGCGCTGACGAGCACGGCCAAGACCA
The DNA here is from genome assembly GCA_036501285.1 of Gaiellaceae bacterium. Taxonomy (GTDB): domain Bacteria; phylum Actinomycetota; class Thermoleophilia; order Gaiellales; family Gaiellaceae; genus PALSA-600. The sequence continues at coordinate 9,439 of DASYAO010000053.1, forward strand.
CCGTGCTGAAAGCACGTCTTTTCATAGTCGTTGTCTCCTTCCGAGGTACAAATCCATGACAGACGACTAACGAGTGAGGCTCTTATGTCGTTACGGGCATAAAACCAGTATCTAAGAAATAGGCCTATTCGTTGGAAATCGTAGAAATGGGGCGCGTAGGTCGTACTCTCGGAACTGGCCTGCTCGCCGCGGGGCTCTTCGCCGCCGCCTGGACGGTGACCGTCTGGGTCTGGCAGGACCCCTTCACGGCGATCTACACGGGCTACGAGCAGCACGAGCTGGCCCACTCACTTGACCACCAGATTGCCCAGTTCAAGGTCGTCCACCGCCGGTCCGAGTTGACCCTCCTGCGCGAGCAGAACCTCGTCGCGTCAGAGGCGCGAACCGAGCAGCGGCAGGCGAAGGTCGGCCAGGCGATCGGCCGGATCATCGTGCCGCGTATGGGCTTGAACATGGTCGTCGTCAACGGAACCGACGAGTCGTCGCTCCAGAAGGGGCCGGGCCGCTACCTCGGCTCGACGATGCCGGGCGAGGGACAGCTCGTCTACATCGCAGGCCATCGGACGACGTATCTCGCGCCGTTCTCGAAGATCGACCTACTGCACAAGGGCGACCGGATCACGATCGAGATGCCGTACGCGACGTTCATCTACCGCGTCAGCGGCTACCGCATCGTTCCGGCGAGCGACCTGAAGGTCTTGCGTTCGCCCGGCCACGAGCTGCTCGAGCTGCAGGCTTGTCACCCGCGCTTCTCGGCGAGCCATCGCTTCATCGCCTATGCGCTCCCCGTCAAGGTGATCCCGCGCGGCGGGCACCCGTACTCGCTGTGAAGCGTCTCGTCCTCGCGATCGCCCTCCTCGCGGCGGGCTGCGGCAGCCAGCAGGCACAACAGCAGCAACAACAGCAGCCGCAAGCGACGAAGGTCGCGGCGAAGCCCGTCGCTGCGGCGCCGCCGAACTGCAATCCGACCGCGAACGTCCCGGCGTCGGTCGGCAACAAGACCGTCGTGGCCGTCGTGCGCCCCGGAACGATCGCCACCGCGTATCGCTACGTCGGCACCGATGCCTTTCATCGCTTCGGGCGTCACAACGTCAACGGCGTGCCGACGGTGTTCGCGGTGAGCGCGCTTCGCGACACGCGCGCGTGCAAGCCGGCGTGGTACCGCGTTGCCTTGCCTGTTCGGCCGAACGGAACGTCGGGCTGGGTGAAGGCGAGCGACGTCAACGTGCTCGCCGTCGACACGAAGCTCGTCATCCGTCTGCGCGCGGCGACGATCGAGCTCGTGCGCGCGGGCAACGTCGTCTTCCACGCGAAGGTCGCGCCCGGCGCACCCGACACGCCGACGCCGACCGGCACCTTCTACGTCACCCAACGCCTGATACCCGCCGACCCGAACGGCCCGTGGGGCCCGGCGGCGCTCGGAACGTCCGCCTATTCGCCGGTGCTGAAGGATTGGCCGCAAGGCGGCCCGATCGGCATCCACGGCACCGACGAGCCGTGGGTGATCGGCCATCCGGCCTCCCACGGCTGCATTCGCCTGTTGAACAGCGAGATGGTGAAGCTCTTCAAGCTGACGCCGACCGGAACGCCGATCGTCATCAGCGCCTAGTCGGTGCGGCGGAAGCGGCGGCGCACGAGCTTCAACGCCGCGATGCTCGCGACAGCGGCGCCGGCGATCTTCGGCAGCTTCGCCTTCACGCTCGTCGCTTCGCTTCGCAGCTCCGCGACCGCGCGCACCAGCTGTTCACGTTCACGCGCGATGTCGCGGCGAACGTCCTCGGTCGTGCGGGAACGCGCCATCAGCGCTTGATCGCCTGAGTCGTCGCCTTCGCTTCGCGGATCGCCGTCTCGGGAACCGGCGGCGCACCGCGGCGAAGCTTGCCGACGGCCAAGACGCCCAACACGCCGGCGACGAGGAACAGCACGCCGGTCATGATCAGCAGGGAGATCCACACGGAGAAGACGAGCGTGAGCGCGGCGGTTCCCGTCGCGAGTGCGAAGCAGATGCCGAGCAGCCCGAAGACAGCGGCGCCGACGCCGAGCCCGATGCCGACACCGAGCGCAAGCGCCTTCTTCTTCACCTCGAGCGCCGCGAGCTCGAGCTCGAGCTTCGTCAGCGCGCTCGCGTGCTCGGCGACGATCTTCGCTGCGCTGCCGACGGGGTGGTTGCCGTTTCGCATCTCAGACCATGTTCCCATCGATCTGCCACACGACACCTTGGGTCTGCACGGGCCGGACATCGGAGGCGACGCGCAGGATGCGAACCGTCCCGCGGACGTTCTTGTCGTCGCAGCGCTCGAGGCAGCGGCCGACCATCTGCGGTGGGCCGCCGTAGCCGAAGCGGCTCGCTGATCGGAACCGAAGCGCGATTCGCGTTCCGTCGCGGCGCGGGTTGATCGGCGCGAGGTTGAGCGCGGTCAGGTCGAGCCAGTCGGAGGAGTCGAGCTCGACCTCGGCGAGCAGGTCGCTCCAGTCGGCGGGGATCGTCTCGAGTGCGCGCTCCCATTGCCAGCGGAGCTTCGGCCGATCTTCTGCGAGCGTGCCGACGGGAATCGGATCCGACGAGACGACCTCGAGCGAAGCGTGGATCCGTTCGCGGTCGAGCCGCTCGAGTAGCCGCTTGACGGCGTCGGGAGCGCCGACGACGCGAAAGGTCAGCACGCCCGGGCCCGCGAGCAGCGGCTGCAGCGGCGCGAGCAGCGCGGCGGCGCGCTCGATGCACTCGGGCTCTTCGAGCGTCACTCGGATCCGAGCGTCCGCGCCCTTGTCGCGCACTTCGTCCCAGGCAGCTCCCAGCTTCACGGCCCAAAAGTACACTCAGAACGAAGTGGCGAAAGTCGAGAAGCGGCGGGCGCTCTCCGAGGAACGGCTGCGTGACTTTCTTCGCGAGATGCTCCTCATCAGGCGATTCGAGGAGAAGGTCGAAGAACGGTTTCGCGCCGGCGAGCTGCCCGG
>DASYAO010000054.1:0-17286 GCA_036501285.1 Gaiellaceae bacterium
CACACTGCTCGATCGCGACCGGGTCGGCGACGCAGGCGCGCGGACGGCTGGTGCGCCGCGAAGCACTCGAGGTGGCGCTGTACGCGTTCAAGTTCGTCCCGGGGGTCACTTCGATGGCGGCGTTCCTGCCGCCCCCGCCCGGTCAGACGACGACGTACATCCTCTATCTGCGCAAGGCCGATCTGCAGAACCAGCTGAACCAGCCGCTCTCGACCACGCTGCCGCTCTCGACGCCGCCGCTTCCGAGCGCCGCGGACACGACGGAGAAGTCGACGATCGACAAGCTGACGCTGCCGCACGAATTCACGTATGAGCTGACGGCGCTTCAGGCCGGCGGCGCGGCGCTGGTCCTCGATCCGGCGAGCTGAGCCGGCAGCTAGCTGTAGTTCGCGATGAAGCCGAGCGTGCGCTTCCACGCGTCGGCGGCCGCGTCCGCGAAGTCGTCGTACTTCCGATCGAAGAAGCTGTGCGGCGCTCCGTCGTAGATCACGAGCTCGTGCTCGACCCCGGCGCCGGTCAGCTCGCGGTCGAACGCCTCGCTGTCCTCACGCGGGATGGCTGCGTCGTCGCCGGCCTGTAGCGCGAGGATCGGCGCGTCGATCCGGTCGACGTGCTCGACCCGTGACGGGCGACCGTAGAACCCGACCGCGCCCGCGAGACCGTGTCCGCCCGCCGCGGCGTTCCACGAGTTCGAGCCGCCGAAGCAGAAGCCGACCGTGAAGATCGCCGTGCGCGCACCGCCTTCCGGCGAGCGCAGATACTCGACCGCTGCGCGAACGTCAGCCTGGATGCCTTCGGGCGTCGTCTGGTCGACGTGCTCGCGGAACGACCAGTCTTCGTCGCGCTTCGCGACACCGGCCGTGCGGCCGAAGTAGTCGATCGCGACGGCGCTGTGGCCGCGCTCGGCGAAGCGAAGCGCGAGCTCCTCGTAGAAGCGGTAGAGGCCGCGGACGTCCGGGAGAACGACGATGCCTGTCGAGCCATGCTCGTCGGGCGCCGCGTGGAATGCCGCGAAGCTCGTGCCGTCAGCAGCTTCGAGCTCGAGATCGTCGTGCGAGATCGCCGCGCCGGCGATCGCGGGGATCGGCGGCAGCGAATCGAGGTCGAAGCACATCGACCTCTAGCTTATGCAGCCGGGAGTTCTTCCTCGAAGAGGTCCCGAAGCGCGCGTTCGAGATCTTCGGCCTGGTAGGGCTTCGCGAGAAACGAGTCTTCCATCGCGGCGAGGCTTGGATCGCCTGACGTGAACAGCACCCGCAGGCCGGGCCGGTTCTCGACGACGATCTCGGCGAGATCGCGGCCGTTCATCCCCGGGAGCAGGACGTCGGTCAGCAGCACGTCGATCTCGATCGGCCGCTCGGCGATCTCCATGGCCTCCAGCGGGTCACGCGCCTCGATCACCTGGAAGCCGAGCCCCTCGACGAGCTCTGCGACGAGCGAGCGCACGGCATGGTCGTCCTCGACGAGGAGGACGGTGCCGCTCGCGTGGAGCGACTTGGCCAGCTTGGGGTGATCCGCAGTCAGGGACATTTGCAGGGATTACGGTCGGGCCGCCCAATCAGTTTGGCTCGACTGTTGACTCACGGAAACCCCCTTTTTGGGGGAAACGCGATCCGGCCCGGGGATGGCCGCCGACTTCCCCAACCCCGATCATGCGGGGCAGCGATGCAACAGGTCTTTCGCACTGCGCGCTTGCGGCGCGTTGCGGTGCTAACCGCCCTCGGTCTCGCCCTCGCGGGCGGGGTGGTCGGCGGCTGCATCTGGCTCCACGCCCGGGCAGAGATGCTCCGCGCCTGGCAGGTCGAGGTCACCCAGGTCGAGGCCAACACCGAGACGCTCCACGCGCTTCCACGCACCGTCCGCAACCCTGCGCGTCTACCGACGGTGATCCGGGAGATGGACGACCTCGATGCGGCGACCCGCCGCCAGTTCGCGGACGTCGACGAGAGCGCCGAGTCGGACGAGCTGACCCAAGCAGCCAGGCTGAACGCGTCGAACTTCAAGCTCCTCCGGAGCGAAGCGGCGCTGGTCGCGCAGGCGCAGTTCGCAGCGGCCGATCGGATCGAGGAGCGGCTCGCGGCGCCGGAGACCTCCAAGCGCAACTACCTCGACCAGGCGGCGCGCGACCTCGGCGCCCGCGCGAACCGCGCACAGTCCATCGCCGACGACACCTCGATCGCGGCGATCGCGCTGGCGATGCTCGTCTGCGGTGGTCTCTTCCGTCGCCTGATCCGCACGAACCGCTCGGCGGAGAACGCGGGCGCGCTCGCGAAGAGCCTGATCGAGAGCAGCCCCGACGGCATCTTCGCTTTCGACCGCAATCGCCGCTACATCGTCTGGAACCGGCGCAACGCTGAGCTCACCAGAGTCTCCGCCGAAGAGGCGATCGGCCGCGGCCCGTACGAGATCCCGCTCCACCTGCGAGAGGACGCGATCGACGCGGGAGCCGCGGCGCTCCGCGGTGAAACCGTCGAGCTCACGGAGGAGCGGCTGGTCGTCCCCGGCGGCGGCGAGCGAACGTTCGAGGTGATCTACACCCCGCTCTATGACGCCCAGGGCAAGATCGCCGGCGCACTCGGACACACGCGCGATGTCACGACGCGCAAAGCGCTCGAGGAGCAGCTCCGCCAGTCGCACAAGCTCGACGCGATCGGTCAGCTCGCGGGCGGCATCGCGCACGACTTCAACAACCTGCTGATGGGAATCGGGGGCCACGCTGCCGTCGCGCTCTCACAGGCACCGGACGAGCTCAAGCACGATCTCGAGGAGATTCGCCACTCTGTCGCGCGCGGGGCAGGGCTCACCGAGCAGCTCCTGTTCTTCGCCCGCCGCCGCGAGCGCCCGTTCGAGCGCGTCGAGCTGAACGCGCTCGCACTCGACGCCGCCGAGGAGATCCGGCGCACGTTCGACGCGATCGAGGTCGAGCTCGACTTCCGCGACCCGTCGTGGGTGAGCGGCGACACCGCCCAGCTCGGTCAGGCGATCCTCGCGCTCGCGACGAACGCATGCGAGGCGATGCCCAAGGGCGGGAGGCTCCGCCTGCGCACCCGGCCGGCGGGCGCGGACCACGTGCAGCTCGTCGTCGAGGACAACGGCCGTGGCATCCCGGACGACGTCAAGCCGCACATCTTCGAGCCGTTCTTCACGACCAAAGAGGTCGGCGGCGGCGCAGGACTCGGACTGGCGAGCACCTACGGGATCGTCACGCAGTGCGGGGGCTCGATCGAGGTCGAGAGTGCTGTCGGCCACGGCGCGAAGTTCACGATCACGCTGCCGCGTCCGCACGTCGACGAGACCCCCACGCCGAGCGCGTCGAACCCGGAGCAGCCGGCGACCGCGACGATCCTCTTCGTCGAGGACGATCCGGTCGTCCGCTCGCTTCTCCGCGACGGGCTCGAGGAACAGGGGCATGCCGTCGTCACGGCGTCCGCGCCGACCGAGGCGCTGGCGTACGTCGCGAACGGCGGCACCTTCGACCTGCTCGTAACCGACGTCGTGATGCCGGAGCTCTCGGGCGGGCAGCTCGTCGAGCGGCTCCGCGCGCACGGGCTCTCGTTCCTGACGGTCTACATCTCGGGCTTCCCGGCCACGGGCATCGAGCTCGACGACCGCTCCTCGTTTCTCCAGAAGCCGTTCCAGCTCGACGAGCTGCACCGGGCCGTCGGTCGCCTGCTCGACGCCTTTCCGGCCGATCCCAGCGCGCTCCGCCTGGATTAGCCTCCCTGTTGACTCTGGGCAGCGAGCGCGTACTCTGTGATTGCGCGGTGTCCGAGGGTCTAGGGGGTGGACTTTCTGAGTCTGGGCAGGTCCGAATCGAGCGGCATCGAGCCCGAGTACCGCCGGCTCTTCGAGTCGGTCCCGGGCTTGTACCTCGTCCTCGACCCCGACCTGCAGATCGTCGCTGCGAGCGACAGCTACCTCGCCGCGACCATGACCGAGCGTGAGGCGATCGTCGGCCGCGACGTCTTCGACGTCTTCCCCGACAACCCCGACGATCCGGGCGCGACCGGCGTCGACAACCTCCGCGCCTCCCTCGACATCGTGCGCAAGACGCGGAAGCCCGACGCGATGGCCGTGCAGCAGTACGACATGCGCGCGCCTGACGGTGGCTTCGCGGTGCGCCACTGGAGTCCGATGAACTCCCCCGTGCTCGACGAGCGCGGGCAGCTGCTCTACATCCTCCACCGCGTCGAGGACGTGACCGAGTTCGTCGCGCTCCGCGATCACGACTCCGCGCAGTCGGCCGAGATCATCCGCCGCGGGCACGAGCTCCAGGACGCGAACAAGCTCCTCCGCGAGGCGAGCGACGCGAAGAACGAGTTCCTCGCGCGGATGAGCCACGAGCTCCGCTCGCCGCTGACGGCGATGATGGGCTTCAGCGAGCTCCTGGCGCGCTCTGACCTCGACGAGAAGCAGCGCGGACGGCTGACGCAGATCCAGAAGGCGAGCGATCACCTCCACAACCTGATCGACGAGGTCCTCGACCTCTCGCGGATCGAGTCGGGCAACATCTCGATCTCTCCGGAGCCCGTCGCGCTCGAGCCGATGTTCGCCGATGCGGTCGAGCTGATGCGCCCGATCGCCGACACGCATCAGATCGCGCTCCACGATCCCGAGATCCTGTCCGGGAGCGGCTACGTGTTCGCCGACGCGCAGCGCTTGAAGCAGGTGCTGATCAACCTGATCTCGAACGCAATCAAGTACAACCGCCTTGGCGGCGAAGTGCGAGTCGCAGCAGCGCCGGGGGTGGGCGAACGCGTGCGGATCGAAATTTCGGACACCGGCGAGGGAATCGACGAAGCCGCGCTCTCGCGCCTCTTCGTCCCGTTCGAGCGGCTCGGCGCCGCCGGGGTCGGCATCGAGGGAACGGGGCTCGGCCTCGCCCTTTCGCGCACTCTCGTCGAGGCGATGGGCGGCACGCTCGAGGCGACGAGCACGCCCGGCGCGGGCAGCACGTTCGTGATCGAGCTCTTCCGCGGCGACATCGCGAAAGTCGAGCTCGGCGGGCCGGCCGAGGATCCGCTGTACGCGGTTCGCAACTACGCGGGCGAGCGCACGCTGCTCTACGTCGAGGACACGGTTGCGAACGTGCGCCTGATCGAGGGGATCCTCGAGCTGCGCCCGAACGTGAAGCTGATCCCGGCGATGTTCGGCCGGCTCGGCCTCGAGCTCGCGCACGAGCACCACCCCGACCTGATCCTGCTCGACCTGCATCTCGCAGACATCCCCGGCGACGACGTCCTCGCAGAGCTCCGCCGCGACGAGGAGACGCGCTCGATCCCGATCGTAATTCTGAGCGCCGACGCGTCGCGCGAACGCGAACCGTTCCTCGCCGCCGGCGCGCAGGCCTATCTGACCAAGCCGATCGGCATGCGCCGGATCCTCGAGATCCTCGACCAGTTCCTCGAGCCTCCCGGCGACGGCGTTACGCTGCCCGAGTGGCCGTCCTCGAGTCGAACGTCGAGCTGACCGACGAGTTCGAGCGGCGACGCTCGCGGATGGAATCGCTCGTTGCCGAACTGCGCGAGCGGTCTGCGCTCGTGGCTGCCGGTGGCGGCGAGCGTGCAGTTGCTCGGCACCGCGAACGCAGCAAGCTGCTCGCGCGCGAGCGCATCGACCGCCTCGTCGACCCGGGCACGGCATTCCTCGAGCTCGGCGCGCTCGCGGCCTGGGACGTCTACGACGGCGAGGCGCCGTCGGCCGGGATCGTCACCGGCATCGGCGTCGTCGAGGGCCGCGAATGCGCGATCGCCGCGAACGATGCGACGGTCAAGGGCGGTTCCTACTTCCCGCTGACCGTGAAGAAGCATCTGCGCCTGCAGGAGGTGGCCGAGCAGAATCACCTCCCCTGTGTCTACCTCGTCGACTCGGGCGGCGCGTTCCTGCCGCTTCAAGCCGACGTCTTTCCGGACCGCGACCACTTCGGCCGGATCTTCTTCAACCAGGCGCGCATGTCGGCGAAGGGCATCGCACAGATCGCCGTCGTGATGGGCTCGTGCACCGCCGGGGGCGCCTACGTGCCCGCGATGAGCGACGAGACCGTGATCGTGCGCGGCACCGGCACGATCTTCATCGGCGGCCCGCCGCTCGTGAAGGCCGCCACCGGGCAGGACGTGACCGCCGAAGAACTGGGCGGCGCCGACGTGCATGCCCGGCAGTCGGGAGTCGCCGACCACTACGCGCATTCAGACGAGCATGCGCTCGCGATCGCGCGGCGAATCGTCGCCGACTTGCACGGCGCGCAACCGCAGACGCCGTGGCCGGTCGCGACACCGGAGCCGCCGCTTCTCGACCCGTCCGACCTCTACGGCCTCATCCCCGACGACCATCGCACGCAACTCGACCCGCGCGAGGTGATCGCGCGCATCGTCGACGGGTCGCGATTCGACGAGTTCAAGGCGCTCTACGGCGAGACGCTCGTCTGTGGCTGGGCGCGCATCGAGGGCTATCCGGTTGGGATCCTCGCCTCGAACGGCGTGCTCTTCGCCGAGTCGTCGCAGAAAGGCGCGCACTTCGTCGAGCTCGCCTGCAAGCGGAAAGTGCCGCTCGTCTTCCTGCAGAACATCACAGGCTTCATGGTCGGCAAGGAGTACGAGGCCGGCGGCATCGCGAGGGACGGCGCGAAACTCGTCACCGCGGTCTCGTGCGCGGAGGTGCCGAAGTTCACGGTCGTGATCGGCGGCTCGTTCGGCGCAGGCAACTACGGCATGTGCGGCCGCGCCTACTCCCCACGCCAGCTCTGGATGTGGCCGAACGCTCGGATTTCGGTGATGGGCGGCGAGCAGGCGGCCGTCGTGCTGACGATGGTCGGCGACGCGGATCCCGACGAGATCCGCGCGAAGTACGAAGCGGAGGGCAACCCGTACTACTCGACAGCGCGGCTCTGGGACGACGGGATCATCGACCCGCTCGACACGCGGCGCGTGCTCGCACTCGGCATCAGCGCGGCACTGAACGCGCCGATCCCGGAGACGACATTCGGCATCTTCAGGATGTAGCTACAAGACGAGCGTCTCGGGAAACGCGAGCTCTCCGGCGAAGCGCCCGAGGGCATACGGCGAGAGGTCGAGCGAGGAGCGGCCGAGCACGATCTCCTCCGCGAGCGCGCGGCCGACCGCGGGCGACTGCATGAAGCCGTGGCCCGAGAAGCCGCAGGCCGCGTAGACGCCGTCGCCGATCTTGCCGACGATCGGATGCGCGTCGGGCGTCATGTCGTAGAGACCGGCCCAGGCGTCGGCGATCGTCGCGCCGGCGGCCGGCGGGAAGCGGTGTGCGAGGCGCGCCAGGCGGTCGTCGAAGACCGTCTCGTCGACGTCGGTCGCGAAACCCCAGCGCGGCGTGGCGTCGCTCATTGCGAGGACGAGTCGGTCACCGCGGCGGCGGAAGTGGAAGCCGGACTCTTCCTCGACGACCATCGGCAGCCGCTCGTCGAGCTCGAGCGGGCTCGTCGCGAGCAGTTGGCGGCACAGTGGGCGAATGGGCAGCTCGGGTGCGAGCTCGGGCGAGTGCGGCCCGCAGCAGATCACGAGCTTGTCACGGTCGAGCTCGCGCGCGTCTACTCCCTCCTCGACGCGCACACCGAGCTCGGCGGCACGCCTGACGAGCTCGCGCGTGACGGCCGACGGATCGGCGACCCCGTCCGCAAAGCATGCGACGGCGCCGAGGACGTCGTCACCACGCACGCCCGCGGGCAGGTCGGCTCGCTCGACAGGGACGCCGAGCGATCGTTGCAGCGTCATCCGCTCCTCGAGCCGTCGCAGTCCCGGCGCGGTGGTCGCGACGAACAGGTAGCCGACCTGGTGGAAGAACGGCGGGCCGAGCTCGGCGAAGAAACCGATCGACTCCTGCGCGAGCCTCACTTCCGCCGCCGTCGAGAACTGCTGGCGGACGCCGCCCATCGCCTTCCCCGTCGAGCCGCCCGCGATCTCGCCGCGGTCGCAGAGGACGACATCGCGGGCGCCGAGCAGCGCGAGGTTGTATGCGACGTTCGCGCCCATCGCGCCCGCGCCGGCGACGACGATCATCGCGTGAGCATAAGCTCAGGCCGTGATCGTACGGCTCGTCCTCTGGAACCTCGCAGACTCGAAGACGAACATCGCCGAGCTGCGGCGCTATCTCGCGGATGAGGGCGTCGACGTCTGGTCGGACGTGCCGGGCCTGCTCTTCAAGGCGTGGATCTCCGACGAGTCCAGTGAGCGCTGGGGCGCGATCTTCGTCTACGAGTCGCAGGAGGCGGCCGAGCAGTCGGTGCAGTCGCGCACGCGTGAGCTGATCGGCAAGCAGCCCGACGTCGTCGAGGTCTTCGACCTCGAGGCGACGACGTCGGTCTCCTTCGAGCTCTCACGGCTCGGGCTCGCGTTCGAGTGACGGCGCTTCGCGTCGACGACCGGGACGGCCTCCGCCGCATCACCCTCGCGCGTCCCGAGCAGCGCAATGCGTTCGATGCCGCACTGATCGCCGCGCTTCACGAGGCGTTCGCTGACGTCGGCGACGCGCGAGTCGTCGTCCTCGCAGGTGATGGGCCGAGCTTCTGCGCCGGGGCGGACGTCGAGTGGCAGCGCTCGTCGATCGACCTGTCCTACGACGAGAACGTCGAGGATGCGCTCGAGCTCTATCGCATGCTCGACGCGGTGGCGTCCTGCCCTGCGCCCGTCGTCGCGCGCGTGCAGGGCTATGCGCTCGGCGGCGGCTCCGGCCTGACAGCCTGCGCGGACATCGCGATCGCAGCGACGGATGCGGTCTTCGGCTTCACCGAGGTGCGGCTCGGGATCATCCCGGCCGTGATTTCGCCGTTCGTGCTCGAGAAGATCGGAGCACACGCGCGCCGCTACGTCCTCACGGGCGAGCGCTTCGACGCCGAGACCGCGCTTCGGATCGGCCTGGTCCACGAAGTGGCAGCCGATCTCGACCAAGCCGTCGACGGGATCGTCGAGGAGCTGCTGCGCTCGGGTCCGGCCGCGGTGCGCGCCGCGAAACGGCTCGTGACACGGCGCGAAGGCGACGGCGAGGCGCTCGCGCGGCTCGCCGCCGGCATGCGCACGAGCCCCGAGGGCCAGGAGGGTCTGCGTGCATTTCTCGAGAAGCGCGCGGCAAGAAATCCTGACGGGACGGGTTGGGGCGTCTATCAGGATCGCGCGCGGGAGGCTTAGTACGAGCCCAGGGCAAGGGCGCACGCGCAGGCGATCACGTCCTGTGCCCGACCGCGATGGCGACCCATTTCAAGAATGCGCTGCGCGCCAGCGGTTCGGGTGGGTAGCCGACGTAGCCCGCGCCGTGCGTGGAGCCCCAGAACTCCACCGAACCGATGACATCGAACTGGTTCGCATCGGGGTTTCCTTGCTGTTGAACGAAGCCGTAGTCACTGCCGTATGCGCCCTCGGCCGACGCATGACTCGTATAGACGTCCACGCACAGGGCGAAGAAGTGCGACCCTTCTCTCGCGTAGTCGATCCAGGTGCAGAACGCCGCTTGCGGGCGGGTGCCAGAGCGGCTTGTGACATAGAACACCGGTTCAGCTTGGTGATCAGCGCTGAGCCGGCGGATGATCGCGAGACCGACGCTGCTGCCCTTCGCGTTCGCGGGACGCGTCCACTCCATCTGGGCGAAACCCGGAACCGCGGTAGCCGTAAGACCCAGGACAACGAGACAGGCGGCGAAGGTGAGCCTGCAACCATGGCAACACGCGGACGAGCGCAAACTCTCCGGCACCCACATCACACGAACGCTCCCGCGGACTTCATGCTGTCGCCTCCCAGAGATCGTAACCGTCGTGCGATACTGCGCAGTAGCGTCATGCGGCTACATGCTCGCAGTCGGGCGGTATGGCTCGCGGCCGGTTTGACCGCATCGCTCCTCTGCCTTCTCGCGAGCAGCGCGTCGGCAGCGGGACCGCTGCCGAACCCATGCGCACTGATCAGCAAGGCTCAGGTCAGCGGCATCCTCGGCAGCAAGATCGTCTCGACCGCTCCGGCCGGGAACTCGCTCTACCGAAGCTGCGCGTGGACCGCGAAGAGCATCGCCCCAACGGGTGTTGAGCCCGTCCAGCGCGCGCTCAGGATCCAGATCGCCCGTTCGACAAAGGCTGCCTTTCTTCAACAGGCCGATCACCAGCCCAACGCTCAGCGCGTCGCCGGCGTCGGACAGGCCGCCTGGACCGCCCGCCCGACCAACGCACTCAACGTCTACAGCAACGGGTTCACGCTCGAGCTCAGCTCGGTCTTCACAGCGTCACCACTGGCCGCCGAAAAGACCGCCGCCAAGATCGTCCTGAGACAGCTTTAACACGGCCCGAGATCACGGGGGCATGCCGAGCGTCCATTGCATGATCGCGATCCCGAGGATGGTCGCGCTGGCCGCCACGATCGCCGTGTGCGTGTTCGCCCGCGACCCAAGCGAGGCGAGCGCGGCGAAGCATGGGAACGCGAGCATCGTGAAGCGCGGCATCGAGAGCAGCGGGAAATCTCCGCTGCTCCCCGGAACGCTGAGCGGGATCGCGACGGTCAGCAGAGCGTAGAGCGCATATGCGCGCCCGACTCGTCGCCAGACCAACGGGATCAACGCCAGGAAGAGGGCGACGTAAACGAGATTCATGATGTTCATCGCGAGGTAGAAGTGCTCGCTGAAGTTGCCGGTGCCTCGGCCCCAGAGCGCCTTGATCCCGACCCAGAGCCCTCCGAACGGGCCCGCAAGTGAGAACGAGCGATCCCACTGTCGTTGAGCGTGAACAAACGCCCAGGTCGAATGGATCTCGAAGTGGAGAAGAAGCGGGAACGCCGAAAAGATCACGAGCGAGACGAGCAGCCAGCCGAGCCGCTGGATGCGCGGCCATGCCATCACGAACAACGTCGCCAGCACGGCAACGCCGATCGATCGCGTCAACATTGCGAGACCTGCGGTGACTGCCGCGAGAAACCAGTGGTCCCGCTCTGCAAGAGCGAATGCGGCGAGCGCAAGCATCAGAAACAGCGACTCGGTGTAGACCGCCTGCAGATAGATCGCCGCCGGGAACAACGCGAGATAGACCACCGTCCGCGAGGCTCCCGAGGGACCGAGGCGCGGCTTCGCGAACCGCCAGAGCAACTCGAACGAGACGGCGCAGCACACCAGCGAGATCAGCAGGCCGGCAAGATCGTAATTGTCGATCAGCCGCCCGAGGCCGGCGATCAGGGCCGGGTAGAACGGGAAGAACGCGGGCGTATGTAGGGGATCTGCGCCGTACCAGTGGCGAGCGATCGACGTGTACCAGTTCGAGTCCGTGCGCACCCACAGCGTGTAGCCAAAGCCGCCGCCGTGCCTCGGAAACCACGCGAAGGCGAACGCGGCGGCGGCCCAGATGCCCGCCCGCGTCAGAACGAAGATCGCCAGTGCCGGGGACGGCCGACGCGTGACCAACGCCCGGCGGGGGGCCTCGCTCATACCACGATCTTCGCGCCTCGATCGGGCGTCACTCCGCAATATTCGCCCAGCAGCAGATCACCTGCGCGGCTTCCGCGAGAAGCGGCTACCTTCCTGGTGATGACGCGCGCGCTGGCAGCCGTCGTGGCGCTCTCGCTCGTGGCCGCGGGAACCGCGGCGGCGGCGATCTACCCGGGCTCGGCGCAAAAGCTCGCGCCCCCGCCGAGCGAGATCGCCTTCACGACGCTCGTCAAGTTCGCGAAGACGACGACGCCGAAGGGCGCACTCGCGAAGGGTTACAAGCAAGGCGTCGCGGCCTTCTACGAGAAGGGCACGGCGAAGAAGCCGGTCGAAGCTGTAGCCACCATCTATGTCTACTCGAGCGCGGCGGCCACGAAGGCTGCCTGGACGAGCTCGTGCGCGAAATGCAAGGTCGAGAAGGCGCCGGCCGGATTGCGGCTCAAAGCCGAGGCCGGAACGAATAGCGGCCTGCCGGCGCTGCACGAAATCACGACGTGCAGCAACGTCTATCTCGACGTACTCGAGATCTCGTCGGAGAAGGCGGCCGCGATCGACAACGACGTCGTCAAGATCACGAACGCCGTACTCGTGCGGGCCCTCCACTCCGGCCTCTCTTCCTGCACGGCGAAATAACCACGCGTTGCGGCGCGTTCTCCTGCTCGTCGGGGCGGTCATCCTCGTCGACACGGTGTTCTTTGCGGCGCTGACGCCGCTCCTGCCGCACTACGCACACAGACTCGCGCTCGGGAAGGGCGGCGCCGGACTGCTCGCGGCCGCGTACCCGCTCGGTGCGCTTCTAGGCTCGATCCCGAGCGGCATCGTCGCGGCGCGGCTCGGCGTCAAGCCGACCGTGCTCGTTGGGCTCTCGGTCGTCGCAGTGACGACCGCGCTCTTCGGCATCGCAGGCTCCGTCTGGGAGCTCGATCTCGCGCGCTTCTGCCAGGGGCTTGCGAGCGCGTTCTCGTGGACGGGGGCGCTCGCCTGGCTCGTCGCCGCATCGCCGCCCGGGCGCCGCGGAGCGCTGATCGGGCAGGCGTTCGCGTTCGCGGTCGCCGGTGCGCTGCTCGGCCCCGTGCTCGGAGGCATCGCGTCGGTCGCGGGGATCGGCTGGACGTTCGGCGCGGTCGCGTGCATGTCGCTCGGGCTCGCGCTCTGGGCCGCCGCAACGCCATCCGCCAAACCCGACACGCCGCCGCCGCTCTCGACGCTCGTCGACGCGCTCCACGACCGGCGTGTGCTCCTCTCGATCTGGTTCGTCATCCTTCCCGCACTGCTCTTCGGCACGCTCGGGGTGCTTGGACCGCTCCGGCTGGCGGCGCTTGGGGTCGGGGCGATCGGCATCGGCGCGATCTGGCTCCTCACCGGCGCGCTCGAGGCCGGGAACAATCTCCTCGTCGGCCGCATGGCCGACCGCCGCGGGCCGCTGGCGCCGATACGCATCGCGCTCGCAGGCACCGTCGTCGTCGCGGCAGTCCTGTCGGTCGCGCACGAGCGGTTCCTGCTCGCCGCGCTCGTCGTCTGCGCCGGCCTTGCATTCGGCACCTTCTATACGCCGGGGATGACCATGCTCACGCAGGCGGCCGAGGACCGCGGGCTCAACTACGGCTACGCCTTCGCGCTGATGAACCTCGCGTGGGCGCCCGGGCAGAGCGGCGGCGCGGCGATCGGCGGGTGGATCGCCGCCGTGACCTCGGACGCTGTCCCTTACCTCTCGCTCTCGGCCGTCGCGCTCCTTACGCTTCTGCTGCTTTGGCGATCGCAAAGCTTCTCGTAGCGAACCGCGGCGAGATCGCCGTGCGTGTGTTCCGCACGGCGCGACAGCTCGGGATCGCCACGGTCGCGGTCGTCGCACCCGACGACGCCGGCTCGCTGCACGCGCGCTCGGCGGACGAGGCCGTCGGGATCACGTCGTACCTCGACGCGGGCGAACATCTCCGCGCTGCGAAGGAAACGGGAGCCGACGCGATCCATCCCGGTTACGGCTTCCTCGCCGAGAACGCGTCGTTCGCCGAGGCCGTGGCCGGCGCCGGCGTGACGTGGATTGGGCCGCCGGCGGCGGCGCTGCGCGCGGGCGGCGACAAGCTCGAGGCGAAGCGGATCGCGGCCGAGGCCGGCGTTCCCGTCGTTCCCGGCGGCGAGCCGCGCGAGCTCGGCTATCCGCTGCTCGTCAAGGCGGCGGCGGGCGGCGGCGGCCGCGGCATGCGTGTCGTCCGTTCGGAGGCGGAGCTCGACGACGCGATCGCAGCCGCCGAGCGCGAGGCGCTCGCGGCGTTCGGGGACGGACGGCTGCTCTTCGAGCGCTACCTCGAGCGGCCGCGCCACGTCGAGATCCAGCTGCTTGCGGACGCGCACGGCAACGTCGTCACGCTCGGCGAACGCGAGTGCTCGGTGCAGCGGCGCCACCAGAAGGTGCTCGAGGAGACGCCGTCGGTCGCGCTCGACGGCGCGCTGCGCGAGGCGATGTCCGATGCCGCGGTCCGCTTCGCGCGAGCGGTCGGCTACGTGAACGCCGGCACGGCCGAGTTCGTGCTCGCAGGCCGCGACTTCTACTTCCTCGAGCTGAACGGCCGCATCCAGGTCGAGCATGCAGTGACCGAAGCGGTGACCGGACTCGATCTCGTCGAGCAGCAGCTACGGATCGCCGAAGGCGCATCGATCGCAGACCTGCACGCAACGCCACGGGGTCACGCGGCCGAGGTGCGGCTCTATGCCGAGGATCCCCGGACGTTCCTGCCGCAGGCTGGAACCCTCGAGACGCTCCGCCTGCCGGCTGGGATTCGCGTCGACGCCGGCGTCGAGGAGGGCGACGAGGTCGGCACCGCCTACGACCCGATGATCGCGAAGCTCGTCGCCCACGGTGCGACGCGTGCAGAAGCGCTCGACCGATTGCAGACCGCGCTCGGCGAGACGGCAGTCGGCGGCGTGACGACGAACCTGACGTTCCTGCGCTGGCTCGTCGCGCATCCCGCGCTGCGCGCGGGCGAGACGACGACCGCGTTCCTCGTCGAGCATCCGCCGCTCGAGCCGCCGGCGCCGCTCGCACCTTTGCCGTGGCGTGAGCCGTTTCGCCTCAACCTCCCCGCCCCGCCGGTTGCACCGCCGCCCGATCTCGTCGCGACGACCGACCACGGCGGAGCCGGCGGCGCGTCGACGATCAGCGCACCGATGCCCGGCACGGTGATCCGCGTCCTCGTCGCGGCCGGCGACCGCGTCGAAGCACGGCAGCCGCTCGTCGTGCTCGAGGCGATGAAGATGGAGACGCCGCTGACGGCGCCGTATGCCGGAACCGTGCGCGCGGTCCACGTCGGCGAGGGCGATCGGGTCGCGGGCGGCGCGACTCTCGTCGAGCTCGGCGACTGAGTCGTCTGCTTCGCTCGTTAGCATCGTCGGCCGCCTCTGATGACGACGCTCGAAGAGATCACGTATGAGGCCGGCCGTGCAGCCCTGTCGGATCAAGAGGCTCTCGTTGCGGGCGTCCGGCAGCGGACGGGAACGCTATTGGCGGCTCACGCCCTCGTGGCGTCGTTCCTGGGTGCCATGGCCGTTCGTGCCCATGGACTGCGCCCCTACGGATCGGTCGCCCTCGTCGCGCTCGTACTCGGGCTTGTCGTCGCCGCGATCCTGCTCGCTCCCTGGCGCTTGAAGTTCTCGGTGCGAAGAGAATTCGCGCCGGGTTCACTGGATGTCAGAACTCTCCGGCGGATTGTCGGTCTTGATGATCGTGCAAACCTTGGGTTGGCTGACCGACCTCGCGGTACACTGAGAACATGGCTCCCAGGCCGCTACCGCCGGATCAGATCAAAGCTCCTTCGACCTCGATCGGAATCGAAGAGGGCCGTGGCGGTTCGCCGAAGCCGGCGCCACGCCCGTCCAACGGCAACTAAAACAGCTTCTGCAGCTTCATCACGGCGCCGAGGTCGCCGTCGACCTTCACCTTGCCGCTCATGTACGCCATCGCGGGGTTCTGGTCGCCTGCGACAATGCGATCGAAGGTCTCGCCGCTCGTCCGGATGGTTGCGTCCGCACGCGCATTGCCGTCCTCGGTGACCGTAACCTTTCCGGCCGCGACCGCGACGTGCCAGGTCCCTTCGCCGGCGATCTCGAATCTATAGGACTCGTCGATTCCGTCGAGCTTCGGCGAGCCGCTCCGCGACTCCAGCCCCTCGAAGAACGCACGGACGGACATCACGGCCACGCTAGCAAGTAGCCTCCGGCCGGTGAATTTCGACCTTTCGCCGGAACACGATCTCCTGCGCGACACGGTGCGTCAGTTCGCGCTCGAGCGCGTCGCACCCGTCGCCGAAGAGCTCGACCGCGAAAAGCGGTTTCCGTACGAGCTCGTGCAGGAGCTCGCCGAGCTCGGACTGATGGGGATGACGATTCCCGAGGAGTACGGCGGCGGCGGCACCGACACGCTGTCGTACGCGATCGCGATCGAGGAGCTGACGCGCATCGACTCGTCCGTCGCGATCACGGTGGCCGCGCACCATTCACTCGGCACGCTGCCGATCTACCTCTTCGGCAGCGAAGAGCAGAAGCAGCAGTGGCTGCCCGACCTCGCGTCGGGACGCAAGCTTGCGGCATTCGGGCTCACCGAGCCGGATGCAGGGTCGGATGCCGGGGCGGCACGCACGACCGCGCGGCTCGAGGGCGGCAAGTGGGTTGTCGACGGCTCGAAGATCTTCATCACGAACGCGGGCACCGACATCACTGCGTGCGTCACGATCACGGCGCGCACCGGCGACGACGAGATCTCGGCGCTGATCGTCCCAAATGGAACCGACGGCTACGTGATCTCGGAGCCGATGGAGAAGCTCGGTTGGCGCGCGTCGGACACGCGCGAGCTGTCGTTCCAGGGCGCACGCGTCCCCGAGGCGAACCTGCTCGGCCCGCGCGGCGCCGGACTGAAGCAGTTCCTGAAGATCCTCGACGGCGGACGCATCTCCGTCGCCGCGATGGGCGTCGGCCTCGCGCAGGGCTGCTACGACCTCGCCGCGTCGTACGCGGCCGAGCGCAAGCAGTTCGGCAAGGCGATCGGGTCGTTCCAGGCGATCCAGCAGAAGCTCGTCGACATCGCGACGGAGCTCGAGGCCGCGCGAATGCTCGTCTACCGGGCCGCGTGGGAGAAGGATCAGGGGCGCGACTTCGCGCTCACCGCGGCGATGGCGAAACTCTACTCCGGCGAGCTCTCGCACCGGGCCGCGAACTGGGCGCTGCAGATCCACGGCGGCTACGGCTTCATGGACGAGTACGCGATCTCACGGCTCTACCGCGACCAGAAGATCCTCGAGATCGGCGAAGGCACGAACGAGGTACAGCGGATGGTGATCGCCCGTCACCTCCGGTTGCCGAACTAGGCTGGCGGTTCGTGGTCTTCAGGCAGTTCGTCGATGACGATCTCGGCTGCGGCTCCTACCTGATCGGCGACGCCGAGGCGGGCGAGGCCGTCGTGGTCGATCCTGCGTTCGCGATCGAGCCGTACCTCGAGGCGGCCGAGCGCGAGGGCATGCGAATCGTCCGAGTGCTCGAGACGCACACGCACGCCGACCATCTCTCCGGGCATGGTCGATTCGCGCTCGAGCACGGTCTGCCGGTCTCGATCCATCCGCTCGCGCGGCCCGAGTATCCGTTCGACGCGCTCGAGGACGGACAGACGCTCGAGGTCGGCGAGGTCCGGATCCGAGTGCTGCACACGCCGGGTCACCGGCCCGAGCACTGCTCGCTCGTCGTCGACGGCGGCCTCGTGCTCACCGGCGACTCTCTCTTCGTCGGCGACGCCGCGCGGCCTGATCTCGCGATCGAGGCCCGCGAGGGCGCGATCGACCTCCACCACTCACTCGAGCGGCTCGTCGAGCTTCCGGACGAGATCGT
>DASYAO010000055.1:0-3318 GCA_036501285.1 Gaiellaceae bacterium
GTGATCGCGTACCACGCGGAATCCCTCGGACCGCTCGGAAGAACCATGTGCTTGCGGGCGATCCCCTCGAAGCGGCAGCCGATCGCGAGGAGCGCCCCGCGGGTCTGGAGGTTCCGGGCGTCCGTCTTGAACTCGACCCGCTGCATCCCGCAGCGGTCGAAGGCCTGCTCGAGCAGGAGGAACTTCGTCTCGACGTTCGCGCCGGTCCCCCAGGCCGAGCGCCGAAGCCACGTCCAACCGATCTCGACCCGGCGATGGTCCGGCACCACGTTCAGGTACCGGGTCGAGCCGGCCGGCTCGCCGCCGACGCAGACCGCGAACGGCACGTCTCCCGAGGCGAGGGCCTCGTCGAAGTACCGGTCGAAATCGCCCGGCCACGCCATGTAGCGGAAGATCGAGACGTCTGAGGCCGCAGCGCGAAGCCCCTCGCGGTGGCGCTCGGCGAGGGGTTCGACGGTGACGATCCGCCCCTCGAGCGGCCCGTCCGGCGCGATCACCCCGGCCAGTCGACCAGAACCTCGTATTGCTCGACCGCGACGCGCGTGCCACGGACGTCTTCGGGGATGTCATCGCCCATCGACTCGAACGCCTGCTCGCTCTCGTCGAGCGCCTCCTTGGTCTCGAACAGCGTGATGAAGAGTCGCCGCTCACCGTCCGCGGTGCCGAGGAGCAGTGCCTTCTTCACACCTTCGGGAAACGGCGAACCGCCGGCCATCCGCTCCTCACCCGCCGCACGGAGTCTGTCGACGTCGCCGCCATCGAACGCTGCAAGCCTGGCCCACATCTTCGCCCTCCTCGGTTGACGCGCCAGACTCTACGGAGCGGTGCGCGGGGCGGGTGGGGCTTTACGCCGCGAGGCCGGCGAGCTCGCGCAGGGCGGCGAGACGCGACAGCGCCTGCCCCTCGAGCTGGCGCACGCGCTCGCGCGTCAGGTCGAGCTCGTGGCCGATCGCCTCGAGCGTCCAGGGCTCGCCTTCGAAGCCGAACCGCAGCTCGAGGATCCGCCGCTCGCGCTCGGGGAGCGCGTCGAGCGCCTTGCGGATGTTCTGCTTGCGCAGCGACTCCTCCGCCTCGTCGAACGGATCCGGCGCCTCGCGGTCGGCAAAGAGATCGCCGAGCTCGCCCTCGTCGTCGGCACCAACCGTCTGGTTCAGCGAGACCGAAGCGGACGCGGCCGAGAGTGCCTCGTCGACGTGCTGGATCGGCAGGCCCGTGGCCTCTGCCAGCTCGTCCTTCGTCGGCTCGCGGCCGAGCTCGACCTCGAGTCGGCGCGCTGCGCGCGAGAGCTTCTGCTGACGCTCGACCACGTGCACCGGCACGCGGATCGTGCGCGCGTGGTTCGCCACGGCGCGTTGCACCGACTGGCGGATCCACCACGTTGCGTAGGTCGAGAATTTGTAGCCGCGGCGCCAGTCGAACTTCTCGACGGCGCGGTTCAGGCCGAGCGTCCCCTCCTGGATCAGGTCGAGGAACGGCACGCCGAGGCCCCGGTAGCCCTTGGCGATCGACACCACGAGACGCAGGTTCGACTCGATCATGTGCCGCTTCGCGCGCTCGTCCCCGCGCTCGATCTGCTTGGCGAGGATCACCTCCTGCGCAGCGGTGAGCAGCTTGTGGCGCCCGACGTCCGCCAGGAAGAGCTGGAGCGAGTCGCCCGCGCCCGAGGGCTGGTCGGCCTCGTAGACCTTCTCCTCCTCCTTTTCCTTCTTCTCGTCCTCGACGGCAGCCTCGCGCACCTCGAGCCCGATGCGCTCGAGCTCGCGGGTCAGCTCCTCGATGTCGACGTCGGCAAGCTCGTGCTCGAGCGCAAACGCCTCGAGCTCGGCCGGCTGGATGAAGCCGCGCTCCTCGCCCGCCTCGATCATCGTCTTGGCGCCTTCGGATTCGAGCAATTCAGTGAGCTGGTTCTGCGTCAACGCCTACAACACACCCTTTCCAAAGCCGGGTTTCGGGGACCTTCTGGGTTCGCACCGTAAGGGATTTGTCCTTCGGTTTCCAGCACAAACACTGGAGCTTACGAGTTTCCTTACTTCTGGACGGCTATTCGGCCGCTGCCGGTTCCGCCGCCTGCTCCTCAACGGCCTCCGCCGAGTCGCCGTCCTTGGCAGGACGGGCCGGGAAGTCGAATTCCACCTTCCCCTCAGGGGTTAGGACGAGCCGCGCGCGAAAATGTTTGCCCGCGCGCGACTTGAATCCTGACAATACCTCACGCGTCTTGCCTTCTTCAAGCAGCTGCCGTGCAATTTCCGGGGTCAGCGTGCGGCTCGCGACCCGCTTCCAGATCACGAATCCGCACCCCGTCTCCTCGCGGCTCTTCCAGCTCGTGCAGCCGTAGGCGCGTGAATTCTCCTTGATGATCTCGCCGGTCTCGGCCCCGCAGCGCGGACACGGTCCGAGCTCGACCCGCACCGGGCGGAGCAGCTCCTTGTCGAGCGCCGCGATCTGCTTGACGATCTCGTCGGTGAAGCCGGCCACGTCGGCCATGAACTTGCCCCGGTCGCCGTCGCCGTGCTCGATCTCCGAGAGACGGTGCTCCCAGTCGCCGGTGAGCTCGGGCGAGGTGATCTTGTGCTCCTCGAGCATGTGGATCACCTGCAGGCCCTTCGGCGTCGGCAGCAGGTCCTTGCCCGCGCGCTCGATGTACTCGCGGCGGATCAGCGCTTCGATCGTCTCCGCGCGCGTCGCCGGCGTGCCCAGACCCGAGTCCTTCATCGCCTCGCGCAGCTCCTCGTCGTCGATCAGCTTGCCCGCGGTCTCCATCGCGGACAGGAGCGTCGCCTCGGTGTAGCGCGGCGGCGGCTTCGTTTCCTTCGACTCGACCTCGGCCTCGACGCAGGAGACCTTGTCGCCCTTTTCGAGCGGTGGGATCTCAGCCGTCGAGTCGTCGCCGTCGGGACCCTCCTCGGCCTGGCGCGCGATCTTCTCCTCCTCGGACTCGAGGCCGTAGACGCCGCGCCAACCGGCTTCGAGCGTGATCTTGCCGCGCGTGCGGAAGCGCTCCTCCTCGACGACGGTGATCACCGTCGTGCGCTGGTAGCGCGCCGGCGGATGGAACGCGGCGAGAAAGCGCTTCGCAATGAGGTCGAAGATGCGGCGCTCGTCAGGCGAGAAGTCACTCAGATCGTGATCGACGTCGGTCGGGATGATCGCGTGGTGGTCCGTGACGCGCGCGTCGTTGATGACGCGCTTCAGCGGCAGCTCTTCCAGGTCGAGGACGAAACGCGCCGCGTTCGCGTAGTCGGGAATCGGCAGCAGCGTTTCCGCGGTCGGCTTCAGCTGCGGGACCATGTCGCCCGACAGATAACGAGAGCTGGTACG
>DASYAO010000056.1:0-5832 GCA_036501285.1 Gaiellaceae bacterium
CTCGGCCTGACGACGATCCGGATCCTCACGAACAACCCGAAGAAGCTCACCGGGATCGACGGCTTCGGACTGACCGTCGTCGAGCAAGTCCCGATCGAAGTCCCGCCGAATTCCGAGAACGAACGGTATCTCGCCGCCAAGCGGGATAAGCTCGGACACAAGCTTCACCATCAGGATCTGCGAAATCCGGACTGGGAGAACGAGTGACCAACCACGAACAGGAAGCGGCGCCGGCCGAGGAGATGACCGCGTACATCGGCGACGATCCGTTCGCCTCGTGGCCTCAGCCCGAGACGGGCGAAGTGATCGAGGACCTGCCGTCGGGTGATGTGAAGGTCGAGCACGTCGAGGGCGAGATCGAGATCCCCGATGGCTACACCGTGATCGAAGGAAATCCGAGCGGCCGCCGGCGTTCCGTCGCGGTCGTCGTGGCGCGCTACAACGGCGGCCTGACGAACCGGCTGCTGAACCGCGCGCTCGAAGCCCTCGAGGAGGCCGAGGTGGCGCCGGACGCGATCACCGTCGTTCCGGTTCCCGGCGCCTTCGAGCTTCCGCTCGCCGCGATGGCGCTGGCGAAGACGCGCAAGTTTGCGTGCGTCGTCGCGCTCGGCGCAATCGTGCGGGGCGAGACGCCGCACTTCGACTACATCGCGAGCGAGGCGGCGTCCGGACTGCAGCTGGCGGCGATCGAAACGGGCGTCCCCGTCTCGTTCGGCGTGCTCACGGTCGAGACGGTCGAGCAGGGCGAGGCGAGGATCGAGCGGGCCGCCGACGCCGTCCGCAGCGCGCTCGAGATGGCCGACGTCTTCGCCCAGATGCGGGCGAACGCCGCCTCCTAGCCTCGATTCGCGAGGCTCGGCTACACTGGCTCGCCGATGTCCAAGGTCTGCTCAATCTGCGGCAAGAAGCCCGGGTTCGGTCACAACCGCTCCCACTCGATGGTCGCCACCAAGCGGCGGTTCGATCCGAACCTCCAGCGCGTGCGCATGCTCGTGAACGGCGTCGCCAAGCGCGCGTACGTCTGCACCCGCTGCCTGAAGAGCGGCCGGGTCACCAAAGCCGTCTGAGAGACGCGCTCCTCGCTCGAGCTCGGTCAGCGCTCGGCGCGATCGAAGCCGCGCGCGAGCGGATCGACGACCTCAACGTCTATCCCGTCCCCGACGGGGATACCGGCACGAACCTGACGCTCTCTGTGCGGGCGATCGTCGAGTCGCTCGAGCGTTCCGAGGCAAACGACCGCGCGGCTCTCGCAGCAGAAGTCTCCCGCGCCGCGTTGATGGGCGCGCGCGGCAACTCGGGCGTGCTGCTCTCGCAGATCGTCCGCGGCGCCGCGGAGTCGTTCGCCGAATCCGACGACGTCGCGCGCGCGCTGCGCAACGCGAGCGACATGGTCTACGCAGCCGTGCGAGCGCCCGTCGAGGGGACGATGCTGACCCTGATCCGCGAGCTCGCCGAGGAAGCCGAGGCGGGCAGCGATCTCACGGCGATCGTCGCACGCGGGGACGACTGCGTGCGACGCACGCGGGAAATGATGCCGGTCTTGCAAGAGGCCGGTGTCGTCGACTCGGGCGCGGCCGGCCTGCTGGAGCTCGTCCGCGGCCTCGCCGGGTTCAGCTCCGCTGTCGCGCCGCTCACCGTCTCACTGCGATCGGTGCACCTCGAGGCGTCGCGTTTCCGCTACTGCACGAGCTATGTCGTCGAGGGATCCGAGCTCGACGCGGCCGCGCTCGAACAGGAGCTCGACGGTCTCGGCGACTCGCTGCTCGTCGTCGGCGGCCCGACCGCGCTTCGCGTGCACGTCCACACCGACGAGCCCGAGCGCGCGATCGCGGTCGGCAGCTTGGTCGGGACGGTCGAGGCCGTCGAGGTCGCCGACATGCACGAGCAGATCGCGGCGCGCGCCGAGCGTCTGTCGACGCCCGTGGTCGCGGTCGTCGACGGCGACGGCAACCGCAGGCTGTTCGAGAGCCTGGGCGCGACGGTCCTCGACGAGCTGCCCGCGGAGCGCGACGGGCTCATCCTCCTGTCCGAGATCGCGGACTCGATTCCCGCAGCGCTCACCGCGCTCGTCGCCTACGACGCTGAAGCGTCGATCGAGGAGAACGTCGAAGCGATGCGCAACGCCGCGGCCGCCGTCGCGAGTGCATGCGTGGAGCAACCGGCCGATGCAATCGATTTCGAACAGGCCGCCCGAACTGCGATCGACGGCCTCCTGGCCGAGCCGCGCGGCCTGCTGACGCTGCTCACGGGCGCGGGCGCACCGTCGCTCGACGGCCTCCTCGACTGGCTCCACTCGGCCCATCCCGGCCTGGAAGTAGACGTTCACGACGGTGGCCAGGCGGTTTACCAGCTCCTCATCGGCGCCGAGTAAGCTGGTTTTCATGGGGGTTCGCGTCGCCTTGGTCGAGGACAACGACGTCTTCCGCGAGACGCTCGAGCTCCTGCTCGGGTTGCGCGGCGACATCGACGTCGTCGCCTCGGTGGCGACAGGGCAGGAGGCGATCGAGATCTGCGGCGAGCTCGAGCCCGACGTCGTGCTCGTGGACTACCGCATGCCCGGCCTCAACGGGGCGCAGACGACCGCCGAGGTGCTGCGCGCATCGCCGCGCTCGCGGGTCGTCTGCCTCACGGCGTCGATCTCCAACGAGGAGAAGTCGACGCTGATCGACGCCGGCGCCGTTGCCTGCCTGACGAAGGATGAGGACCTCGAACAGATCGTGGCCTCGATCCATTCGGCAGCGGGCGCGGCTGCGTGAAGCTCACCCGCGAGAACACGGCGATCGTCCTCGACTCGACCGCCGACTTCCCGGAGGCGAGCGAGCGATACCCGAGCTGGCGCGTGGTCCCGCTCTACGTTCGCTTCGGCGAGCAGAGCTACCGCGACTACGTCGAGCTCGGGCCAGATGAGTTCTACGCGCGACTGCCCGACGCGCCCGAGCCGCCACGGACGGCCGCACCCGCGCCGGGTGACTTCGCGGCGGTCTACGAAGAGCTGGCCGGAAGCTATGAGCGCATCCTCTCGCTGCACCTGCCGCAGTCGCTCTCAGGCACGATCGGTGCCGCACGGACGGCGGCCGCCGACTTTCCCGCCGTGCGCGTGATCGACACCGGCGCCGTGTCTGCCGCCGTCGCGATGCTCGGGTTTGCGATCGACCGGCGGCTTGCACGCGGCACGAGCGACGAGGAGGTCGACGAGCTCGTCGCGACATTTGCGCAGTCCCATGGCCTGCTGTTCACCCTCGACACGCTCGACTACCTCGCGCGTGGCGGGCGCATCGGCCGCGCGGCGGCGCTCGTCGGCACCATGCTCGCCGTGAAGCCGATCCTCACCGTCCGCGACGGCGAGGTCGTGCCGCTGAAGAAGGTGCGCGGCACGCAGAAGGCGTTCGACGAGTTTCGTGCGATGCTCGAAGCCGCGTCGCCCGACGATTCGACACTTCGGCTCGGTCTCGCGCACGCAGCCGCGCCGGGGCGGCTTTCGACGCTCGGCGCGATCGTGCGCGACGCGCGGCCGCACGCGCGCCTCGAGATCGAGACGTCGCTCGGCGCCGTCGTCGGCACGCACGCGGGTCCGGGCGCGATCGGGCTCTTCTGGTTCGTCGATTCCGAGGACTGATGTCCGGTCCGGGTCCTATGCTCGGACCCGGTGCTGATGACGACCCGTAGACACACGGGCTTTTCCGGCGTGGTCCGGGACGGTGAATGGCCACGGCCAGCGAGCTGGGCGCGTCCCGAGCGGCTCGAGCTCGGAGTCGAGACCTTGCCGGGGGTCGGCTCGACGCTTGCGCGTAAGTTGCGCGGGCTCGGGCTCGATCTCGTCTCCGACCTGCTCTTCCGTCGCCCTCGCCGCTACGAGTCCGCCGCCGACGAGGTGTCGATCGCGCAGCTCTGGGGGAGTGAGGAGGTTGCGATCGCCGGTGTCGTCGAGAGCGTGCGCGCGCGCAAGCCGCGCCGCGGCTTGACGATCGTGACGGCGCAGGTGAAGGATGCGACCGGCTCGATCTCGGCCACGTGGTTCAACCAGCCCTGGCTCGTGGATCGCCTCGCGCCCGGCACGGAGATCCGCCTGCGCGGGCGGCTCGGTCGCCACGGCTTCGACGTGAAGACCTACGACCTCGGCGACGCAAAGGCGACGGCGGACTTCGCGCCTGTCTACGCGGCCGGCGAGCAGCTGCCCTCGACGCGCATCCGCGAGCTCGTGCGCTCTGCGATCACAGCACACGTGCGGGACGTCGTCGATCCGCTGCCGGCCGAGCTCGACCTGCCGCTTCGCCGAGACGCGGTCGCGGCGGTGCATTTCCCGCAGGACCTCGGCGAGGCCGAGCGGGCGCGGAAGCGTCTCGCGCTCGACGAGCTCGTCAGCCTTCAGCTCGCCGTGCTCCGCTCGCGCGACGAGAGCGCGGTGGCGCCGCCGCTCGGCGACGCGGGCGAGCTCCTTCGCCGCTACCGCGAGGCGCTGCCGTTCGAGCTCACTCCCGACCAGGAGGCGGCGATCGCGGAGATCGACCGCGACCTCGCCGGCGCCGTGCCGATGCAGCGACTGCTGCAGGGCGACGTCGGCTCGGGCAAGACGGTCGTGGCGCTCTACGCACTGCTGCGCGCGGTCGAGCGCGGGCACCAGGGCGCGCTGATGGCGCCCACCGAGACGCTTGCGGAACAGCACTTCCTCACGATTGAGTCGATCTGCGCGAGCCTCGGCGTCGACGTCGCGCTCGTCACGCGCTCGGTCCGCGGCGGCACCGATGCGTCGATCGTCGTCGGCACACACGCACTGATCCAGAAGGACGTCGAGTTTCCGAACCTCGCCGTCGCCGTCGTCGACGAGCAACATCGTTTCGGCGTCGAGCAGCGCCGGGCGCTCTCCGAACGGCACGCGCCCCATGTCCTGCACATGACGGCGACGCCGATCCCGCGCACGCTCGCGTTGACGGTGTACGGCGACCTCGCCGTGACCGAGATCGCGAAGCCGCCGGCGTCACGCAAGCCGATCGTCACGGCGTGGGTGGGAGCCGAGCGCTCGAGCGAGGCGTACACGCGGCTCTGCGCGCATCTCGACCAGGGCCGGCAGGCATACATCGTCTGCCCGCTGATCGAGTTGTCGGAGACGCGGGTTGCCCGCGCTGCGGAAGCGGAAGCCGAGCGATTGCGCCGAGCGGAGCTCTCCGGCTATCGCGTCGGACTTCTGCACGGAAAGCTGAAGGCGGCCGAGCGCCGCGAGGTGATGCGGCAGTTCGCAGGTCGCGAGCTCGACGTGCTCGTCGCGACCACGGTGATCGAAGTCGGTGTCGACGTGCCGAACGCGACGATCATGATCGTCCAGGAGGCCGACCGGTTCGGGCTCGCACAGCTGCACCAGCTGCGCGGTCGCGTCGGCCGAGGAGCGGAGCAGTCGTACTGCCTGCTGATCTCGCGGCCGAAGGACGAGCTCACCGACTCCGCGAACGAGCGGCTGCAGGCGCTCGTCGACACGACCGACGGCTTCGAGCTCGCCGATCGCGACCTCGAGCTGCGCGGCGAGGGACAGCTGCTCGGCACGCGCCAGTCGGGTCTCAGCGACCTGCGCTTCACGCGCCTCCGCGCCGACCGGCCTCTGATCGAGCGCGCGCGCGAGATCGCTCACGAACTTGTCGGCGAAGACGGCCCCTGGCACGACGAGGCGACCCGTCTGCTTGCAGCCGGCGCGCCCAGCGTCTGACACTAAGGTCCGCCAATGCGGATCATCGCGGGCAGCCGCAAGGGCCATCGCATCGCCGCGCCGAAGGGCGAGAAGACGCGGCCGACGTCCGATTTCGTCCGTGAGACCGCGTTCAACCTGATCGGGCCGGTCGACGA
>DASYAO010000057.1:0-11962 GCA_036501285.1 Gaiellaceae bacterium
GACCACGCGGCCGAGCTCGCGGCACTCGGCGCGCGGCTCGCCGGCCTCTCGGCGCAGCCGCTCGAGGATCAGATCGAGTTCGCGAGGCGAAACCACATCGAGTACCCGGTGATCTCCGATCCCGAGTTGCAGCTGCGCGACGCACTCGGACTGCCGACCTTCGAGACGTCGGGCCTCACGCTCTACAAGCGCCTCGCGTTCGTCGCCGAGCAGGGGCGCATCGTCAAGGTCTTCTATCCCGTGTTCCCGCCCGACCGGAACGCGGCCGACGTTGTTGCGTGGCTCGAGGCGCAGCGGTGAATCTCGACCTGCTCGACGAGACGCTCGCCGGCGAGCCCGCCTACCGCAAGCGCCAGGTGTGGGAGTGGACGGCGCGCGGCGCCAACTCGTACGCCGAGATGACGAACCTGCCGACGGCCCTGCGCGCACGGCTCGAGAAACACGTGCCCTTCTCGTCACTCGAGCTCACCGGTGAGCAGCACTCGCGCGACGGCACCGTCAAGGCGCTCTTCCACACCCACGACGGACATCCCGTCGAGGCGGTGCTGATGCGCTACCGCGACGGCCGGCGCTCGGTGTGCATCTCGTCGCAGTCGGGCTGCCCGCTCACGTGCACGTTCTGCGCGACCGGGCAGATGCAGTTTCGCCGCAACCTGAGCACGAGCGAGATCATCGACCAGGCGTTGCACTTCCGCCGCGTCGAGCCGATCGACCACGTCGTCTTCATGGGAATGGGCGAGCCGATGCTGAACTTCGACGCCGTCCTCGCCGCCGTGCGGAGGCTGCCCGACCTCGGCGTCACGCACCGCCGCACGACGATCTCGACGATCGGCTGGCTGCCCGGGCTGCGGCGCTTCATCGACG
The DNA here is from genome assembly GCA_036501285.1 of Gaiellaceae bacterium. GTDB lineage: Bacteria > Actinomycetota > Thermoleophilia > Gaiellales > Gaiellaceae > PALSA-600. The sequence goes on from DASYAO010000057.1 coordinate 865, forward strand.
AGGTCGAGGAGCCCGTTCGCCTCGCGCTCTCGCTGCACGCGCCGACCGATGCGCTGCGGAGCGAGATCATGCCGGTGAACGACCGCTATCCCCTCGAGGACGTCGTCGCCGAATGCGAGCGCTACGTCGCACTTCGACGCCGCAAGGTTTTCATCGAATACGTGATGCTCGCCGGGGTCAACGACCGGCTCGAGCACGCGCGTGCGCTCATCGCGCTGCTCGACCCGAAGGCGTTCAAGGTCAACCTGATCCCGTACAACCCGACAGGGATGTACGACGGCTCCGACCGCGAGGCAATCGGCGCGTTCAAGCACGTGCTCGACCGCGCGCGCCTGCACGCGACCGTGCGCCTCACGCGCGGCCGCGATATCGCCGCCGCCTGCGGCCAGCTCGCAGCTACGCAATGATCGCGTACCTGCTGAAGCGAGGCGACGGGTGAAGCGGCTGGTGGTCGAGCCGTGGTTTCGGCGTCGACGTGTTGGTCTGGGTTGGCGCGCGGTCGCGTGGCAGGGCTGGGTGGCCACTGCCGTCCTGGTTTTGGGTGTCGTCGGCGCGGTCGTCGTTTTGCGTGGGTCGGCCGCGCGGATCCCGGTCATGATCGTGATCGTTGTCGTGTACGCGGCCATTGCGTTGTTGACGGGCGGTGCGGAAGCGGAGATCGCGGAGCCGCCGACTGTGGACGCAACGCGCTCCGAGAGCCCCTTGACGACGCTGCAGACCGATGTCCGGCTGCCGGACCCGGTACGGGCTCGACGCACGGCGCCGTCCGGTCCCGAAGTTCTTTCGGTCGAGCACCTGTCGAAGCGCTTCGGCGAGCGGCTCGCGGTCGATGACGTCTCGTTCAGCGTGACTGCTGGTGAGGTGTTCGGCTTCCTCGGTCCCAATGGCGCCGGTAAGACGACAACGGTGCGGATGCTCGCGACGCTGATCACGCCAAGCGCGGGCTCGGCGAGCGTCGCCGGCATCCCGCTCACCGCAGAGAACGGACTGGAGATCCGACAGCAGATCGCGGTCATGCCGGAGAACCCGGGTCTTTACCTGCGGCTGTCGGTGGCCGAGAACCTCGAGTTCTTCGCCGGCCTCTACAGCCTCCCTGATCCGCAAGAGCGCATTCGGCGGGCGCTGGCCGCGGTCAATCTCGCCGGTCGTGCGAACGATCTCTGCGGCACTCTCTCCAAGGGGCTGCGCCAGCGCGTCGGCTTGGCGCGCACGCTTCTCAGCGACCCGTCGATCATCTTCCTCGACGAGCCGACTTCCGGTCTCGACCCGGTCGCAAGCCGCGAGGTGCACCAGCTGATCGACAACCTTCGCACACAAGGCGTCACCGTCTTCCTCACCACACATCGGCTCGACGAAGCGCAGCAGCTCTGCGACCGGGTGGCGATCCTGAATACGAAACTCCGCACGATTGGGACGCCGGAGGAGTTGCGCGACCGCCTGTTCACAAAGGCGCTCGTCGTCCGCACGGCCGCGCCCGTGCCCGAGCCGGATCGCGTTTTCGCGGTTGCAGGTGTCGAGAGCTGGCAGGCCGACGACGTGACCCGCTACAGCCTCTCGGTGAGCGACGCGCGCTTGGCGGCACCGAACGTCACACGTGCGCTGGTCAACGCCGGCGCGGACCTGCTCTCGCTCGCCGAGGCACAACACTCACTCGAAGACGTTTACCTCCAACTCGTCGACGAAGATGTCGAGGCCGGCCGATGAGCCTGGTGAACGTTCAACGGGTGCGCACAGTCGTGCGCAAAGAGGTGCGGGAGTTCCGGCGCAACCGTCTCGTGATCGGGACCATGGCCGCGCTCCCACTCGTCTTCCTGATCACGCCGATGCTGACCATCTTCAGGATCCACGCCTCAGCGTCGAACTCCCAAGTCAAGGCCGCCGTCGGCGTCATTTCGCTGCTCATGTTCATCGTCCCGGTCGTGCTTCCACCGATGATCGCTTCCTACTCGGTTGTCGGCGAACGCGAGCAAGGCACTCTCGAGCCGGTCCTCACCGCTCCCGTCCGTGGCAGCGAGCTTCTGCTTGGAAAGGCTGTCGCCGCGTTCATCCCCTCCGTCGGCATCGCATACGCCCTTTACGTCGTCGTCCTGATCATCGTCCGCTTCGGCGCAGCCCGTGTCGTCAGCAACGTCCTCTGGCACGCTCCCCAAGTACTCGCCCAACTGCTCTTCACACCGCTGCTCGCCCTCTGGGCGATCTGGGTCGGGATCGGCATCTCCACCCGCGCCGGCGACGTACGCGTCGCCCAACAACTCGCCACCCTCGCCAGCCTGCCGCTGCTCGGCTTCACCTCGCTCACGTCTTTCCAGATCATCAAGCCATCCGTCCCGCTCGCAGTCGGACTCGCACTCGCCCTCCTGATCATCGACGTCGCCGCCTGGCGCGTCGTCTCCCGGCTCTTCAACCGGGAACGCCTCATAGCCGGCCGACCCGAGCGACACGCCCGAAACGAAACACCGGAAACAACCTGAGCCCTCCGCGGGCAGCCCCGCAGTCGAGAAGTCGTACGTCAGCTACGACGTGACGCCCGGCCGGTCAGGCGGCGAGGGCGGCACAGGCGGCCCCGGCTCGGGCTCGGAGTCGGGCGGCTTCGGATCGCCGCCGGGCGTCGGCCGAGGATCAGGCCGCGGCGTCGGCGGCTGAGGATCGCCCGGCACTAGTCGGCCTCGGGGTCGTCGACGTCGGGCCGTGGCTCGCCCGGGTCCGGCACCGGGTACGGCCTGCCGGGATCGGGCACGGGGTACGGCTCGCCCGGATCTGGATTCGGGTGCGGCTCCCCGGGGCCCGGATACTCGGGGGTGTCCGGATCTTCCTCGGCCGGCGGGTTGTCGGGCGGAAGCGGTCTCGTGACGTCGAGCGTCGGGAGGGCGGTTGTCATACCCGCCCTCCTGCCCTGCGAAGTGGTCGCTAAACGGCGCCTACGACGCGAGCGACACGTGACAAGAAGCCATTCCGCGCTTCTCGAGGTACTGCTGGTGGTAGTCCTCGGCCGGCCAGAAGGTCGGCGCGTCCTCGATCAGCGTCACGACCGGCTTCGACAGCCGCTCTTGAACGTGGGCGCGCGACGTCTCGGCCGCCGCCCGCTGCTCGGCGTCGTGGACGAAGATCACCGAGCGGTACTGGTCGCCGATGTCCGGTCCCTGGCGGTTCAGCTGCGTCGGGTCGTGGTTTGCCCAGAAGACTGCGAGCAGCGCCTCGTACGGCAGCTTCTCGGGGTCGTAGGTGACCTCGACGACCTCCGCATGGCCGGTCGCGTGCGAGCAGACCTCCTCGTAGCTCGGGTTGTCGGTGCGGCCGCCCACGTAACCGACGGCCGTCGCGCTGACGCCGTCGAGCCTGCGGAACGCCGCCTCGACGCCCCAGAAGCAGCCTGCTCCGAATGTCGCCTTGTTCGTCATGACTCCTCCAGCTTGATCGCCGCCGAATTGATGCAGTAGCGCACGCCTGTCGGCTGCGGCCCGTCGGGGAAGACGTGGCCGAGGTGTCCACCGCAGTCGGCGCACATCACCTCGGTGCGCACCATCCCATGGCTCGCGTCAGTCTCCTCGTCGATCGACTCGGAGCTCGCCGGGGCGGAGAACGCCGGCCAGCCGCAGCCCGAGTCGTACTTCGCGTCCGAGCTGAAGAGCTCGGCCCCACAGCCGGCGCAGTGGTAGGTGCCCGGCTCGAAGACGTGGTCGTACTCGCCGGAGAACGGCGCCTCGGTGCCTTTCTCGCGCAGGATCCGGTAGGCCTCCGGATCGAGCTCCCCGCGCCACTCGGCTTCGGTCTTCACGACCTTGGTCAAAAACGCTCCTTTCGGTGGAGGCGGCGCTTTCCGCCTACACCTATGGAAACGAACACAAAGGGCCCCTCGTTCCCGAAGGGCCCCTTGTCAACCTACGGCCTAGGCGTCTAACGGAGGTCGACGCTCCCCCGCAGTTCCAGACCGCTAACCGCTCGTAGTCGCCGGGGCCTTGATCAGCCCGTGCGTGCCCGCGTAGACATATGCCGAGACGTCCGCGATCTGCGAAGCAGTGAGGACGTTCTTGAACCCGACCATCTCGGTCGGATACAGCGGCAGTGCCGCCGGCAGGCCGTTCTCGACCGTGGCCTGAACCACGGCATACGGCGCATGGAGCTTGTCGAGATTCGGACCGAGGATGCCGTGAGCCACGTCATACCCGGCTGCCTTGAGCGTATGGCAGTCGGCGCAGAAGTAGTGGACGAAAATCGTCGCTCCTGCGTTCACGTCTCCCGCACCCTGGCCGCCCGCTTGCGTCGTCGACCGGTGGCCAAGCGCCGCAGGCGTGCCGATGCCGACCGCCAGAATCGCGAGCGCGGCAACGGCGATCCCTACACGACGCTGAACACTCATCTTTCCCATAGCGATAGTTCTCCCCTCGGCTAGACGTCTGGCCTTGGGCCCGATCATACGGAGACTCCGCGAAAGGTTCAAATCCCTTTGTGTGAAGCTGGGATCCGAAGCTTCCGGTTAGACCCCCTTCGGCGCCTCCAGCCCCGCTTTTTCATGGTCCTCGAAGCCGTATCGCACAACCGGCCGCTTGGCCGCACGCACCTCGTCGAGACGGCCCACGGCGCGATTGTGCGGGGCAGACCGGACGGCGTCCGGGTCGTCCGCAGCCTCGCGGGCGATCTGGAGCATCGCCTCGGCGAAGGCATCGAGGGTCTCCTTCGCTTCGGTCTCGGTCGGCTCGATCATCAGCGCCTCCGGGACGACGAGCGGAAAGTAGACCGTCGGCGGATGGAAGTTGAAGTCCATCAGCCGCTTGGCGACGTCGGTGGCGGTGATCCCGTGCTCGCGCTTGAGGTTGCGCGCGCTCAGGACGAACTCGTGCATGCAGAGGCGGTCGTACGGCAGGTCATAGGCGTCGCGGAGGCGGGCGAGAAGGTAGTTCGCGTTCAGCACGGCGACCTCGCTCATCTCCCGAAGCCCGGGACCCCACGCGCGCATGAACGCGTAGGAGCGGACGAAGACGCCGAACGGCCCGCTGTAGCCACGCACCTTCCCGATCGACTTCGGCCGGTCGTAGTCGAGCCGGAAGCCGTCACCCTCGCGCGCGACTACCGGTACCGGCAGGTACGGCGCGAGCGTGTCGCGCACAGCGATCGGCCCGCCACCGGGCCCGCCGCCACCGTGCGGCTGCGAGAACGTCTTGTGCAGGTTGATGTGGACGATGTCGAAGCCCATGTCGCCCGGACGCGAAATCCCGCAGACGGCGTTCAGGTTCGCGCCGTCGTAGTACATGAGCGCGCCGGCGCCGTGGAAGATCTCGCGGATCGCGTCGATGTTCTCGTCGAAGAGCCCGAGCGTCGACGGGTTCGTCAGCATCAGGCCGGCGGTCTGCTCGTCGACGTTCGCGCGCAGATCGTCGAGGTCGACGTTCCCGCGCGCGTCGGTCGTGACCTTCGTCAGCTCGTAGCCCGCCATCGTCACGCTCGCGGGATTCGTGCCGTGCGCGGTGTCGGGGATGACGATCTTCCGGCGCTGGTCGCCTTCGCCTCGCTCGTCGAAGTACGCGCGCATGACAAGCAGACCGGTCAGCTCGCCCTGACTTCCAGCCGCCGGCTGCAGGCTGACCGCATCGAGCCCCGTGACCTCGCGCAGGATCTCCTGCAGCTCCCACTCGAGCTCGAGCGCGCCCTGCGCGGCGTCGTCCTCGGTCAGAGGATGGAGGTCGCGGAAGCCCGGGATGCCGACGAGCCGCTCGTTGACGCGCGGGTTGTACTTCATCGTGCAGGAGCCGAGCGGGTAGAAGCCGGTGTCGACGCCGAAGTTGCGCGTCGAGAGCTCGGTGAAGTGGCGCAGCACCTCCGGCTCTGCGAGCTCGGGCAGGCGCGGCGGTTCCGCGCGCGCGAGCTCGGCAGGGATCTCCGGAACGGGCAGGTTCGGTTTCGGCACCTCGAGCCCGCGACGGCCCGCGCGCGACTTCTCGTAAATCAGCTTCACGGTGAGAGCACCTCTGCGAGGCGGTCGATCTCTTCGGTCGTGCGCCTCTCGGTGACTGCGACGAGCAGCGTATCGTCGAGGCCCTCGTAGTCGCGACCGAGCGGATAGCCGGGGTTGACGCCGTGCGCGCGCGCATCGCGCACGACCTCGCGCGCGTTCCGTCCGACGCGAACTGCAAACTCCTTGAATGTTGTCTTATTGGGGAACACGAGCTCGAGGCCACGCGACTCGAGCGCGTTCTTCGCGTACTGGGATAGCGCCATGCAGGCCTCCCCCGTCTCGCGAAGTCCCTGCGGGCCGAGCAGCGACAGGTGCACGAGGCCTGCCAGTGCGAGAAGCGTCTGATTCGTCGTGATGTTCGACGTCGCCTTCTCGCGCCGGATGTGCTGTTCGCGCGTCTGCAGGGTGAGCACATAGCCGCGCTCGCCCGCGGCGTCTACCGTCTCGCCGACGATGCGTCCCGGCAGTCGCCGGATCAACGACTCGCGCGCTGCGAGGAAGCCGTAGTGCGGTCCGCCGTAGCTGATCGCGTTGCCGGCTGACTGACCCTCGCCGACTGCGATCGAGCAGCCGTAGTTGCCGGGCGCTTCGAGCAGGCCGAGGCTGACCGGGTCGACGTGCGCGATCGAGAGCGCGCCGGCGTCGTTCGCCGCCTCCGCGAGCTCCGGGGCCGGCTCCAGGCACCCGAAGAAGTTCGGCTGCTGGAAGATCACCGCCGCGGCCTCCTCGGCGGCGGCCGCGACCCGGGCCGGGTCGGTCGTGCCGCCGTCGTGCGGGACCTCGACCACCTCGAGCCCGAAGCCGCGCGCGTAGGTGTTCACGACCTGGCGCACCTGCGGGTTTGTCGCCTCCGTGATCAGGATGCGGCTGCGTCCGGTCTCTGCCTTGGCGACGAAGCACGCGTCGGCGGCCACCGTCGTGCCGTCGTAGCCGGACGCGTTCGAGACGTCCATGCCGGTGAGCTCGCAGATCGCGGTCTGGTACTCGAAGATCGCCTGCAGCACGCCCTGCGAGAGCTCGGGCTGGTACGGCGTGTAGGCGGTCAGGAACTCGCCTCGCTGGAGCACGGCGTCGACGACGGCCGGCACGTAGTGGTCGTACATGCCCGCGCCGAGGAAGGAGACCTCGCCGACGGAGTTCTTGGCGGCGAGCTCCTCCAGGTGCCGCGTGAGCTCGGCCTCGGAAAGCGCCGGCGGCACCGCGAGCTCGCGGCCGTAGCGAACACCGTCCGGGACGTCGCGGAAGAGCTCCTCGATCGAGGCGACGCCGATTGCCGCGAGCATCTGCTCGCGGTCCTCGGGCGTGAGCGAGATGTAGCTCACGACTCGGCGAGCACCTTGCGGTACGCGTCGACGTCGAGCAGGCTGTGACGCTCGTCCGCGTCCGCAAGCCGGATGCGAATCAGCCAGCCCTCGCCATAGGGATCCTCGTTCACGGTCTCGGGCGCGTCGACGACCTTCGCGTTCACCTCGACGACCTCGCCCGAGAGCGGCGCGATCAGATCCGAGACGGCCTTCACCGACTCGACCTCGCCGTACGAGTTTCCCCTCGCGATCGGAGCGCCGGCCTCGGGTGGCTCGAAGTGGACGAGCTCGCCAAGCGAGTCGACGGCGTACCAGGTGACGCCGAGAACAGCCTCGTCGCCTTCGATCCTCGCCCAGTCGTGCTCGGCGTTGTACAGCAGGTCGTCCGGATAGGACTCGCTCGCAGCCACGTCACTCCTCTCGCTTGTAGATCGGTTTCGGGACGACCTCTGCCTTGCGCGGTCGGCCGCGCACGTCGACGGTCAAGCCGGTGCCAGGGGTGCTCGACCCAGCGGGAACGTAGCCGAGGCCGATGCCGACCTCGAGCATCGGCGAGAGCGAGCCCGACGTCACCTCGCCGCCGCCCTCGATCGCCATTCCCTGCCGCGGGATCGCCTGCTCGGTCATCCGGAACGCCACGAGCTTGCGCTCCGGTCCCTCGGCTTTCACTTCGCCGAGCGTGCCGGCGCCGATGAAGCCGGTGTCGAGCGCGCAGACCCAGCCGAGCCCGCTCGAGATCGCGTCCCACTGGGGACCGATGTCGTTGCCGTGCAGTGGGTAACAGACCTCGAGGCGGAGTGTGTCGCGCGCGCCGAGACCGCACGGCGTGACGCCGCGCGCGCGAATCGCGTCCCAGAGCTCGAGCGCTTCGTCGGCCATGCACGCGAGTTCGACTCCCTCCTCGCCGGTGTAGCCGGTGCGGTTGACCATCACCTCGACGCCGTCGAGCTCGCCCATTGACCACGTAAACGCCTTGGCCTTCGGCAGGCCGAGCCGCTCGAGCGCGCGCGGGCCCTGGACGGCGAGAAGCGCGTACTCGTCGGAGACGTCGCGCACGTCCGAGCCGCGACGCTCGTGCTGCTTGATCCAGTCGAAGTCGGTTTCTCGGTTCGCCGCGTTCACGACGAGCAGGTAGCGGCAGTCCTCGAGCCGGTAGACGATCAGGTCGTCGACGATCCCGCCGGTCTCGTTCGTCAGCAGCGTGTATTGCGCGTCGCCGACCGCGAGCTTCGAGACGTCGTTCGAGAGGACATGCTGCAAGAGCTCCTGTGCCGTCGGGCCCTCGACCTCGATCTCGCCCATGTGCGAGACGTCGAAGACGCCGGCGTCCGTGCGGACGGCCTTGTGCTCCGGGATCACGCCCGCGTACTGGACGGGAAGCTCCCACCCGGCAAAGGGCACGAGCTTGCCGCCTTCGGCGACGTGCCGGTCGTAAAGCGGCGTTCGGCGGAGAGTCGCGGCCACCGAGCGATCGTAACGAGGGTCGAAAAGGCTTCAGAAAAGAAGAAGCCCCAGCGGGCGGGCCAGGGCTTCTGCCGGGTCATGTGGGACTGCTGTGCGGTCAGTCCCGAGAGGGCACCTCGGTTCTAGCCGCTCCGGTGGTTCCCAAACATCGGATCGAAACATCCCAGCCAAGGATCCCAGCCGAGGGCCGATTCCAGCGCGCGCGAACTGTTTGAACCGCTCGAGGCCGCCAGTGCAGACGGCCGGGCGGGCTTCGCCCCCGCGGCCTGGAACGGCGACGCTACGCGCCGCCTATTCGCGGTTACGCAGAAACGAGGGGACGTCGAGGTCGCCCGGCGTCTCGAACTCCGGCTGGCGCTGGCCTGCCACCGGGGCCGTCTCGAACGTCTGCCGGGCCCGCCGCCTGCGCTGGGCCCCAAATCCGGTCGCGATCACCGTCACCCGCACCTCGTCGGCGCGAGCGTCGTCGATCACGGCGCCGAAGATCACGTTCGCGTTCTGGTCGGCCGCGCTCGTCACGACCTCCGCCGCCTCGTTGACCTCGAAGAGGCCGAGGTCGGTCGGGCCGGTGATGTTCAGGAGGATGCCGGTCGCGCCCTCGATCGACGACTCGAGGAGCGGCGAGGAGACGGCGGTGCGCGCGGCTTCCTGCGCGCGGTTCTGGCCGGTGCCGATGCCGATGCCCATCAGCGCGGAGCCGGCGTCGCGCATGATCGTGCGCACGTCGGCGAAGTCGAGGTTGACGATGCCGGGGACCGTGATCAGGTCGGTGATCCCCTGCACGCCCTGGCGGAGGACGTCGTCGGCCATCCTGAACGCATCCGCGAGCGGCGTCGTGCGCTCGACCACCTGCATCAGGCGGTCGTTCTCGATCACGATCAGCGTGTCGACCTTATCGGCGAGCTCGATGATCCCCTGCTCGGCCTGCTGCGAACGGCGACGACCTTCGAACGAGAACGGCCGCGTCACAACACCGACGGTGAGCGCCTCGAGCTCGCGCGAGAGATCGGCGACGATCGGAGCGGCTCCGGTACCGGTGCCGCCGCCTTCGCCGGCGGTGACGAAGATCATGTCGGCGCCTTTCAGCGCCTCCTTCAGCTCGTCGCGGCTCTCCATCGCGGCGGCGTTGCCGACGCCCGGGTCTGCGCCGGCGCCGAGACCGCGCGTCGCCTTCGCGCCGATGTGGATCTTCACGTCGGCGTCGCACATCAGGAGCGCCTGCGCGTCGGTGTTGACCGCGACGAACTCGACGCCCGTCAAGCCGGCGTCGACCATGCGGTTGACCGCGTTCGTGCCGCCGCCGCCGACGCCGACGACTTTGATCACCGCGAGGTAGTTGCCCGACCGATCTCTCATTGCGTGTTGGTTTCGCTCGACCTCAAGCTGGAGTGCAGGTTGGGGCGGTCGAGCGCCTCCTTCCCTCGTGAGGGTACGGGCACACCTCCAACGTGTCAATGCGGTAAACGCGAGCCTCGACTTCCATAACCATCAACCTCTGGTAGAGACTAGAGGGTTAAACGGCGTCGATCACGGGCCGCTCGGGCACGCTGACGTCGAGGTATCCGGTCGTCGCCGAGGTGGCGCCGACGCGGTGGAGGATCTTCTTCGCAATCGCGATCTTGAGCCCGAGGTCACCGATCCCGCCGAGCCGGATCTGCAGGCCCGAGCCGAGCACGAGCGTCAACTCACTCGGGCTCTCGCGCACGAAGCGGACGACCGACGGGAACGTCCCGCGCGAGAGCGGCGCGAGCGCGACAGCCGCAAGCCCACCGTCTTTCGCCGGGAGCAGCTCACCCACCGAGACGTCCGTGCCCTTCGGCACGTAGGTCCGCGGCAGCGACGAGAGCCGCGGCGTCCGCAGCCGCCGCATCACGCGACCGCGTGCGGAGACGAGCCAGGTGTCCGACCGGCGGCGAAGCAGCATCACCGGCCGCTCGGGGGTGATGCGGAGCTTGAGCGTGTTCGGAAACTCGCGGTCGAAGGTGACGCGGACGAGGTCGGAGAGCTTCGCGACCTGACCGTCGACCTCGCCTGCTCCGACGCGCAAGAGGCTGTGTCCGAGCTCGGGCGCGAGCGCCGCGCGCAGCTCGCTCTGCTCCTGCGCGGTCCCGCCGACGATGTCGAGCTTGCGCACCGCGAACACCGACGTCTCGAGCGCGACCGCATAGAGCGCACCGGCGAGCGCGATCGCGCCGATGCCGGCGAGCAGCACGCGCGTCTTCGGCAGACGGCGCAGTAGCGCGGAGCGCTCCGCCCGCCCGCGCGGCCGTCCCCTGCTTCGCTGGGCCATGTGCCCGGGTTCGCCGGGCCGCGACGATTCCCTACGCCGCGCGCGCTACAGCTCGAGGGGGCCGAGGAAGCGGACTTCGTGCTCGAGCGC
>DASYAO010000058.1:0-1688 GCA_036501285.1 Gaiellaceae bacterium
GTCGTGTGCGGGATGCGAGAGACGATCGCGACCTTCTCACCGGTGAGCGCGTTGACGAGCGTTGACTTGCCGACGTTCGGCCGCCCGGCGACCGCGACGAAGCCCGACTTCACGCAGGTAGTTCCCAGGTATCCGGGAGCAGCTCGGCCGGCGTCGTCGTGTGGATCGAACCATCGGCGGCGCGGTAGCTCACCTCGTCGAAGCGGAACTCGTACAGCCACTGCCGGCAGCCGCCACACGGCGAGGCGGTGATCCCGATCGCCTCGAGGTCGCCCGGCTTGCAGCCGGCGGAGACGGCCTGGACGATCGCGCTCTTCTCCGCGCAGACCCCGAGCGGGTACGCGGCGTTCTCGACGTTGACCCCGGTGAACTCGCGTCCGTCGCGCGCGCGCACCACCGCACCGACGAGGTAGTTCGAATACGGCGCGTAGGCGCGCTCGGCGGCGGCCTCTGCTCTGGCGACGAGATCGCTCATCCGGCCAATTGGAACAGCGCCAGCACCGTCAGTGCTCCGAGGAGACCGCCGAGGGCGACTTCGGCAGAGGAATGGACGCCCGCCTCGACGCGGGTCTGGGCGACGAGCAGCGCCATGATCAGCGCGATCGACGAGACGAGGAACCGGTGGTGCGAGCCCGCGACGTAGGTCGCCGCGATCCAGGCGCCGAACGCGACCGCCGCATGGCCCGAGGGCAGGCCGCCGCGCAGAGGCGTGCCGCTGCGCGTCCAGGCCTTGAGCGAGATGACGATGATCACGGTCACGGCGAGCGCGACGATCGTCAGCTCCGCCGGCGCGTCGCGGACGCGACTGAGGATCCGCGCCGAGCGGTCGGCGACCTTGCCCGAGAACACGAGATAGCCGATCGCGACGGCGTTCATCGTTGCGATCAGGACAGCGCCGGCCGCGATGTCCTTCGCCAGCTTCGCCATCGGGTCGAACGAAGTCGTGGCGACGTCGATCGCGCCTTCGATCGCCGTGTTGATCATCTCCGCGACGAGCACGAAGCTGATCGAGACGAGCAGCGCGATCAGCTCGATCTTCGAGACGCCGACGACGAGCGCAGCGACGAGAACAACCACCGCGACCGCGAAATGGACGCGCATGTTTCGCTGCGTCCGCAAGACGTGGATCAGCCCCTCGAACGCGTAGTTGAACGAGTCGAAGATCGTGGGCGAGCGCTGGCTAGACATAGGCGGCCTCGCGACCTTCCATCTCGTCGCCGTGGTCGTAGCCGAGCAGGTGCAGCACGCCGTGGGTGAGCGGCGCGCGCCACGCCTCGCCGACGATCTGCGGGCAGAGGACGACGTCGCCGAGCTGGCGCGGCAGGCCGAGCGGCAGCTCGTCGCGGCCGTCGATCGGGAACGAGAGCACGTCGGTCGCCTCGTCGATGCCCAGATGGTCGCGTTTCAGGCCGCGCATCTCCTCGGGACCGACGAACGCAAGCCCGAGCTCGCCGTCGTCGATCCCCTCGCCGCGCAGCACGCGGCAGGCGAGGTCGATTGCGCCCCGCTCGTCGACCTCCACCCCGCTCCGGTTGTCCACCTCCACGACGAGCACTACTTCCGCCGTTCGGTGCCGGTCTCCTCGGCGTGCTCGCGGTAGGCCTCGACGATGCGCTGCACGAGCTTGTGGCGGACGACATCCTGATGGCCGAAGCGAATGAAGGCGATGCCTTCGATGTCGCCGAGGA
>DASYAO010000059.1:0-14340 GCA_036501285.1 Gaiellaceae bacterium
AGGCGGCGCAATACGCGTGCTGCTTCGTCCATGCAACCGAAGCTAGCGGTGAAGTCGTGACGTGTCTGTCACAACTTCGAGACGAAAGTGAGGCTTCGAAGCGCGGTCAGGCGGCGAGTGCCGTCGCCGGCCGCGGCCGCAGTCCGAGCAGCGTCTCGTCGAGCGTGGCGACGAGCTCGGCACGGTTGCCGTACAGCAGCGTCTCGACGAGAGCCCGGCGGAGCGCATCGCGTACGACGCGGTTGGCTCGCTCGGCGCGAAGCGCTTCGAGCAGGTCGGCGCGGTCCTTCGTCGCCTCGCCGAGCAGCACGGCGGTCCGCATCGATGCCGCCCAGAGCCCGTCGTCGCCGCCGAAGAGCGCGGTGAGTGCGTCACGCACCTGGCCCGTGCGAAACGGATCGTCGGCAAACAGGGAGAGCTCCCAGCGATCGAGTGCCTCGGAGAGACCGCGATCGTCGTCTGCGTGCACGAGCCGCTCGCGGAGGTCTGCCGCGAGCCGCGCGCGCAGCGAGTCGAGACGCGTCGCCTCACCGCGCGGCTGCGTCGCAGCGATCGGCAGGAGCGGTGAGATGCGGAGCGGGCGAAAGTCGAGCCGCTCGAACACGACCGGCCCCGCGGCGATCGCGCCGGCGGTCGCGAGGCGAAGCGCGCTCACTGCATCCGCGAGCTCGCCGGCGGCGTCGGGTGGCTCCAACTCGTTCGCGCCGAGCTCGCGCGCGAGCTCGAGCACGAGCAGCCGGTCGACGTCGCGTCCGAACTCCGGCGGCATCAGCCCGCGTGCCTCCGGCCACAGCGTCGAGACCTCACCGGGGACGACCGGGCGAACACGAATGCCGCCGCCGAGCTCGATCGGCCCGCCGGCCGAGAGGCCGACGAGCGGCGCGACAGCCGCGTAGCTCCGCGCAGTACCGAAGAGCGAGCGCTCGATGTCGGCGTAGGCGCTGTCGAAGGCTTCGTCGCTCCAGTCGAAGCCGCCACACCGCTCGGCGACCGCGACGAGCATCGGCAGCAGGATCGTGCGGAAAAGCGCATCGTCCTGCGTCGAGCCGACACCGGAATGAGCGTGGGCGAACATCGCGGCCGCCGGCTCACGGCGAAGATCGTCGATCGCGTTGCGCGCGTCCGGCAGGCGGCGCAGCGTCGGCGCCTGCTCCTCGACGAAGCCGCGCACGAGCGGCCGGTATTCGTAGAGCGACGGCCCTGCCTGCGTCGCGTGCTCCTCGAAGGCAAACGGGAGCTCCGCGCCGCGCTCGGCCGCGAAGGCGGCGAGGCAGAACGCGCGCAGTGACTGGTGAAGGTGCGGGGCCCGGAGCGCCACTGCGCTACTTACGAGGCACGTTCGCGGTCTCCTACTAGATTCTGTCGGTGCGGATCGAACCACCTGCGCTCGGCCGCCACGGGGAAGGCTGGGTCGTGCTGCAGTCCGTCGTGATCGTCGCAGGCGTGAGCTGTGCGATCGCCGGCCCCCGGTGGCCCCACGCAGATGAGCCGTGGCTGCGGATCGCAGGCGGAGCGCTCGAGCTCGCGGCGATCGCGATCTTCGCCGTCAGCCGCTTGACGCTCGGCCGCTCGTTCACGCCGCTACCGAAGCCGCGCGACCGCGGGACGCTAAGCACAACGGGCATCTACGCGCAGGTCCGCCATCCGGTCTATGCGGCGCTGATCGTCGGCGGCGTCGGACTCGCTCTCCACCACTCGTGGCTCGTCTTCGCGCCGACTGCGGTAATCGCAGTCGTCTTCTGGCTCAAGTCGCTGCGCGAGGAGGCGTGGCTCGTGACTCGCTACCCGGGCTACGAGGACTATCGCCGCAGTACGCGCTACCGGTTCTTCCCGGGAGTCTTCTGATGGGCCAGCCGTCGACCGCCGACTTCCTCGTCGCATTCGTGATCGCGGCAGGAGCCGGCACCGCCGTCTTCTTCCACGCGGAGCGAAACAGGATCAAGCATCCCTCTGCCTGGGCGAGCGCCGTCTTCCTGTTCCTCGTCGTCGCGCTGCCGTTCTACCTCGTCCATGTGCGGCGCATCCGTCGGGCGCGCGGTCTCTAGGACTGACAGCCCGGGCACCAGTAGGCGATGCGGTTCGCGTCGCCCTGGCCGCGCGACTCGATCCTCGTGCCGCAACGAGGACAAGGCCGGCCCGCCTGCCGGTAGACGTTCCGGCCGGGAGTGCGGCCGTTCTCGACGGCTTCGCTCATCGTTGCAGCCGCAGTCTCGAGCGCCGACCGTCGCGTCGGCTCGCTCACGTCGCGCAGGAGCCGCCAAGGCGAGAGGCCGATACGCCAGAGCGTCTCGGCGAGCCACATGTTCCCGATCCCGGAGACGACCGATTGGTCGAGCAAGGTCTCGCCGACCGTGCGGGTCGGGTCGGCGGCGCGCATCCGCGTGAGCATCGCGTCGAGGCCCGGCGGGTTCGCGAGGATGTCGGGCCCGAGCTTCGCGAGTGCGCGCAGATGCGGCTCGAGCACGGGTCCGTTCCACAGGGCGGCCTCGAGCTCGCCGCCTCGCATGACGAGCCAAGGCGTGCCCGTTCTGCCTTCGCTGCGCGCGCGAACGCTCAAGCGGCCGCTCATCCGCAGATGCGAACGGATGACGAGACCGCCCTCGAAGCGGAAGACGAGATTCTTGCCGTGGGCGGTCACGCTCTCGAGGCGCCGGCCGTCGTACTGCGCGGCGTTGATCGCGGCACGGGCCCGCGCGTGTGGCGTCTCGACCTCGACGTGCTCGCCGACGAGCGGCTGTAGGCGCCGCGCGGCGCGATGGATCGCGTCGCCTTCGGGCACTACGGACGAAGAACTGCGCGGCGCGGCCCGGCGAGGAAGCCGGCCTCGACGAGGAGCGGCATCGCGTCACCCTCGGTGACGGGCTCGCCGTCGAAGCGCTCCACCGCGAGCCGCTTCGCTCCCCCGCTCCGCACATACGACACGAGCGCACCGAGCACAGGGCGCAGCCAGGCCTCGTCTGGATCGCGCAGCGGCACGAGCGAACGCCCGCCGCGCTCGACATAGAGCACGGGCTCGCCTTCGAGCATGACGACGTGCGCGCCCGCGACCCGCGCGGCGCGCGCACCTTCTCTCTTCGGCCACGGCAGCGCGGCGCCGTAAGGCTGTGCCGGATCGGCAGCGGCGATCACGGATGCGCGCGGCGGATCCTCCGGCTCGCGCAGCTCGCGCAACCGCTCGACTGCGCCGCCGAGCGCGAACTGAGCGCCACCGAGCCCCTCGACGAAATAGCCGCGGCGGCAGAGACCGAGCGTCTCGAGCGCGCGCAGCTCTCCGTAGACCGCGCCGTAGCCGCCCGGTATCCCCTCGCCGCGAACGGCGTCGCGCGTGACGACACCGTGCCGCTCGAGCAGGAGCTCCGCGAGCGCGCGCCGCTCGGGCGCGCCGGCGAAAAGACGGTCGGTCTTCGACCAGCGCCCCTGCGTCGCGGTGACTGCCGTCGAACGCGAACGCGAGAACCGGCGCGGCCGGCGCTGCGGCTTCGGCACGCCGTAACGGCGGCCTGCGCGAAGTGGCGTCCAAGCGTCGTTCGTCACCTCGCCCGACCAGACGAGATCCCAGAGCGCGGGCAGTGCCTCTTCGTCCGTCAGCCCGGTGTCGTCAAGCAGGTCGTGCCAGAAGAGCGCGCCGCGGTCGAACGCCGCCCGCACGCGATCGTGGATCTCGCCCTCGGACCGGTCGGCACCTGCGACTTTCCCGAGCGCCGACGCGTCCTCGCGGAAGTAGAGCGCGACGCGATCGGTGCCTGCGCCGATCCATACGACCTCGCCCGTCGCGCAGAGTGCGTCGAGCTGCTCGGGCCGGTAGTTCGGGACGCGGCGCGGCAGCACCTCGCTCTCCCAGAGCGACACCGGCAGCGGTAGCGCCTGCAACGGGACGAGTGCTTCGCGCAACGTCGCGCGGCGGTCGATCCCGTGCCACGACGGCGCAAAGCGCGCGAGCGCCGCGTGCTCGACCGGCTCGACTTCCTTGCGCAGCGCGGCGAGCGACGCGCGGCGGAGGCGGCGCAACACGTCGGGATCGCACCACTCGCGCTCGGTCCCGCCTGGACGCAGCTCGCCGCGCACGAGCTCTTCGGCGCGCTCGAGCTCGGCGAGCACATCCGAGACGTCGCGCGCGAAGCGGTCGTCTGCCTGTGCAGTCGTGAACGGGCCGCGTCCTTTTGCGTAGCGCAGCACGAGCTGGCGGAGGGAATCCGGGCCGCCCTCGAGGAACGCGTCGGGCAGGCCGCCGGGCGGCATCGCGCCGAGCGCGTCGCGGTAGCGGCCTGCATCTTCCGCCGCGATCAGCCGTGGCTCGCCGCCGACGCGCACGATCACCGCGCGCCGTTCCGCGAGGAGTGGCTCCGCGAGCGCCTCGTCGTACTCGCCGGCGCGCAGGTCGCCGCGCAGGCGCAGGACGTCGTGCAGTTGATCGGGGTTCTTCGGCTCGCCCCGCAGCTGGCGCTCCACCTCGTCGACCGCGTCGCGGTCGAGCAGGTCGCGCAGCTCCTCCTGGCCGAGCAGCTCGCGCAGCAGGTCGCGATCGAGCGACAACGCTTGCGCGCGCCGCTCCGCCGGCGGAGTGTCGTCCTCGTACATGTAGGTCGCGACGTAGTCGAAGAGCAGCGAGCTCGAGAACGGCGACGCCGAGCCGGTCTCGACGTCGACGAGGTCGAGGCGTCGCGTCTGGATGCCGGTCAGCAGCTGACGCAGCGCCGGCAGGTCGAAGACGTCCTGCAGACATTCGCGGTAGGTCTCGAGCACGACCGGGAACGAGCCGTAGCGCCGCGCGACCTGGAGCAGCGACTGGGCCTTGAGGCGCTGCTGCCAGAGCGGCGTGCGGCGGTCGGGCCGGCGGCGCGGGATCAGCAGCGAGCGCGCTGCGTTCTCGCGGAAGCGCGCGCCGAAGAGCGCCGTCTCGCCGAGCTCGGCGACGACGAGATCCTCGACCTCGCCCGGCTCGACCATCAGGTCGGCGGTCGCGGGCGGCTCGTCGGCGTCGGGGAAATGCAGCGCGATCCCGTCGTCCGACCAGATCGACTGCACGTCGATTCCGAGCGAGTTACGCACGCGCGAGCTGATCGCCATCGCCCATGGCGCATGCACGCGGCCGCCGAACGGCGAGAGGATGCAGACGCGCCAGTCGCCGATCTCGTCGCGGAATCGCTCGACGACGATCGTCTTGTCCGACGGCACGGCCCCGGTGGCATTCGCCTGGTCGCGCAGGAACGTGACGAGGTTGCGGGCCGCGACCTGCTCGAGGAGGAACTCGGTCTGCAGCCGCGCGACGGCCACATCGTCGCCGAGCGCCGAGAGCTCGCGCGAGGCGGCGCCGATCTTCTGGCCGAGCTCGTACGGGCGACCGACTCCTTCGCCTTTCCAGAACGGCACCGCCCCCGGCACGCCCGGCGCCGGCGAGACGAGCACACGGTCGCGCGTGATCTCCTCGATCCGCCACGTCGAGGCGCCGAGCAGGAACGTCTGGCCCGCGCGCGCCTCGTACACCATCTCCTCGTCGAGCTCGCCGACGCGGCCGCCGCCGCCGACCAGAAACACCCCGAAGAGCCCGCGGTCCGGAATCGTGCCCGCGTTGACGACGGCGAGCATGCGCGCGCCCTCGCGCGCGCGGATGACGCCGCCGGTGCGATCCCAGACGATGCGCGGGCGCAGCTCGGCGAACTCGTCGGAGGGATAGCGGCCGGCCAGCATGTCGAGCACGTTCTCGAGCTGCGGCCGCGAGAGCTCGGCGAACGGATACGCGCGGCGGACGAGGGCATGCAGGTCGTCGACGGAGATCTCCTCGTCGACTGCGATCGCGACGATCTGCTGCGCGAGTACGTCGAGCGGGTTGCGCGGGATGTGCGTCTCCTCGATCTCGCCGTGGCGCATCGCGCGCGCAACGACGGCCGACTCGAGCAGGTCGGCGCGGAACTTCGGGAAGATGCGGCCCTTCGAGACGGCGTTCAACTCGTGACCCGCGCGGCCGATCCGCTGCAGTCCGCGAGCCACCGACTTCGGCGACTCGACCTGGATCACCAGGTCGACGGCGCCCATGTCGATCCCGAGCTCGAGCGACGAGGTCGCGACGAGGCACGGGATGCGGCCGGCCTTGAGCTCCTCCTCGACGATCTGGCGCTGCTCACGCGCGAGGCTGCCGTGGTGCGCCCGGGCGATGTCTTTCTCCGCCAGCTCGTTCAGGCGAAGCGCAAGACGTTCCGCGAGACGCCGGTTGTTGACGAAGACGATCGTCGAGCGGTGCTCCTCGACGAGCTTCAGGAGCTGCGGATACATCGAGGGCCAGATCGACGACTGCTCCTCGGGCTCGCGCATGTCCTCGAGCGGCACGACGACCTGAAGATCGAGCTCCTTGCGCGTGCCGGCGTCGACGAGCCGGATCGGGCGGCCGCCGGCGACGAAGCGGCCGATCTCGTCCAGCGGGCGCTGCGTCGCCGAGAGGGCGATGCGCTGGAACGGCTCGCGCGTGAGCGCAGCCAACCGCTCGACCGAAAGCGCGAGATGCGCGCCGCGCTTCGTTCCCGCGAGCGCGTGGACCTCGTCGAGGATCAGCGTCTCGACGCCGCGCAGCGACTCGCGCGCGGCCGAGGTGAGCATCAGGAAGAGCGACTCCGGCGTCGTGATCAGGATGTCCGGCGGCGTCTTGACAAGCTCGCGGCGCTCCTTCGACGGTGTGTCGCCCGTGCGCACGCCGACGCGAAGCTGCGACTCGAGCCCGGCGAGTGGGCCGCGCAGGTTGCGCTCGATGTCGTAGTTGAGCGCCTTCAGCGGTGAGACGTAGAGCACGCGCAGACCCTCGCCCGGCTGCGAAGACAGACGGTCGATCGCAGAAAGGAATGCGGCCAGCGTCTTGCCGGAGCCGGTCGGTGCCTGCACGAGCACGTGCTCGCCACTTGCGATCGCGGGCCATGCGAGCAGCTGCGCGGGCGTCGGGCCTTCGAATGCCCCCGCAAACCACGCTCTCGTGCGGGGCGAAAACGAAGCCAGGGGTTCCACCCGTCCAGGGTACTCTTCGGGCGATGGCGGAGCCGCTGTGGTTCACCGACGATCCCGCTGCCTGCAAGCTCCTTGCGGACGACCCGTTTGCGCTGCTCGTCGGCTTCGCGATCGACCAGCAGGTGCCGGTGCAGAAGGCGTTCGCAGGCCCGCATGTTCTGAAGGAACGGGTGGGCACGCTCGATCCGAAAACGCTCGCGAAGACGGACCTCGAGCCCGCGTTTCGCGAGAAGCCCGCGATCCACCGCTTCCCCGGCTCGATGGCCTCACGCGTGCAGGAGCTCGCAGCCGTCGTCAGCGAGGACTATGGCGGCGACGCGACGCGCATCTGGCGCGAGGCGAAGGACACCGCCGATCTGAAGCAACGGATCGGCGCGCTGCCGGGCTTCGGGCCGATGAAGGTGACGGCGCTTTCGGCCGTGCTTTCGCGCCGTCTCGGCGTTGCGATCGCCGAGCCGCTCGCACCGAGCTTCCCGTGCCTCGGCGACGTCAGCTCGCCCGAGGCGCTGCTCGACTACCAGGCGAAGAAGCGCGCACACAAGGCCGAGCTGCGCGCAGCCGCGAAGAACTGAGAACGGTGGCGCAGACCGACGCGGTCCGCAAGCGCTTCGGCGAGACCGCGGCGCTCGTCGCCGCGTGCCAGGACGCCCGCGCCGAGGAAACGCAAGCGCGGCTCGCCCGGCTGCTCTCGCCGGCGGGCGACGAACGCGCTCTCGACGTCGGCACGGGAGCGGGCGCGTTCGCGCTTGCGCTCGCGCCGCTCGTCCGTGACGTCGTCGGCGTCGACATCGTCTCCGAGCTTCTCGCCGAGGCACGCAAGCGCGCGCCGGAGAACGCGACGTTTGCCGAGGCGGATGCGACGGCGCTCCCTTTCGCCGCCGCGTCGTTCGACCTCGTCTGCACTGCGCGCACTTTTCACCACGTCGCCGATCCCGAGCGCGTGCTCGAGGAAATGGCGCGCGTCGTGCGACCCCGCGGGACAGTGCTCGTCGTCGACCACATCGCTCCCGACGACCCGGCCGCTGCCGATGCCGTCAACGCATTCGAGCGCGCACGCGATCCTTCGACGACGCGGCTCTTCGGCGACGCCGAGCTGCGACGTCTGTTCGAATCGCACGGCCTCAACCTCTGCGAAGCGGAGATCGAGTCCACTGAGCGCGACCTCGAGCGCTACCTCGACCTCGCCGGCTGCCACGGCGCAGCGCGTGATCAGGCCCGCGCGCTCGCCCCGGCCGAGAACCGCGCCGAATACGGCTGGTACGTGCTTCGCTAGAGTGGGTAGATGATCCGCGCGGGTCTCGTCACGATCCTGACCGCGGCCGCTCTCACAGCCTCGCCTGCCCTCGCCGCGCACACCTCGGCGTGCAGCACCAAGAGCCTGCGCAGCACGGGGACGAAGGTCGTCAAGGTCGACGCGAGCGGCGTTTCGTGTGCGAAGGCGATCGCCGTGGCACGCAAGGTTGCGAGCCAGGTCGCCAAGAACGGCAGCGTCGACATCCCCGACGTCACGGGCTTCGAGCTCGCGACCGAGACGTGCACCGGCTGCGGCGGCACGACGACGCAGGTGATCCTCAGCTATCGCTCGGGTGCGAAGCTGACGATCTCGATACGCGGCGGCAAGGTGGGCCAGATCCAGAATCCGACTCCGATTCCACAGCCGCTGCCGACGCCCAGTCAGCCCACGCCGGGCACTGCCGGGTCGGGCCCGATCACCGTCTGAAGGGGATACCCTGTCGCGGGTCCCGTGAAGCGGCTTCTCATCCTGCTGCCGGTATTGGCCGCTGCGACGCTGCTCGGCTCGTCGTCGACCGGGCTCTCCGCAGAGCGCGTCATCGGCGGCACGCAGATCCAGGTGCAGCAGGCGCCGTGGGCCGTTTCGATCAGGCAGTCGACGTCGTCGGGCGCGCTGCTCTGCACAGGCTCGGTGCTCGACTCGCTGCACATCCTCACGGCGGGTCACTGCGTCTTCGACGAGAACGGCAACCTCGCGCCGATCGCGTCGTTCAGCGTTCGCGCCGGCATCTCGAACTTCAACTCGCCGCTTGCCACCGACGTCGAGCAGGACCGCTCGGTGAGCTCCTTCCGCATCCACCCGGGTTACGCCTACTCGCCGACGGCGTCGCCGGACGACGTGGCGGTGCTCGCGCTGAACGAGCCGCTCGACCTGACCGGCCCGGCGGTGCAACAGGCGCCGTTGCCCTCGGCGGGCGGGGCGTTTCCGGCCGGTGAGAGTGTCGAGCTCGCGGGCTTCGGACGCGAGTCGTCGTCGGGCTCGTCGAACGGCTCGCTGAACGAGCTGACCGCGACGGTCGACGAGCAGGGCGACTGCGGCGGCTTCTCGAACACCGTCGAGCCGTACGACGACGCGATCGCGCTCTGCGCCGAGGGCTCGAACAACTCGATCTGCAGCGGCGACAGCGGCTCGGGCCTCGTTTCCACCGACGCGTCGCACACGCTCGTCGCCGTCGCAAGCGCGGCGCCCGCAACCTGCGACCCCAGCAGTCACGGCATCTACGTCTACGTCGGAGCGCCCGAGATCCTCAGCTTCATCCAGGGGAACAACAGCCCATCGACGGCGCCGCGGATCAACTCGACGACCTACGTCGACCTCTTCGCTCAGCCGCCGATCCGCGTCGGCACGCACGTCACGTGCGAATCGGGCAACTGGGACAACACGCCGACGCTCACCTACGCGTTCATCGACTCCGAGCACGACAAGGTGCTACAGCAGAGCTCGTCGGGCTCGCTCGTGCTGAACGCCCAGACCGTCGGCGCGAAAATCGCCTGCCGTGCGATCGCGACGAACGCCGGTGGGACCGCCGTGCTCGAGACGACGTCGACCTCCGCGGTCGGCGTCGCAGCGAAGCTCGGCATCGAGCACATCGCCGCTGTCACGGGCAAGCGCGGCAGGCGCACGGCTGTGAAGGTCTGGCTTGATCCGGGCGTCAGCGTCATCGGCAAGTACGGCGTCTGCATCAAGCCGCCGAAGAAAGTCGCCCCGGAGGCGTGCGCCTCGCGCCGCGTCTCACAAGGCGGCGGCCGCGTTCCGTTCGCGATCAGCCTGAAGATCTCGTCGAAGGCGCCCGTCGGCGCTGCGAAGCTCGCTATCTCGGCGATCGCCGGCGCCTCGCACGGTCAGACGACCGCGGTCCTGCACGTCACGAAGTAGCGGAACGCAGCTCGCGCAGCGCCGGGCCGAGCGCTTGCTTCCCGTGCAGCACGGGCTCGAAGAGATCGCCGCGCGCGGCGACGCGCTCGAGCGCGACCTGCATCGTGAAATCGGCGGGACGGATCTCGTCGGTCAGCTCGCTCCAGTCGAGCGGCGTCGACACGGGCGCGTGGGGCTTCGGCCGAACGGAGTAGACGGACGCGATCGTCTTGCCCCAGCCGTTCTGCCGATGATCGACGAGCACGCCGGCGCGCTTCTTCTTCAGCCACTCGGTCGTGACCTCGCCCGGATGCTCGGCTTCGAGCCGCCGTGAGAGCAGCTCCGCGAACTCGTACGTCTCATCGAAGCCGTGGCGCCGCGCGATCGGAACGAGCACGTGGATCCCGTCGGCGCCGCTCGTCTTCACGTGCGACTCGAGCTCGAGTGCCTCGAGCGCCCCGCGGATCAGGTGTGCAACGCGGATCGCAAGCGCGAAGCCGTCATCGGGGGGATCGAGGTCGAAGAGGACGAAATCGGGCCGGTCGGGCTTGTCGACGCGCGAGTACCACGCGTTCATGTCGATGCAGTGCATCTGCACCATCCAGAGGAGTGCGTCCTCCGAATTGACGAGCGGGAAATCGACCATCCGCGTCCCACCTTCGCGGGGGAAGGTCTGGAACGTGCGCCGCGGGATCCACTCCGGCATTCCCTTCGGCGCCTGTTTCTGGAAGAAGCTGCCGCCGGGCAGTCCCTCCCGCCACCGCTTCATCGTGAACGGCCGGTCACGCAGATGAGGCACGAGCGCGGTCGCGACCTGCTCGTAGTAGGCGAAGAGATCGCCCTTCGTGATCCCCTCGCCCGGAAAGAGGACGCGATCGGGGTTCGACAACTCAACCTTGGGCACGCGTAGATTCTGTCTTGCTCGTGATCCTCGAGAACGGCCTCATCCGCACGCTCGACCGGCAGGTGCCGACCCAGCGCGCGCTCGCGATCGCCGGCGGGCAGATCGCAGGCGGCATCGGCGTGCACGAGACGGCGCTCGCCTCCCCCGAGGTCCTCGATCTCGGCGGGCGTGTGGTCGTCCCCGGCCTGAACGACGCGCACGTCCATTTTCCGACCTGGGCCCTCGCGCAGGAGCAGCTGTCACTCGAAGGCTGCGCATCGCTCGAGGAGGCACTCGCGCGTGTACGCGGGGCCGACCAGCGCCCCGGCCGCATCCTCCGTGGCTTCGGCTGGCGCAGCGGCACGTGGGCCGAGCAGCCGACCCGGCAGCAACTCGACGCGATCGCCCCCGAGACGCCGATCGCTCTGCTCGCGAAGGACTACCACTCGCTCTGGCTCAACTCCGCCGCGCTCTCGTTCGCGAACGGCGACCTCGAGGCCGACGGCGGCGTCGTCGAGCGCGACGCCGGCGGCAAGCCGAACGGCATCCTGCGCGAGGAGTCGTGCTGGCAGTTCAAGGGGCGCTACCTCGGCGCGCCCGATGACGAGTACCTCGAGGCGATGCGCAAGGGACTGAAGCTCGCCGCGTCGCGCGGCGTGACGGCGGTGCACGACAAGGACGGCTGGCTCGGCGCGCTCAGGCTCTGGCAGACGCTCGAATCCGCCGGCTCACTGACCTTGCGGGTCTGGCAGTCGCTGCCGGCCGAAAAGGTCGAAGAGCTGCGCGAGGTCGGCATGCGCTCGGGTTTCGGGAACCCGATGCTGCGCGTCGGCTACCTGAAGGTGTTCATGGACGGGACGCTCGGCTCAGAGACCGCGTGGCGGCTCGACGGCTCGGGCGTGCACATCACGACGAGCGAAGAGCTCGCCGAGATCGTCCGCGCCGGAGCGGCCACAGGCTTCCCGGTCGCGGTGCACGCGATCGGCGACGGCGCGAACCGCGCCGCGCTCGACGCGTTCGAGGAAACGCGTGAGCTCTGGCAGCCGCTCGGCCTTCGCCACCGCATCGAGCATGCGCAACTGCTCGCGCCGGAGGATGTCGGCCGCTTCGCGTCGATCGGGGTCGCAGCGTCGGTGCAGTTCTCGCACGCGCCGTCCGATCGCGACCTCGCCGAGCGGTTCTGGAGCGGCGAGCTCGACGGTGCATACGCGTATCGCTCGTTGCTCGAATCCGGTGCCGTCGTCGCCAACGGCTCCGATGCTCCGATCGAGGAGCTCGATCCGCTTGCGGGTGTGCGGGCCGGCGTGCGCCGGACAATCGACGAACGCGCAGCGTGGCATCCCGAACAGACGGTGACGGTGCAGCAGGCCTTCGAGGCGACCTGCCTGTCCCCCGCTTGGCTCGCCGGTGACGAGCGCCGTCGCGGGAAGCTCCTCCCCGGGTACGCGGCCGATCTCGTCGTCCTCGACCGCGATCCGTGGGAGGACCTCGACGCCGAGGTCGTGGCGACGATGGTGGGCGGGCGCTGGGTGCACAATCCGCCACCCTGGTGAGCGATTTTGCGTCGATTTGACGTGCGCACCCAGGAACGCTCAAACCCCTGGGGCAAAACGTGAAGCGTGAACTCACTCAAGGAGGGTCCGATGAAGTTCCGCCTCACACTCGCATTTGCGGCCGCCGTCGTCGCATGCGGAGCGCTCGGCGGGAGCGCGGTCGCAAACCGTGGCCACCACGGATCACATGGACAGCTCTACACGTTCTCGGGCGAGCTTCTGACCGCCCCCGGCCCGAACGCGACCAGCGTCGCTGTCCAGGTCGAGACCGGGAACCATGCCGGCCTGACGGCGCTGGTCGGTCAGAGCCAGGATCAGAACTTCGCACTCGGCTCAGGCACGGCCGTGACGATCTGGTCGCACGGCGTGCCGCACGTCGGCAACACCGGCAGCCTGCAGCAGGGTGACTACGTCGCGCTTCGCATCCGCGCACCGCACGGGTCGACGCTGCAGCAGATCGAGGGCACGCCTGCCGCAGCGCTTGCGGATCACACCGCAGCGGGCGGCGGCGGTAAGCCGCTCTGGCTGTTCATCGGGACGGTCTCCGGCCCGCAGTCAGGTGGACACGTCGCGCTGAACGTCGACAGCGGCAACTGGAAGGCGCTGCACGCGATGCTCGGGCAGTCGCTCGCGCAGGCGTTCACGTACGACGACGGCACGATCTTCCTGCTCTGGCAGGGACGCGTGCCGACCGTGATCGACCCGTCGCAGCTCAAGGCCGGAGACCGGATCACCGTGCGCATCCGCGCACCGCGGGCCGACTCGCTCGCGCAGGTCGAGGCCGTCCCGGCAGCTCACGTCGGCGACCACGAGCCGGCGCCCGCACCGGAGCAGTAGCGCAGCATTCGGGGTCTGGCCCCTCGCGGGGTCAGACCCTAGAGCGCTGCCAGCTCGCGGAAGAGCTCGCGGGCGGTCGCGATCCCGAGCGGGACGTAGTCGGCGACGAGCCGCTCGTTCGGCGAGTGGATCTGGCCGTCGGGCAGCAGAAACCCGGTCACGATCGCCGGAATCCCCTTCGCGGAGAGCGCCGGGACGAGCGGGATCGTCCCGCCCGTCCGGATCAGCACCGGCCGCCGTCCGACCACACGCTCGAAGGCGTCCTGGCCCAGCTTGATCGCCGGCGCGTCGGGCGGAACGAGTCCCGGCGGCGACGAGCTCAACCGCTCGATCGTCAACTCGGCGCCCTCGGGCGCCGCTTCGCGGAGCAGCCGCTCGACCGTCGCTGCGATGCGGTCGGGATCCTGATCGGCGACGAGCCTCGTCGAGATGTTTGCGTGCGCCTCGACGGGCAGCACGGTCTTCTGCAGGCGCGGCGAGCCGCTCTCGATCCCGTTCACCTCGAATGTCGGCTCGGCGAACGTGCGGAGGTAGAACTCCTCGGCTGCCTGCGCATCCATCGGGCGCGCGCCCTGATCCGCAAGCTCGCTCCCGCCGGCCGGCAGCTCGCGCCAGCCGGTGAGCTCCTCGTCGGTCGGCGGAACGATGCCCTCGCGCAACGGTTCGACGAGACGCCCGTCGCGCGCGATCAGCGTCGACAACATCTGGATCATCGCGTGGGCTGCGCTCAGCGCGCCGCCGCCGAAGATGCCCGAGTGCAAGTCGCGCTCGCCGGTGCGCAGCGTGACGTGGAAATAGTTCATGCCGCGTACCGCGACGTTGAAGCACGGCACGTCGCGCCGGATCATGCCGCCGTCGAAGATGATCGCCGCGTCGGCGCCGCGCTCGTCGGCCTCGAGGAACTCGACGATCGAGTGGCCGCCCGTCTC
>DASYAO010000060.1:0-4156 GCA_036501285.1 Gaiellaceae bacterium
CTGACTGTCACCTCCGTCGGGCCGGACAACCACTATGTGTCGGTCTCCGGCACTGCAGGCGCGATGCAGACCGCATTCGGCGCTCAGCTCGGCCTGTACTCGGTCAACGGCACGAGCCAGCAGGCTCCGACCTCGGACTTCACCGTTCCGAGCTCGGTCGCCGGACTCGTGCAGACGGTCACGGGCCTGTCGACGTTCGGGCACTTCGTCACGGACGACTTCAGCCCCGAGGCGGGATTCGTCAACGCACAGCCGTGCTCGTCGTTCTACGGCCAAAAGAGCGCGCAGAGCCTGCCGAAGTTCAACGGCAAGGTCCTGCCGTACTCCCCGTGCGGCTACACGCCGTCCCAGTACCGCGGTGCCTACGGCGTCAGCTCGACCGGGAACAACGGCGCAGGCCAGACGGTCGCGATCACGGACGCGTTCGACTCACCGACCCTCGAGTCGGATGCGAATCAGTACGCCACGAACCGCAGTGACCCGACGTTCACGGGGAGCCAGTTCGCGAACGACAGCGCTCCCGAGTCGAGCGACCCGACAGTCGTAAGCGAGTGCGGTGGCGGCAACAACTGGTATGGCGAGCAGACGCTCGACGTCGAGGCCGTGCACGGCATGGCGACCGGGGCGAATGTCGCCTACTACGGCGCGACGAGCTGTCTCGACACCGACCTGCTCGCAGCGCTCCAGCAGGTCGTCTCGGACGACAAGGCGTCGATCGTCACCAACTCCTGGGGCGAGCCGACGATCATCACCAACCTGCCGCAGTTCGGCTGCACGCCGGACACGCCGTGCCTCGACTTCGATCCCGGCTCGGTCGCCGCCTACGAGGCGACGTTCGAGCAGGGTGCCGTCGAGGGCATCGGCTTCTACTTCTCGTCGGGCGACGAAGGCGACGAGGCGCAGAACTCCGGCTTCATCTCACCGGACTGGCCGGCCGAGGATCCACTCGTGACCGCAGTCGGCGGCACGTCGCTTGCGATCGGCAACTCCAACACGCGTCTCTTCGAGACGGGTTGGGGCACGTCGAAGTGGAGCCTCTCGAGCGACGGCTCGAGCTGGGTGCAGTCGCTTCCGTTCCAGTACGGCGCGGGCGGCGGCTACAGCCTGCTCGGCAACGTCGGCCTGACCGGCCTGTGGCCGAACACGGTCGCGAGCGCAGGACAGCCGAGCTACCAGAACGGGATCGTCCCGGACAACCAATCGCTCTGCCCGACCGACGCGAACGACAACCCGAACGGTTGCCGTGCGGTGCCGGACATCGCGATGGACGCTGACCCGACGACCGGCATGCTGATCGGGCAGACGCAGGCGTTCGCAGACTCGAGCGTCTTCGGCCCGGCCGGGAACCACTACGGCGAGTACCGCGTCGGGGGCACGAGCCTCGCCTCGCCGCTCCTCGCGGGTGCGCAGGCGGTTGCACAGCAGGGAGCCGGGCATGCGTTCGGCTTCGCGAACCCGCTCCTCTACGCGCTGAAGAGCCAGTCGAACGGGCAGAGCACGTTCTACGACCCGAAAGCGACGCAGCCGGACCCGGGCAACGTCCGTTCCGACTACGTGAACAGTGAGAACGGCGACGACGGCATCGTCTACTCGGTGCGCACGTTCGACCAGGACTCGTCCCTGAACACCGACAAGGGCTGGGACCAGGTCACGGGCATCGGCACGATCACCGCTCGCTACTTCAACCGGGTCGGCTAGTCCGTCAGGTGGACAGGCGTCAGGGCCCCGGCATCGGCCGGGGCCCTGTGACTGCCGCCCGGGCTTCCCCGTAGTCGGGAGCGGCGACTAGAATCCACCGGGTGACCACCGTCGTCGCAGTCGGGCGGCGCTACTTGCCGCGTGGTTGGGCCGATTTCGGCCGCCAGCTCGCCATCTGGTTCGGGTTCGTCTTCGCCTACCAGCTTGCGCGGGGTCTCGCCGACCGCAATCCAGCCAAGGCGTTCGCCAACGGCATCCGCGTCCTCGATCTCGAGGAACGGATCACCCACCGCTTCTACGAGCTCACGTTCCAGCAGTTCGTCGATCAGCGACACTGGCTCGCGCTCGCTGTCTCGTGGACGTACTGGAACTCGGAGTTCACGGTGCTCGGACTGGCGTTGCTCTACGTCTACCTCCGACGGCACGAGGCGTTCACCCGCTTCCGCAACACGATCCTGCTCGCAAACGTGCTCGGGCTCTTCGGCTACGTCTTCATGCCGATGGCGCCGCCGCGGCTGCTCGACGTCGGCTTCGCCGACGCGCACTCGGACGGGCTCGTCCAGCTCGCAGCGAACCCGTACGCGGCGATGCCGAGCCTGCACGCCGCCGACTCGCTGATCGTCGGGATCGTGCTCGCCCTGATCGCAAAGCGGTGGTGGGCGAAGCTCTTCTGGTCGGTCTGGCCCGCCTGGGTCTGGTTCGTCGTGATGGCGAGCGGCAACCATTTCTGGCTGGACTGCATTGCGGGCCTCGGCGTCGCGATCCTGGCGATGTCGATGGTCTACGGCCCTGCAGCGCGGCGCATCTACACCGCTCACCGAGCCTGACCCACCGCCCACCGATGCCGTGAGATCCGGCCGGCGGAGACCCTGGTACGGTCCAAACGTGCAGAGAGCGGCCGCCCTCAAGCAGGGCTACACCACCGGCGCACGCAGCCTCGCCTCGCGCTCGATCACCGGTCTCGCCCGCACCCGGGTGACACCGAACGCGCTCACGGCGAGCGGCGTCGCGCTCTGCCTCGCCGCCTCGGTGCTCGCGCTCTTCGAAAACCGCGACCACCTGCTCTTCTACTGGCTCGCCGCGGTCGTGTTCGTGGCCGGCTCGGTGCTCGACATCCTCGACGGCGCGCTCGCGCGTGCCGGTGGCAAGACGACGCCGTTCGGCGCGTTTCTCGACTCGACCACCGACCGCATCAGCGAGGGCTTCATGCTCGCTGCGATCGCCTACATCTTCGCCCGGCACGGTCGCGACGTCTTCGTCGTCGTCACGGTCGCCGCCGTCGCCGGCTCGTTTCTCGTCTCGTACACCCGTGCCCGCGCGGAAGCGCTCGGGCTCCGTGGCGATGTCGGCATCGGCTCTCGGGCCGAGCGCGTCGTCGTCATCACCGCAGGTCTCGTCCTCGCTCCCTGGGGCGTGCTGCCCTGGGCGATCGTGCTGCTCACGCTGACCGCGTGGGTGACGGTCGTCCAGCGCGTGCTGCACGTCCGGAAGCAGATCCTCGGAGGCTCACATGAGTAAGGAAAACGGCTCGTCGAACGGCCACGTCTCCGGCGAGGACAAGATCCGCGTCGCGATCATCGGCGTCGGCAACTGCGCCAACTCGCTGCTTCAAGGCATCGAGTACTACAAGGACGCCGCGGACGACCACTTCGTTCCCGGCCTGATGCACGTCAACCTCGGCGGGTACCACATCAGCGACATCGAGGTCGTCGCAGCGTTCGACGTCGTCAAAGGCAAGGTCGGCGAGGACATCGCGGACGCGATGTGGGCGCATCCCAACAACACGATCAAGTTCGCCGACGTGCCGAAGACGGGCATCAAGGTCTCGCGCGGCATGACGCATGACGGCATCGGCAAGTACCTCTCGCAGATCGTCGAGAAGGCGCCCGGAGAGACCGACGACGTCGTCGGGATCCTCAAGGAGCGCAAGGTCGACGTCGTCGTCAACTACCTCCCGGTCGGCTCCGAAGAGGCGACGAAGTGGTACGCGGAACAGATCCTTGCGGCGGGCTGCGCGATGGTCAACTGCATGCCGGTCTTCATTGCGCGCGAGCCGTACTGGCAGCGGCGCTTCGAGGAAGCCGGCTGCCCGATCATCGGTGACGACATCAAGTCACAGGTCGGAGCGACGATCACGCATCGCGTGCTCACCTCGCTCTACCGCGAGCGCGGAGTGCATCTCGACAAGACGATGCAGCTGAACGTCGGCGGCAACTCCGACTTCCTGAACATGCTCGAGCGCGAACGGCTCGAGTCGAAGAAGATCTCGAAGACGAACGCCGTCACGTCGATGCTCGACTACGACCTCGGCGAGGGTAACGTCCACGTCGGCCCCTCCGACTACGTGCCCTGGCTCACCGACCGCAAGTGGGCGTACATCCGGATGGAGGGTTCGTCGTTCGGCGACGTGCCGCTCAACATCGAGCTCAAGCTCGAGGTCTGGGACTCACCGAACTCG
>DASYAO010000061.1:0-14965 GCA_036501285.1 Gaiellaceae bacterium
GCTCCTGCCGCATCTGAAGAACCGGCCGTTCACGATGCGCCGCTATCCCGACGGCGCCTCCGGCAAGGCGTTCTTCCAGAAGGACGCGCCGTCGCACATGCCGGAATGGATCCCGACCCACCGTGCGCTCGTTTCGACACGGTCGGCAAGTCGCGAGCGGAAGTGGGTCGACTTCCCGCTCGTGAACGACGAGCTTGCGCTGCTCTGGATGGTGAACATGGGCTGCATCGACATGAACACCTGGTACTCGCGTGTCGACAAGCCCGACCGTCCCGACTGGGTGCTCTTCGACCTCGACCCGACGCCCGGCGTGCCGTGGTCGCAGACGATCGAGGTCGCGCTGCTCGTGAAGGAGCTACTCGACGGAGTCGGGCTCGCGTCGTTTCCGAAGACGTCGGGCGGCAAGGGCTTCCACATCCTCGTGCCGCTCGACCGGCGCTCGACCTACGAGGACTCGCGCGCGTTCGCCGAGATTGTCGCGGGCACGATCGCCCGCACGCGGCCCCAGCTGGCGACAACGCAATGGGCGAAATCACGACGGCGTGGCGTGTTGATCGACGCGAACCAGAACGGCGAGGGGAAGACGATCGCGTCCGTCTACTCGGTGCGGCCGCACCCGGGTGCGCCCGTCTCCACGCCGCTCGGGTGGGAGGAGGTGGACGCGCAGCTCGACCCGTCGCGGTTCACGATGCCCGTCGTGCTCGAGCGGGTTTCCGCGCGCGGCGATCTCTACGCGGGCGTGCTCACGACGCGGCAGTCGCTCACGAAGGCGCTGCGCTCGTTAGCCGATTGAGCAGTTCCAGCGCGCCCGCCTTGTCGAGCATGTCGCTAAGGCGCCGCTTGTCGGCGCCGACCTCAGGACGCGCGGGTTTCCCGCGCGTCCGTCTCTATGGACAGCCGCATGAGCAGTTCCAGCGCGCCTGCCTTGTCGAGCATGTCATTGAGGTTTCCGCACTTCGGGCTCTGAATGCAGGACGGGCAGCCGTCGTGGCAGGGGCAGCCGGCGATCATCGCCGCCGTGTCTGCGACCCAACCCTCGAACTGCTCGAAGCCGCGCTCTGCGATGCCGACACCACCGGGATGGCCGTCGTAGACGAAGACGGTGGGCCGGTCGGTTTGCGGGTGGATGTTCGTCGACAGGCCGCCGATGTCCCAGCGGTCGCACATCGCCCAGAGCGGCAGCATCGCGATCATCGCGTGCTCGGCGGCGTGGAGCGTGCCGAGAAGCTTGGGCATTTCGTGGAGCCCCTCGAGCTGATCGGGCTCGGGCACGTACCAAACGGCTTCGGTCGCGAAGTTCGTCACGGGCATCGTCAGCGGCACGAGCTCGATCCGTTCCTGCGACTGCACCGTCTTGCGCTCGTAGCCGATCACCTGCTCGGAGACCTCGATCTCGCCGAAGACGACACTCATCCCGAGCCGCCTCTCTTCGTGGCGCGGCTCCACGATCGTCGTTTGCGTTTCCTTCTTCACCTGCGTGTACCAGTCGACGTCGATCGGCTCGACGATCGCCCGGAGCGTGCGCTCGTCGAGCTCGCGGACGAGATACGACTCGCCCAGATGGAGATAGACGGCGCCCGGGTGCACGGTCGTGTAGGCGCGCGAGCGCTCTGCGGTGCCGAGCATCGCGCCCGACGACGCGTCGACGATCGCAAACGCGTCGGCGTCGGCCGAGCGGAGCCCGATACGGCCCGACGGGTAGTCCTTCCCGCCCCAGACGAATCCGCTCGGGGTGCGCTTGAGCTCGGGGTCGATCGCCGCGAGCTCGAGTGCGCGTGGGCCGAGGATGTCTGTGTCGGCGTCGGTGAGCGGCGCCTCGAACGACCCAGCGCGCACGTGTCCGGCGAGGACGCGGTCGTTCTCGTGATCGAGGATCGCCGCCTCGACTCGACGGCCGAGCAGCTTGTCCGGTTCGCGCATGAAGTACTGGTCGAGCGCGTCCTCGGTCGCGATGAGAACCGCGATTCCGTGATTCCGGCGGCCGGCTCGGCCCCACTGTTGGCGGAGCGACGCGACAGTTCCCGGAAAGCCGACCGAGATCACGGCGTCGAGCAGGCCGACGTCGATGCCGAGCTCGAGTGCGTTGGTCGCTGAGACGCCGAGAAGCTCGCCTTCGGCGAGGCGCCGTTCGATCTCGCGCCGCTGCGCGGCGGTGTAGCCGGCGCGATAGGGCGAAAGGCGGCTGTCATCACCAAGCCGCTCGGCGGTGAAGCGGTGGATCAGCTCGGCGGCCTTGCGGCTCTTCGCGAAGGTCAGCGTGCGAAGGCCCTGCTCGACGAAGCCGGCCTGCAGCTTCGCGGCTTCGGCGAGCGCGGAGCCGCGCAGGCCGAGCTCGGCGTCGAGCAGCGGCGGGTTCCAGAGGACGACTGTGCGCTCGGCTCGCGGCGCGCCGTCGTCGCCGATCACGGTCACCGGTAGTCCGAGCAGCTGCAGGACGAGCTCGCCGGGGTTCGAGATCGTGGCCGATGCGAGCAGGAACTGCGGCTCCGAGCCGTAGATCCGTGCCAGCCGCCGAAGGCGGCGAGGGACGTTCGCGACGTGTGAGCCGAAGACGCCGCGATAGACGTGCGCCTCGTCGATGACGACGTAGCGGAGGTTCGCGAGCACATCGCCCCAGCGGTCGTGATGCGGCAGGACGCCGACGTGGAGCATGTCCGGATTCGTGAGGATCGCGTTCGCCGTGCGCCTGATCTGGCGTCGCTGCTCGACCGGCGTGTCGCCGTCGTAGATCGCCGGGCGGAGTTGCGGCAGCTTGTACGAGTTGAGAGCGCGGAACTGATCCTGCGCGAGCGCTTTCGTCGGATAGAGGTAGAGCGCCCGCGACTTTGGATCGCGCGTGAGCGCGTCGAGGACCGGCAGGTTGAAGGCGAGCGTCTTCCCGGAGGCCGTTCCGGTCGTGACGACGAAGTGCCCGCCGTCTGCCGCAGCATCCCAGGCGAAGCGCTGGTGGACGTAAAGCTCGTCGAGCCCGACGGCGTCGCGCACACGCGGGTCGAGCACCTCGGGGAGCGGGGCCGTTCGTGCAGCGCGCGCCGACTCTTCGGCGCGGTGCGCGAGCTCTTCGCCCTGGAGGAGAAGCGCGGAATCGGTTGTCGTCGTCATCGAGCGCCTCACCCTCCTTCTCGGTCCGCACCCCGCCCGCCCAGGGGGACCCAACCCAAGTCCTACGCTAGCGCGCCGTCGTCGCGTGTTCGTACCGACTCTGTGACGATTTCTCCACAGCGACGGCAGAGAGCGGGCGCTTCACGTCATGGCCGGGCGCGACTAGGCTTCGGGTACCGGGGTGTCGCGAAGTCGCGGCTGAGATCACACCCGTCGAACCTGATCCGGGTCATGCCGGCGAAGGGAGTGAGATGTCCATACCGCGAGCGCTCACGATCGCAGGCTCCGACTCCGGCGGTGGCGCCGGCATCCAGGCCGACCTCAAGGCTTTCGCGGCCGCCGGCGTCTTCGGCGCCTCCGCGATCGTCGCGCTCACCGCGCAGAACACGATCGGCGTTGCGGTGATCCACGAGCTCCCGGGCGACTTTGTCACGGCCGAGCTCGAAGCTGTCTTCGGCGATATCGGCGTGGACGCTGCGAAGACGGGGATGCTCTTCTCGCGGCGGCTGATCGAGACGGTGGCGGACTTTCTCGAGGAGCATCCCGTCCCACTCGTCGTCGACCCGGTGATGCTCGCGAGCTCGGGGGCGCGGCTCCTCGAGGAGGATGCGGTCGAGACGCTCGTCACGAGGCTCTTTCCGCTTGCAAACGTCGTCACGCCGAATCTGCACGAGGCCGAGGCGCTTGCGGGCCCCGGCACACGACAGGAGCTCGCCGCGCGGATCCACGAGCTCGGCGCTGCGGCGGTCATCGTCACCGGCGGCCATGGCGACGAGCCGGTCGACCACTTCTTCGACGGTGAAGCGCACGTCGAGATTCCGGTACCGCGTTATCCGAGCGGGGCGACGCACGGCGCCGGCTGCACGCACTCGGCCACTCTCGCAGCGCTCCTTGCGCGCGGGATCCCACTCGTCGACGCGGCGCGCAACGCCGCCCGAACCGCGGGCGAAGCGGTTCGCAACGGCCTTGCCGAGATCGGCCGGGGCGAGGGGCCGGTCGACGTCCTCAACCTGAAGGGAGCGATCCGATGAACGCAGGTGAGTCGCTGCGGCGACTGCGCGAGCGCAGGCCGCTCGTCCATCAGATCACGAACTACGTCGTCATGAACGAGACGGCCAACGCGACGCTCGCACTCGGTGCACTGCCCGTCATGGCGCACGCTCGCGAAGAGGTCGAGGAGATGGCCGCGCTTGCAGGCGCGCTCGTGCTCAACATCGGCACGCTCTCCCCGCACTGGGTCGACGCGATGCTCGCCGCCGGCCGCGTCGCGAACGAACGCGGCATCCCGATCGTGCTCGACCCGGTCGGCGCCGGCGCGACACGCTACAGAACCGACACCGCGCGCAAGATCCTCGACGAGCTCGACGTCGCGGTGCTGCGCGGCAACACGGGCGAGGTGTCGACCCTCGTCGGGGTCGCCGCCGAGGTGCGTGGTGTCGAGTCGATCGGCGCGGGAGGCGATCCGGCCGAACTTGCGCGCGCTGCAGCTTCGCAGCTCGGCGTTGTCGCATCTGTGACTGGGCCCGTCGACCACGTGTCCGACGGCGTCTCCGTCGTCGCGATCGCGAACGGCGACCCACTGCTCGCGGCGATCACCGGCACGGGCTGCATGTCGAGCGCCGTCACCGGCTGCTTCGCCGCGGTCGCGCAATCGCCGTTCGACGGGGCCGTCGAGGCCCTCGTCGCCTTCGGCGTCGCCGGGGAAGATGCAGCGGCGGAGGCCAAAGGCCCCGGCAGTTTTCACGTCGCGCTCTACGACGCGCTCGCCGCGCTCGACCCGGAGACGCTCGACAGCCGGGCGAGGGTGTCGTGAAGGTTCATGCGATCGTTCCGGATCTCGAGACGGCGCGCCGTGCGATCGTCGCGGGCGCGACGGTCGTGCAACTTCGCGTCAAGGGCTCGACCGAGGAGATCGTCGCGGCGGGCCGGGGCTTCCGCGCTCTCGGGACGCCGTTCGTCGTCAACGACGATGTCGACGCGGCGTTCGAGCTCGGCGCCGACGGTGTCCACCTCGGCCAGTCGGACCCGGACGCAGACCGCGCGCGGGCGCGCGGTCTCATGCTGGGCCGCTCCGCGGTCACGTTCGAGCAGGCGCTGTCGGCGGACGCCGACTATCTCGGCGTGGGCCCGATCTGGCCGACGCCGTCGAAGGGGGACGCCGACCCCGCGATCGGCCTCGGCGAGCTCGCCCGCATCTGCAGCGCCGTCAACATTCCGGTGATCGCAATCGGCGGCATCAATCCTTTGAACGCAGCCGAATGCATCCGGGCCGGCGCGTTTGGCGTGGCCGTGATCAGGGCCGCTACCGATCCCGCATTGCGGGAGGCCGTGGATGAAGCTCTCGCGCATCGGTGAGATCGGGCTCCTCGCCGAGCTCGAGCGCCGCGGACTGATCGTGGGCGTCGAGCACGACGCCGCCCAGCTTGCGGGCAACCGCGTCGTGACGCAGGATGCGCTCGTCGAGGGGGTGCACTTTCGGCTCGACTGGATTTCGTTCCGTGATCTCGGCTACCGCGCGGCCGCCGTGAACCTCAGCGACCTCGCCGCGTCGGGCGCAGACCCCGAGGCGTTCGCAGTCATCCTCGGTGCGCCTCCGTCGACCGACAGCGACGACATCGTCGAGCTCTACGAGGGAATCGCCGAGTGCGGCGTGCCGGTGGTGGGCGGCGACACGACTTCGGCGTCGGAGCTCTCGATCGTCGTCACGGCGATCGGCCACTCGGCCCGCGTCCCCGGCCGCGACGGCGCGCGGCCGGGCGACGTGCTCGTCATCACCGGTCCGCTCGGCGGGGCGAGTGCGGCGTTCCGCGACGGCCGTTACCTGAGACCTCCCCGCCGGATCGACGAGGGCAAAAAGCTCGCGCGCACCGCGCACGCGATGCTCGACATCTCCGACGGCATCGCCGTCGACGCCGGGCACCTCGCGCGGCGCTCAGAAGTCCATTGCGTGATCGAACTCGATGCGGTCCCGCTCGGCGAAGGTGCGACGATCGACGATCTCGGCTTCGGCGAGGACTACGAGCTGCTCGCGGCCGTCGAGGATGCGGGCGACTTCCCGGTGATCGGGCGCGTCGAGACCGGCATGGGCCTCGAGCTCCTCCGCGACGGGGTACCCGCCGCGCTACAGGGCTACGAGCACTACAGGTAGCTCTCGAACGCTGTGCGGAAGTGACCTGCGGGGCGCGCGCCGACGATCGTCTCTTTCGCCTCGCCGCTGTCGAACAGGATCACCGTCGGGATCGAGAGCACGTCGTAGCGAGAGGCGATGGCGGGATTGTCGTCGATGTTCAGCTTGACGAACTCGACCTTCTCGGTCTCGCCGGCGATCTGCTCGAGCACGGGCGTGACCGCGCGGCATGGGCCGCACCACGACGCCCAGAAGTCGACGACCACGGGCCGCTCGGCCTGCAACACGTCCTGCTCGAACGATGCGTCGGTGACATCGCGCATGTCTCCAGGTTACTTACAGGCGGCCCGTCAGCGCCTGGAGCCGGATCACCGGCACCTTCCACACCGCCTCGAGCACGATCGCGCGGCTCATCTTCGAATGCCCGTGCTCGCGATCGACGAAGGAGATCGGCACCTCGACGACGTTGAAGCCTGCGCGCAGAACGCGGTACGTCGTCTCGATCTGGAAGGCATAACCGCGCGAGTCGATCTCGCCGAGGTCGATCGTCTCGAGCACCTTGCGCCGAAAGCACTTGAAGCCGCCGGTCAGGTCGCGCAGCCGGCTCTGGAGGATCGCCTGCGCATAGACGTTGCCGCCGAGCGAGATCGCGCGACGCACGAAGCCCCAGTTCGGGATCGAGCCGCCGCGGATGTAGCGCGAGCCGAGCACGAGGTCGGCGCCGCCCTCGGCTGCGGCGATGAGGCGCGGCACGTCGTTCGGGTCGTGCGAGAAATCGCAGTCCATCTCGAGCAGAAGCTCCGCGCCGTCGGCGAGCGCCTTGCGGAAGCCGGCGCGATATGCGGGACCGAGCCCCTCCTTGCGCTCGCGATGCAGCACGTCGACAAAACCGAGCTCGCCCGCGAGCCGGTCAGCGATTTCGCCGGTTCCGTCCGGGGACCCGTCGTCGATCACGAGCACGCGGTCGGCGTCGCGCAGCACGTCTCCGAGCGCGCGCACCATCCGCTCGAGGTTCTCGCGCTCGTTGTAAGTCGGAAGGCAGATAGTCGCTCTCAAGGCTAGGGCGTATCATCGGGTAAGTGACCTCGAAGCTGCCGAGGAATGGTGACCTCGCAGCGCAGTTCGACCTGCTGGCCGACCTGATGGAGCTCGAGGGCGCAGACGGCTTTCGAATTACTGCGTACCGTCGCGCCGCGTCGCGCATCCGCGAGACCGGCAGCTCGGTTGCGCAGCTCGCCCTCGACGGGCGCGCGAAGGAGCTGCAGGGAATTGGCAAGACGATCGAGCAGAAGATCGTCGAGGTGGTCGAGGACGGTGAGATCCACGCCCTTTCGAAACGCAAAGCCGAGGTCCCCGCAGAGGTGGCGACGTTCATGAAGCTTCCCGGTCTCGGGCCGAAGACGGCACGGCGGCTCTGGCTCGAGGTCGGGATCACGACCGTCGACGCGCTCCGCGCAGCTGCGGAAGCCCAGCAGCTCCGCGGGGTCGCCGGGCTCGGCGCGAAGTCGGAGGAGAAGATCCTCGCCGCGCTCGCCAGGCCGCGCGCGGATGGAGGTGGAGGATCCCAGCGCGCCCTCCTCGGGAACACGCTCCCGCGATTGCGCGAGGTCGCAGCAGAGCTCGCCGCGCATCCGGCGGCGCTGCAGGTGTCGATCGCCGGCTCCGCGCGCCGCTACCGCGAGACGGTTCGCGACCTCGACCTGATCGCGACCGCGAACGACGCCGACGCGCTGCTCGATGCGTTCTGCTCGGCGGACTGGGTCGTCGAGGTGGTCGCACGCGGAGGCACGAAGGCCACCGTCGTCTCGCAAAACGGATTGCGCCTCGACCTGCGCGTCGTGCCGCCTGAGTCCTATGGCAACCTGCTGCAGCACTTCACCGGCTCGAAAGACCATAACGTCGCCCTCCGCGAAGCCGCTGTGCGCCGTGGCCTCTCGGTCTCGGAGTACGGCATCGCCGAGGTCGAGAGCGGCGAGGTGCACGCATTCGCCACCGAGGAGGAGGTGTACGCGTTTCTCGGCTACGCGTGGATTCCGCCCGAACTGCGCGAGAACGGCGGCGAACTCGACGCGGCGCGCAACGCCGGCCTTCCGAGGCTCGTCGAGCAGCGAGACATCCGAGGCGACCTGCACACGCACACGACCTGGTCCGACGGCAAGAACACGCTCGACGAGATGGTCGGGCGTGCCGTCGAGAAGGGCTACGAGTACTACGCGATCTGCGACCACTCCCAGCGGCTGCGCGGCGACCTGCTCGCGCGCCAGTGGGCGGCGATCGACGCGCTGCAGGCGGAGGTGCCGCTTCGCATCCTCAAGGGCATCGAGGTGAACATACGCGCGGACGGCAAGCTCGACGTCGCAGACGAGGCTCTTGCTCGTCTCGACTGGGTCGTCGCTTCGGTGCACTCGAGCTTCGACAAGGATCCCACGGGACGCGTGCTCGCGGCGATGGAGCACCCGTACGTCGATTGCATCG
The DNA here is from genome assembly GCA_036501285.1 of Gaiellaceae bacterium. Lineage (GTDB taxonomy): Bacteria > Actinomycetota > Thermoleophilia > Gaiellales > Gaiellaceae > PALSA-600. Next base: position 8,705 of record DASYAO010000061.1, read on the forward strand.
GGCACCTCACGAACCGGAAGATCTCCCGTCGCGAGCCGGCTGCCGTCGACGTCGAGCGCGTGATCGCAAAGGCAGTCGAGACCGGGACGTTCCTCGAGATCAACTCGCAACCCGACAGGCTCGACCTGAGGGACGTGCATGCCCGCGCCGCGCGGGAGGCCGGCCTCAAGCTTGCGATCGACTCCGACGGGCATCAGCTGTCGGCGCTCGACTACGTCGAGCTCGGCGTCGGGCAGGCACGCCGCGCGTGGCTGACCAAGGACGATGTTCTGAACACGCGAACGTGGAAACAGCTCGAGAAGCTCAGGAAGAAGCGATGAAAGCCGTCGTCTTCGATCTGTGGGACACGCTCGTCGAGTGGCCCGTGCGCGACGCCGACGTGTTGAAGTCGCGACTCGCGCGGCTCGTTCCAATCGATGCCGACGAATTCGAGCGGCGGTGGCGCGAGGGTTACCGCGCGTCGCAAACGGGGCCGCTTGCCGATGCATATCGCGCGCTCGGCGTTCCGGAGGAGCACGTCGAGGAGCACGTGGCCGCACGACATGACTTCGCGCGGACTGCTCTCCGGCTTCGCAGAGGCGCGCGCGAGGTTGTCGATCGTCTGCGCGGTCGCGGCGTCAAGCTCGGCCTGATCACCGTCTGCTCGGAGGAGGTTCCCGCGGCGTGGCCGGAGACGGAGCTCGCCGGGCTCTTCGACGCGGAGACGTTCTCCTCGGCGTGCGGGTTGATCAAGCCGGACCCGGAGATCTACCTCGAGACCGTGCGGGCGCTGGGCGTCGATCCGAGCGACGCGATCTTCGTCGGCGACGGCGCAAACGACGAGCTCGGCGGCGCCGCGCGCGTCGGGATGACGCCCGTGCTCTTCGTTCCGCACGGCGAGCCCGTTTGGCAGGGCCTCGAAAACTGGAGTGGTCTGCGGATCACGGCGCTCGAGCAGGTGCTCGAGCTCGTCTGATGGCGAGAGCACGTGTCCGGCGCCGTGAGGCGCACGTGCTCGAGCTGCTCGCGGCCACGCTGCCCGAGCTCAGGCGCGGGCTCTCGGAGAGCGCGGCGCGGACGATCGCCTACGAGCTCTTCGAGAAGCTCGGCTTTGGCGCCGTGGCGGTCACCGATCGTCAGCGCGTCCTCGCCTTCGTCGGTGCCGGCGCCGACCATCACGCTGCAGGCGACAGGCCGATTCGGCCCGTCTACGAAGCGCTCGCCGACGACAGACCACTGCTCGCGCCGCTCGGTATCCGCGTCGAATGCGGCAATCCGGCCTGCCCGCTGGGTGCGGCCGCCGTTGTGCCGCTGCGGCTTTCGGACGGCCCCGCCGGCGCCGTTGTTGCGTACGCGACCGCCGGCTCGCCTCTCGACCAGGCCGTGGTCGAGCTCCTCACCGGCGTCGGCGAGCAGCTCTCCGCCCAGCTTCAGCTGTCCGAGCTCGCGACCGCCGCGACCGCCGCGATGCAGGCGCAGATGGAGCCGCATTTCATCTTCAACGCGTTGAACACGATCGCGTCGCTCGTTCGTACCGATCCCGACCGCGCGCGCAGCCTCGTGCTGGCGTTTGCCGACTACGTTCGCTCGAAGCTCGTGCGCGCCGGCGAGTTTGTCACGCTCGAAGAGGAGCTACGGCACGTGCAGAGCTATCTCGATCTCGAGCAGGCGCGGTTCGGCGACCAACTGCTCGTCGCGATCGACGTGCCGGCCGAGGCGCTCTCGGTTCGCCTGCCGCCGTTCCTCGTTCAGCCGCTCGTTGAGAATGCCGTCAAGCACGGGAAGGTCGACCGGCCGCTGCGGTTGATCGTTCGTGCGCGCGTGCGACGCGGACGACTGCGCGTGACGGTTCGCGACGACGGTCGCGGGATCGCGCGCGAAGCGCTCGAGCGCGTGCTCGAGCCGGGAGTGTCCGAGCGTGACGGCACCGGCCTCGGGCTCGCGAGCGTCCATCACCGTCTGACAGCCGTCTACGGACAGGGCGTGCGGCTTCGGTCCTTTCCGTTCGGCACCGTCGTTCGGCTCGAGGTGCCGGTGTCATGAGGGTGCTGATCGTCGACGACGAAGCGCCGGCGCGGTCCGAGCTGCGCCATCTGCTTGGTGCGCACGCGGACGTCGAGGTGGCAGGCGAGGCCAAGAACGCGGCCGAAGCGCTCGCGTTGACGCAGGCCTCGGAGCTCGACGCGGTCTTCCTGGACGTGGAGATGCCGGGCCTCACCGGCCTCGACGCTGCGCGGCTCGTGCGCGACCGCGTCGATCCCCCGGCGGTCGTCTTCGTCACCGCGCACGCGGCGTACGCAGTCGACGCCTTTGCGGTCGAGGCGTTCGACTACCTCGTGAAACCGGTGGATCCCGACCGGCTCGCGCGCGTGGTCGAACGTCTCGCATCTGTTCACCGATCACCGGTCGAGCCGCGAAAGGTGCCGGTCGTCGCAGGCGGCCGCACCGAGCTGATCGACCAGGAGCAGGTCTGCTTCGTGCAGGCCGAGGGCGACTACAGCCGGGTGCACACGTTCGACCGCTCATATCTTTCGACCGCCTCCCTGCGCGAGCTCGAAGCCGCGCTTCCCGAGGAGCGGTTCCTGCGGATCCACCGCTCCTACCTCGTCAACCTGGCGAAGGTAGCGTCCGTTCGTCCCGTCGGCGGCGACCGTCTCCGGCTCGCGGTCGACGACGCGGGCCGCACCGAGCTCGACGTCGCGCGTCGTCAGGCGGCGAAGGTGCGCGCGGCGCTAAAGCTCGGCTAGGACCCGCACGAGCGCGACCGGCGATTCGACGACGACGTCGGCCTGCTCGAGCAGCTCGGTCGGCGCTTCGGCCGACGCAACCGCGACACGCACGCCGAGCTCGAGTCGCTCGAGCGCAGCGAACGCGTCCAGATCGGTCGTGTCGTCGCCCGCGTAGAGCGCGCGGCGAAGCTTCGCCTGCGCGAGCAGGCGTTCGACCGCGGTGCGCTTCGAGGCGTCGACCGGCGGCAGCACCTCGAGCACCTGTCGGCCCCAGCGGGTGCGAAGCCCCAATGCCTCCGCGGCGGCCGCGACCTGCGCGAGCTCGGCGCGCGCTGCGTCCTCGTCGTCTGCCGTGCGGAAGTGGAACGCCGCCGAATACGACTTGCGCTCGGCAGGCCGATGCGTACCGTCCACGAAGCGCCGAACCGCGTCGGCCCACTTGCCGGCGTCGGGGTCGAGGCCGAGCCCGTGCTCGCCGACGTAGGCGAGCTCCGGCACGCCGACGATTGCCCGTGCGCGATCTTCGGGCCTGCCGCTCACGCACGCGACGAGGCCGTATCGAGCTGCGAGCCTGCGCAGCTCGGCCCGGGTCGTCTCCGGGACGAGGGCGTCGGCGGGGTCGTCCACGATCGGCGCAAGGGTGCCGTCGACGTCGAAGACGAGAGCTGCCGCGCCGGGCTCTGCCGCGAGCGCCGCGAGAGGCTCCATCCGGGAATCATCGCCTACACTGCCCAAGTGACCGGAGCCGAGGAAATCTGGTTCCCGCTTGTCGACGAGCCGATCGGCTCGATCGTCGAGCAGCTCCAGGCAGAGGATCCGGAGATCGCGAATCTCGTCGATTCGCCGCGCAAGCTGCTTGCCTTCGGGACGTTCGCCTACATCCGCGTCGGGATCCTGCTCGGCCGGCTGCTCGTGGACGAAGACGTTCCGGCATACGACGGCACCGAGACGTGGGCCGAGGCGCTCCTGCGCGAGCCGCGGCACCGCCGTGCCGTGGCCGATGAGCTGCGCGCGGTCGCCGAGGAGGTCGCGCGCTCGACGGAGCCCGAGGCGGTGCCGGTCGGCCCGGACGACGACGCGCGCGAGCGCTTTCGTGAGTTCGCGCGCAAACAGCTCTCGTAGCCGTGGCCCGCATCGCGGCATTCGCACTCGCGCTCGCACTCGTTGCGGGCTCCGATGCGGGAGCCGAAGTCGTTCCGGGCGATTCTGGCCGTGCGATTCATGTCCCGAAGTCTGTCGTCGCGATGCCCGGCGACCGGCCGCAGCTCCTGCCCAAGTCGCTTGGCCCTCTCGTCGGAGTTCCGCAGCTCGTCACGCCGCCGCTCGGCCAGGGACCGTTCGTGTATCCCGTGTACGGCGACGCCACCTTGGCTGCGAGTTACGGCGCGGACACCGGTTCGTCGTTCGTGCGCGGTGACGACATCGAGGGCGTTCTCGGCCAGCCGCTCGTCGCCGCAGCGGCGGGAACCGTGTTCTCAGTCGGCTGGACGCGTGCCACCGGTAACCGCCTGTGGCTCCGCGACCACCAGGGCAACCTCTTCTATTACTCGGATCTCGCCGAGTTCTCGCAGGCGGTGCGAAACGGCGTGCACGTGCGGGCAGGTGAGGTGATCGGCTTCATGGGCAACACGGGCAGCGACGGCACCGCGATGCACCTGCATTTCGAAGTCCACCCGGTGTCGCTGATCTACCTCGGCGAAAACGGCGCAGTCGACCCGACGTCGTACCTCGAGTCGTGGCGCCATCTCGCGAGCCTGCCGTTTCCGGTGACGGCCGGCTGGGCGCCGAGCCCGCCGGGGCTCGTCAAGGCGCCGGAGCCCGGCGCGCTGCTCCTCGGGTCGACCGACATCGCGACCGGCGGTCTCGGCGTCGCGAAGCGCTCTTAGCTCGAGCGGCCGTTCGAGCCGCCGCTCGCGCCGTGCCCGTGCTCGTCGCCCGAGCTCAGCATCTCCTTGATGAAGCGGCGCGTCTCCGAGCCCGTGATCGGGTTGAAGAGCAGGCCGAGCGCGATTCCCGCCACGAGGAGCGTCGCGTTTCGGCTGGGGTGCTCCTTCTTGCCCTGGAGCCGTTCGCTTGCGTGCCGGAGATCCTCGATCGCGTCGCGGAGCTTGTTCCGGATGTCGTCGTCGGTCGCAACGCGGCTTGCGAGCGTGATCTTGCTCTTTTCGCCCATCAGATCCTTGTAGATCTCCCGCGCGGAGCCGAAAGCGCGCATGACGTCGTCCCGGAGCTTCTCGTCTGCCATCGCCCGCTCGACGTACGGTTTGAGGTTCTCTGCCGAGGCCTGAACCTTGTCTTTTGCCTTCATCTCACGACACTCCTTTCCGAGGTCACTCGGTGCCAAACCATTGCTGGTGCTTGCCCTCATCCTTGCAGGCTGCGGGGGGTCGGGGAACACCAGTTGGCAGCAGGTTCACGGGGTAGGTTTCAGCTTCGAGGTGCCGGCAGGCTGGGAGCTCAGGGGTACCGCCGCCTCGAATGGGACGATCGACCGTGTCGAGGTGCAGTCGTTCAAGCTCGAGCATCCGTACACGCGTGCGAAGCGAGACGCGGTTGCACGTGAGCTCGACGGCGACGCAGGCAACCTCGCGCAGCAGCTGAAGGGAACGTTGTCGAGCAAGACGGCGCTCCGCGTCGGCGGCCTCGACGCGCGTGCGTACACGATCGGTTACGACAGCAAGGTCGCGCAAATCACGTTCGTCCTGAGCGGCGAGCACGAGTACGAGCTCTTCTGCAGGCGATCTGCCGGCGGCAGCGACTCTGCCTGCGCGCAGCTCGTGGCCAGCTTCCGCGCGGCTAGCGCGAAGCCTTGAACCGAAAGATCCGCGACACTCGTTCGACGCCCCCAGCGCGGCGGAACTGAACTCCGATACCCGCGGCTCTTCCATCGACGGTTCCGTCGAGAAACAGATAGACCGGGTTCTTGCAGAGCCGGCTGATCTTCGCCGTGCACAGGACAGGGTTGTGGCCGAGGATCGCCGCGACCTGCGCCTCGGTGTCGCCGACGCGGACGTTGGGCGCAGCCGCAGTCGCGGTTGCAACGCAAGCCAGAGCAGCAGCGGCCGTTGCTGGCGCGACCACTGCGCGCACGCTACGACCCGTTTCTGCCCTTGGCCGCCTGCCGCTCGACCGGGCGCGGCCCGCGCGTGCGCGAACGCGCTGAGCGCTTCCCGTCGAACGCGGCCGAAAAGACGTCCTCGATCGTGTCGGCAGGGATGAACTCGAGTGCCTCGCGTGTCTCAGGCGGGAGCTCGACGAGCTCGGCCTCGTTCTCGCGCGGCAGGATCACGCGCTTCAGACCCGCGCGCTGGGCGGCGAGCGACTTCTCACGGATGCCGCCGATCGGAAGCACCTGGCCGGTGAGCGTGATCTCGCCCGTCATCCCGATGTCCTCGGCGACCGGCTCGCCCCGCACGAGCGATGCGATTGCCGTCGCCATCGTCACGCCCGCCGACGGGCCGTCCTTCGGCACCGCGCCGGCCGGTACGTGGATGTGCACGTCGTGCTCCGCGAACCAGTTCTCGGCGACGCCGAGATCGTCCGTGTGCGAGCG
>DASYAO010000062.1:0-7990 GCA_036501285.1 Gaiellaceae bacterium
AGCGCCGGGTCGAGGATGTCGGGGCGGTTCGTCGCGGCGATCAGGATGATGTTGTCCTTCATCTCGAAGCCGTCCATCTCGACGAGCAACTGGTTCAGCGTCTGCTCGCGCTCGTCGTGACCGCCGCCGAGACCTGCGCCGCGGTGACGGCCGACGGCATCGATCTCGTCCATGAAGACGATGCACGGAGACGCCTGCTTCGCCTGCTCGAAGAGGTCCCGCACGCGCGAGGCGCCGACGCCGACGAACATCTCCACGAAGTCGGAGCCGGAGATCGAGAAGAACGGCACGCCGGCCTCGCCGGCGACCGCGCGCGCGAGAAGTGTCTTGCCGGTGCCAGGCGGCCCGTAGAGCAGCACGCCCTTCGGGATGCGCGCGCCGAGCGCCTGGAACTTCTTCGGGTTCTCGAGGAACTCCTTGATCTCCTGGAGCTCCTCGACGGCCTCGTCGACGCCGGCGACGTCCTTGAAGCCGATCTTCGGCGAGTCGGGCGCCATCCGCTTGGCGCGCGACTTGCCGAAGGACATCACCTTCGAGCCGCCGCCCTGCACCTGGTTCATCAGGAAGATCCAGAAGCCGATCAAGAGCAGGAACGGCAGGAACGAACCGATCAGCGCCGTCCACGAGAACCCACCGGTCCCCTTCGAGTCGAAGGGGATGCTCTCCTTGCCGAGGAGGTTCTGGAACTCGAGTCCGGACTGGTCGCTCGGATAGTGGACCGTGACCGTCGAGGCGGGGGCGGTCGAGGTCGCCTTCATCTTCGCCTCGATCGAGCGCTTGGCCGGATTGAAGATGACCTCGTCGAAGATGTTCGGCTGCGTCTGGGCTGCCTGGATCATGTCCGAGTACGTCTTGATCCCCGCGTAGGTGTGCGAGTGCTTCGGGATCAGTGTCTGGCTCGCCAGCCAGACGAGCAGCACGATCACGATCAGCGGGAAAAAGGCGCTACGGAAAAAGCGGTTCACGAAACCTCCAGGGTACCCGACCCCCTTTTTCGCGGGGGTGAATTCCTTTCCCCCTTCTTGATCGGCTTAGACCCCTTCGGGCATGAGGTCGTCAAGGCGCCGCTATACCCCTTCAGGAAGCATGTCCTCATGTAAGACGCCGACATAGGGCAAATTCCTGTACCGCTCGGCGAAATCCAGGCCGTAGCCGATCACGAACCGGTTGGGGATCTCGAAGCCCACGTAGCGGACGGCCACCTCGATCTCCCGCCGCTCGGGCTTCGTCAGGAGGGCGCAGACGTCCAGGCTGGCCGGCTCCCGGGACTCGAGGTTCCGGACGAGGTAGGACAGGGTCAGGCCCGAGTCGATGATGTCCTCGACGACGAGGACGTGCCGGCCTTCGATGTTGATGTCGAGATCCTTGAGGATCCGGACGACGCCCGACGAGTCGGTCGCGGCCCCGTAGCTCGAGATCGCCATGAAGTCGATCTCGCACGGCACCGTGATCGAGCGCATCAGATCGGCCATGAAGAAGACCGCGCCCTTGAGCACGCCGACGAGCAGAAGCTCGCGCCCGGCGTAGTCGGAGGAGATCTCCCGTCCGAGCTCGCGGATGCGCCCGGCGAGCTGCTCCTCGTCGATGAGGACCTCGCCGACGTCCCGATCGAGCTCGGTGCGCATCATTCGCGCGTCGCCTCGATCCCCGGCGCCTCGAGGATCCCCGGCACCGCGACCACCTCGTCGCCGCGAACGACGAGCGGCCAGCCCTCGCGGTCCGACCGCGGGATCTTCGCGTCGACGAACACGTCCTGCACTTTCTTCGTGCGGCCGGCGAGGCGATCGCCCGGGCGCCAGCCGCGCACGCGAAGGCCGGGAAGCGACGAGCGGATGCACCAACCTCCCCAACGCACTTCGCCGTCGAGGGTGACGGGCACGTGCTCGAGCCAGAGGCGGTCGTGCTCGCGCACAGCCTGCAATCCGCCGCCGATGTCGACGCGTTTCGAGCCGGCGGGCGAGTCGAGCAGCGTCGCGAGCGCGGGCGGCATCGTGCGGCGGCGGTCGAGCGCGCGCAGGATGTTCGAGCGCGCAGCCGGGTGCAGCTCTTCGAGCAACGGCAGGATCTGGTCGCGGATCAGCCCGCGCACGGTGTTCGGATTCGAGGAGTCGGTGCGGTAGAGGATGTCGCGCTCGCGGCAGAACGCCACGGTCTCTTCACGCCAGACGTTGAGCAGCGGCCGCACGACGCCGTCGTCGCGGCTCACCTTGATCCCCTTCGTGTTGCCGCTCGTGACGAGGCGATAGAGGATCGTCTCGACCTGGTCGGTCGCGGTGTGCCCGGTTGCGCGCAGCTTCTCGGGCGCGATGCCGTAGCGGATCGCGCGCAGCTCGGCCTCGCTCGCACCGCGCGCGTCGAAGTCGACGACCTCCGCATCGAGTTCGCGTTCGCAGAAGCGCGCGTCGTCGTCGGACTCGCAGCCGCGAAGGCCGTAGTTCACGTGCAGCGCCGAGACCTTGTAGCCGAGGTCGCGCAGCGAATGGAAGAGGCACGTCGAGTCGGGACCGCCGGAGACGAGGCACAACACCTCGGCGCCGGGCGCGATCAGCTCGTTGACGCGGATGTTCGCTTCGATCCGCTCGAGGAGCTCCACGACCGTAGTTTGGCAGCTACCAGGACGGGTTCGCAGTCCATTCCTCGAGGAGCTGCGTCGCCGCCTCGAGCTCCTCGCGCGTGAAGGCATACGGGGTCGCGTGTTCCGCGAACGGCATCTGGACGGCGGGTGCGCGACCCTCCCTCGCCTCGAGCGCATAGGCGATCGGCAGCGAGTGGAAGACGGCGAGAACTGCGTTCTCGGGACGCGCGAGAAGGAGACGGAAGCCGCGCGCGTAGCGCCGGACGAGCTCGAGCCGGCTCTCGCCGCCCGGCTCCGGCGTGGCCGCTGAGGCGGACGAGCCCGCCCACTCGCGGTACTCGTCGACCGTCTTTCCCTCGTAGCAGCCGACGAGCGGGTCGTTCAACTCGGCCAGGAGGACGCGCGGCAGCTGCGGCACAGCAATGTCGGCCGTCTCTCGTACGCGCTGGAACTCGCTCGTCACGCAGACGTCGAGCGGCACGTCCCTCAACTGCTCGCCGAGCTCTCGCGCCTGCTCGCGGCCGCGCTCCGTCAGCGGGACCGCGACCGCGATCTTGCCGTTGCACAGGCCGCGCGCGGAGTACTCACTCTCGCCGTGGCGGGCGAGGATCAGTGCGTCCGCAGCCAGCTCTGGCTCTCAGCGGCGACGAATGAGACGAGGTTGCCGAGGGTCAGGTTGACGTCCGCCGCGTGCAGTCCGCGGTCGGGGCCGAGCGCATCCGAGACGACAGGACGCGCGTCGCGCTTGACGTGGGTCGGCGTGACGAGCAGCCAGGAACGCTGACCCTGTCGTACGCATCGGGCCGTATAGCGACCCGGAAAGTCGACGAAGTGGTAGGCGACGTACTTGCTCGTGTCGGGAACGATGCCGTTCGGCTCGACGCCCGCGAAGACCGTGTCGACCACCGCGCTGCCGCCTGCGGGCGCTGCAGGGTTCACGCAGAGGACATGCTCGCCGGGCGACGCATTCTCGGCGTGCGCCGCCGCGGGAGGCGTGTTCTTCCAGCTCGAGTACGCGAGGATGCAACCTGTCTCGCCGATCGTCGTGCAGACCGGAACGCCGTCGAAACGATCGTGCGCATCCACCTGCACGTCGCCGCCGAGCAGGACCGCGCCCACGAACACCTTCTTGAACGACGGGAACTCCTTTTGGATCAGTTCCTCGAAGAGGTAGCTGCCCTCCGAGTGGCCGATCAGCACGACACCGCGGCCGTCGTTGTAGTGCGCCATGTAGTCGCGCCACGCTGCGAGGACATCCGTGTACTCGAGGTTGTAGTTCCCTTGCGGGATCGGGAGACCCAGCACCGATTCGCCTGCATTGGCGGTCACCTGCCGGTACATCGGTGCGAAGACACGACACACTTGTGAGAAGTACGACGCCTGGGCGATCGCAGTATCGCGCTCTTCCGGCTGGACGACGAGGTCGGAGTTCGGCCGGTATTCCTCGCTCACGGTCGGATAGAGGTAGAAGCAGTCGAGCGGCGGATCCGCCGGAACCGGGACAACCCGCGCCTGGTGTGCGCCTGTCGCGGAGAACACGCTCGTCGTCAGAACAACCCGGCACCAGTCGTTCGGCGCGCCGGGGAAACAGAGCCACGCCTTCCAGCTCGGCACGCCGCCTGCGCCCGCCGAGCAGACGAGCACGAGCGAAGCGACGACGATCAGCACTACGCGCCTCATCGCTATCCGTGCCGCCTGACCCAGTTCTTCGACTGAGCGCCGACGATCGAGACAAGGTCGCCGAGTGCCATGTTGACGTCTGCCGGGTGCAGACCGCGCGCCGTGCCGGTGGCGTCGTACGCCGTCGGCCGTTTGTCACCGGGCGTCTCGATCCGCGTCACCTGCAGCCAGCCGCGACCGCCGGAGGCGCGCTCGCACGTGCCGGTGTAGAGCTTCGGGAACTCGACGTAGTGGTAGCGAACGTACTTGCTCCCGTACGGAACGATGCCCTGCGGGTTGATGCCGGCGAAGATCGTGTCGAGCGTGGCGCTCCCGCCACCGAGCGCCGCCGGATTCGTGCAGAGGACGTGCTTGCCGGCGCTCGCTCCCTGTAGGAAGCCATTCGCCGGCGGCGGCTTCAGCCAGCTCGAGTAGGCGACGATGCAACCGGTCTCCCCGAGCTTCGTGCACGCCGGAATCCCGTCAAACCGATCGTGGGAGTCGACCTGCACGTCGCCGCCGATCAGGAGCGCGCCGACGAACTCCTTCTTGAACGACTTGAATTCGGCGTCGATCAGATCCTCGAGGAGAAAGCTTCCGTCGGAGTGACCGATCAGCACGACGCCGCGTCCGCCGTTGTAGTGCGCCATGTAGTCGTTGAAAGCGGCGCGGGTGTCGGTGTACTCCTCCTTGGAATTCCCCTGCGGTATGTGGAACCCGAGCACCGTCTGCCCCGCGTACGCGGTGACCTGGTGGTACATCGGCGCGAAGACGCGGCAGAAATGCGAGAAGTACGCGGCCTGCGTGATCGCGGTCTCGCGCTCCTCCGGCCTGACGACGAGGTCGGAGTTGCCGCGGTACTCCTCGCTCACGCTCGGATAGAGGTAGAAGCAGTCGATCGGCGGGTTGGCCGCAATCGTCACCGGGACGTTCGTCGCCGAGCCGTTCGCGGGGATTACGGTCGTCGTCAGGTCGACGCGGCACCAGTCGTTCGGCGCGCCGGGGAAACAGAGCCACGCCTTCCAGTGCGGCACGCCGGTGGCCCCGGCCGAGCAGGCGAAGACGAGCGACGCGACGAGGACGAAGCCGATGCGCCTCAAAACAGGATTGAACGATACGAGCCCGCGCGCTCCATGCCAATAGATTCGTAGAGACGTATCGCCGGCTCGTTGTCGGTGCGAACGAAGAGCGTCACAGCCGGGGTCGACACGAGCAGGTAGCGGATCAGGTCGCACATGCCCCGCTTCGCGTAGCCCTGACGGCGCACCTCCGGGTCGACCCAGACCTGCTGGATCTGCACCGCCTTCGGCGTCCACGCCGATGCCTCGGCCTTGAAGCGGATGACGCCGTGCTCCGACCAGATCCACGAGCGGCCTTCGTCGATCTGCGCGCGGGTGCGCCAGCGGAACCCCTCGGCGTCGCGGTCGAGCGGATCGATCCCGAGCTCCTCGGCGTGTGCGGCCGCGCATACCGGGACGAGCTGGTCGAGGTCGAAGACCGTCGCCTCGCGCAGGCCGGTGTCGCCCGGCCCGGGCGGCGTCGTGATCGCGTAGACCGGCTGGCCGGGACGGTCCTCGCGCGGCTCCGGCATGCGGTCGCGCGCGGCTTCCCACAGCTCGCCGACCGCGCGTTCGTCGCCGATGATCATCCGCGAGCCCGAGCTCACCGCCGCCGACGAGTACACCGCGCAGTCCTCGCCGGACGGGACGAGGTTCGCGCCGACGTGGCAGAGCGAGTTGAGCATCCCGTCGGACGCAGCGACTCCGAGGAAGCGGCCGAGCCCTCGCCGCGCGACGTCTTCGAGGAAGACGCGCTCGACCGGGTCGCGGCCGCAGAACTCGAGGACCTGCTCGCTGGTCGGCTCGATCGTCGGCATCGAAGAATCCTCTCGCATCGCGTATGGTGACGCGCCATGCCGATCCACATCCGCGCCGACCCCGGTGAATACGCCGAGGCCGTTCTCCTACCGGGCGACCCGCTCCGGGCGAAGTACATCTCCGAGACGTATCTCGAGGGCGTCGAGCAGAAGAACTCCGAGCGCGGCCTGCTCGGCTACACGGGCACCTACAAGGGCTCGCCCGTGTCGGTGCAGGGGACGGGCATGGGCTGCCCCGGCGCGACGATCGTCTTCGAGGAGCTCGTCCAGCTCGGCTGCAAGAAGCTGATCCGGGTCGGCACGTGCGGCGGCCTCCAGGCCTCGCACCAGCTCGGCGACCTGATCGTCGCGATCTCGGCGGTTCCCGCCGACTCGACCGCGATGCACCTCGTGAACAACGAGCCGCACTGCCCGACCGCGTCGTGGGGCCTCGTGCACGAGGCCGTCCACATCGCCAAGCACGCGGACCAGCAACTCCATGTCGGCCCGATCGTCTCGAGCGACCTCTTCTACAACCCGAACGAGGGCCAGTACGAGCGCTGGTCGTCGCGCGGCGTGCTCGCGGTCGAGATGGAGGCGGCGGCGCTCTTCACCGTCGCGGCGATCCGCGGCGTCGAGGCCGGCTGCTTCCTAACGGTGAGCGACATCGTCGTCGAAGGCGTCTTCACGCGCATCTCCGACGAGGAGCTGAAGGCGGCGGTCGACCGGATGACGACGCTCGCGCTCGACGTCGCGATTGCCGACTAACGCGGTCTTCCTCGTCAATCCCGCGAGCGCGAACGGCAAGACCGGGAAGCGCTGGCCACGCCTGCGCGAACGCGCCCGCGAGCTCGGGCTCGACGGCGACGCGTTTCTCTCCGAGGGCCCCGGCGACCTGACCGAGCTCGCGCGCGCGGCGGCCGACCGCTACGACCTGCTGGTCGTCGTCGGTGGCGACGGGTCGCTGAACGAGGTCGTGAACGGCGTCGCCGGTCACGGCGCCGAGCTCGCGGTGCTTCCCGCCGGCACGGGCCAGGACTTCGGGCGCACCTACGGGATCCCGACCGGCTTCGACGACGCTGTGCGCGTCGCGCTCGAAGGCGCGCCGACGACGATCGACCTCGGCCGCGCGAGCTTCGACGGCGGCGAGCGTTGGTTCGCGAACGTCGGCTCGGTCGGGATGAGCGGCGCCGTCGCACAGCGCGCGAACTCGATGTCGAAGGCGCTCGGCGGGCGGGCGACCTTCTACTACTCGCTCGTCCGCGAGTTCGCGGGCTGGCGCAACACCGAGGTCACCGTCACGTTCGACGGCGGCGATCGCCGCGGCCGGATGCACGACGTGATCGTCGCGAACGGCGCCTGGCACGGCGGCGGGATGAAGCTCGCGCCGGACGCGCGCCCGGACGACGGTCTGTTCGACGTCGTGCTGATCGGCGACATCTCGAAGCTCGACTTCGTGACGACCTCGCCGAAGCTCTACAAGGGCGGGCACGTCCACCATCCGCGCGTCGAGGTGCTCCGCACCGCCCAGCTGACGGTGGCGGCCGAAAAGCCGCTCCCGGTCGAGCTCGAGGGCGAGCAGGTCGGGACGACGCCGGTGCGCTTCGAGATCGTGCCGCGCGCGCTGCGCTTGCGCGTCCCGGTCTAGCCGTCTCGGTTTAGCTCTTCGTCGAAGTCGACTTGCGTACGGACGTCGTCTTGCGGGTCGTCGTGCGCTTCGGCTTCTTCTCGAGGGCGTCGAGCCTCTGCTCGACCGCCCCCAGCCGCTGCTCGAGCGACTCGAGCCCGTTCACGAGCTTCTCGACACGCTCCTTGACCTGAAGCGCGCCCTCGAGCGCCTTGTGGGTGACCGGGTTCTGCGCGAGCTTCCCGATCGCGCCCTCGCCGACCGACGCGAGCTG
>DASYAO010000063.1:0-20637 GCA_036501285.1 Gaiellaceae bacterium
CTTGCGCTTGCAGATCTTCGCCGTGATCTCGGGCTCGATCCCGAAGCGGTTCTCGCGCAGCTCGAGCGATTGCAGCACCTCGACGCGAAACGCCTTGTAGCCGGTCTCCATGTCGGAGAGCGTCGTGTTGTAGAGCACCGCAGTGAGCAGCGAGAGAAAGCGGTTGCCGACGAGATGCCAGAAGAGATAAGCGCGCTGCGCCTTGCCGCCGCGGAGGCGCGAGCCGTAGACGACGTCCGCGACGCCGCGGACGATCGGCTCGATCAGCTCGGGCACCTCGGCGGGGTCGTACTCCATGTCGGCGTCCTGGATCACCGCGATCTGGCCGTCGATCTCGCCGATCGCCGCCCGGAGCGCCGCCCCCTTGCCCGCGTTCGCCTGCCGGATCACGGTCACGCCGTGCGACTCGGCGATCTCGGCAGTGCGGTCGGAGGAGCCGTCGTCGACGACGATCACCTGCGAGTCGAGGCCGAGCGCGGCGATGCGCTCGAGCACCTCGCCGATCGTTCTCTCCTCGTTGTAGGCCGGGATCAGGAACGACACTCTCATCGTCGGCGGATCCTAAGTCCCTCACCGAGGAGAAGCGGCGTGAGCGCAGTCGCGCCGACGATCACGCTGACGACGACACGCGAGCCGGAGAAGGCGAAGTAGTTCGACCACTCGACCCGCGAGACGACGTAGACGGCAGTCAGGAAGAGGATCGAGAGCAGGGCCCACGCCCAGGCGAACACCGCCGCGGCCGATCGCGCCGCGGTCAGCACTGCGAGTAGGAAGAGCGGCGCGAGCAGCGGCCACTGGTCGAACGAGAAGAGCTTCCCGAGCAGCGCCTTGAACGCGAGCGGCGCAATCCCGGGATGGCTGAGGTCGGGCGAGGTGAGGCTGATGCTCGTCCCTGCGGGTACGTGGTGGACGAGCACCCAGAGCTCCCACGGCGCGAGCACGACGAGGACGACGGCCGCCGAGATCGCGAGCATGCGGACGCTGCGCGACGCGAGCGCGAGGCCGACGTAAGCCGCGGCGGCGAAGAGGATCCCTTCGGGCTTCGTCAGCGCCGCCGTTGCTAAGAAGAGCGTCATCAGCGCGAGCGTGCGCGGCTCGCCGTCCTCGAGCCAGCGCGCTCCCGCAAGCAGGCCGGCCGCGACGAAGAGCGCGAGCGGCACGTCTGCATACGCCGTCAGCAGCTGGCCCAGGAATGCCGGCGCCGCCGCAAGCGCGACGAGCAGCGGCCAGAGAAGCCACGAGGCCACGCGCTCGCGGAGGAACGCATGCAGCGCGGCGATCCCCGCGACGCCGAAGAGTAGAAACTGAAGGTGAATCAAGCGCGGGTCGAAACTGCCCATCGCCCGGGCGCCGACCGCCTCGAGCGAGGGGACGACGAGCGGGTAGGCGCGTTGGATCGGGTCGGCGGCGGAGACTGCGAAGAACTTCGGGTCGGCCCAGCCGAGCAGCGTGAGCGCCTTCGCCTTCGAGCCCCAGATCGCCCAGCTGTCGTAGTCGTCGAGCGGTTTGGCCGCGAACGTCGGCCAAGCGCGGACGAGCAGCGCGACGAGCGCGGCGATGCCAGCCCACGTCAGGGGATTGCCGATCCGCAGCCGCGGCCGCGCGCGGAGCGCGAACGGCGTCGCGATCACCGCGAGCACCGCGAGCCCGATCCAGCCGACCGTCACGTGCACGAGGCCGAGGTGCGCGGAGACGACGCCGACGAGCGCGAGCCCCGCCAGGTACGAGACGCCGAGCGGCGCGCGCAAAATCGTTGCGACTCCGACGCCGACCCACAGCTCGAGAGCGTTCGCGAGCAGAAGGCGCGCGGTCACGACGCCTGCGAGAGCCGGAAGACGATGCCCGCCTGCGCGCGCGAGCTCGCCGGCAGATTCGGCAGGAACCAGTAGAGCGCGTAGGTGCGGTAGACGACGCCGCGCGTCGTGAGGCCCTCGGGCGCGCCGGTCGGGATCTCGAGCCACCAGCGCTCGCCCGGGCGGAGCCTCGCCTTCCAGCGGTCGAAAAGGGCGACCGGCAGCCCCTCGTGCGCCGCCGCGGCGCGGAGCGCCTGCGCCTGCGTCAGGTGCGCGTGCTGGCGGCCGAGGTCCGGCCAGGTGTGCCGCGCGCCGAGGACGATGGCGGCAAGAGCGCCGGCGGCGCTAAGCGACGCTAGTACGACGCGCACGGACGTCGGCGACGATCGCGGCGATCGCGCCGATGATGAGACCGATCAGCGCGCCGACGAGAATCGAGTTGCGGCGTGAGCGGGCGGTCGTCTTCACGGCGCTGATGCCGCCGATCTGCACCGGATACTCGACGCTCTGCGCAAGCGCGAGTTGCTGGCGCGCGGTCGCGAGGTTGTTCGAGAACGTCGCGTAGCGCTGGGCCGCGCTGTCCGCCTGGATGGCGAGTGTCGCCTTCAGAACCGGGTCGGTCGCGCTGGCCACTGCGGCGTTCAGGGTCTTGATCGAGTTCGTGAGCGCGCTCAGCTCGGCGCCGTAACTCTGGATCTCCGAGTTGATCACGCCGACGGACGCCTTCACGTACTTCGACGTCGTTTCGGCGATCACGATGTTCGACAGCGCGGTCGCCGCATCCTCCGCCTTCTTCACCTTCGGCAACTGCACGACGATCTGGATCAAAACCGTGCCGCGGCTTGCAGTCGAGCCCGAGCCGGTGAGCACCGTTGCGGTCGTGACATGGCCGCGCAGCTGTGAGAGCGAGGCATGGGCCTGCTTCGCGGCCGCTTCGAGCGTGGCCGGATTCGTGACGAAGTCGTTGACGCCGCGCGGGCTCGAGTAGTAGTTCTGGACCGGCGCGCCGCTGGGAGAGAAGGCCTGCCCGGGAGAGATCAGCACGGCCGCCTGATAGAGGCTGCCTCCGGTCAGCGAGTAAAGGCCGCCGATGATCGCCCCGAGGACAAGCCCGGCCGCGACGATCCACCAGCGCTCGATCGCGGCCTGCTTCCACCGCCCGAGGTCGATCTCGCGTTCTGCTTCGTAGTCAGTCACGAGCCGCGACTCTAGAGGAAGCCCAGTCCCATTGTCTCTTAAGACCATGTTCAAGTGAAACCTTCGGCTCCCAGCCGAGCTCTGTGCGGATCCGCGTCGTATCGGCCTGCGTCCGGCGCTGATCGCCCGGCACCGCCTGCTCGCGCACGAGCTCGAGCGTGCGGCCCGAGATCTGCTCGAGAAGGGCGATCGTGTTGTTCATCGACTCCTCGATCGCACCGCCGACGTTGTACGTGCCGCTGCCGCTCTGCATCGCGAGGATCGTCGCGTCGACGACGTCGGAGACATACGTCCAGCCGCGCGACTGGGCGCCGTCACCGTAGAGGTCGAAGCGGGTTCCCGCGGCAAGCGCGTTCACGATCCGCGTGAACGCCATGTCGGGGCGTTGGCGCGGGCCGAAGGCGTTGAAGTAACGCAGGACGACGCATTCGAGACCGAACTCGCGCGCATACGCCTGCGCAAGCTGTTCGCAGGTGAGCTTCGTGATCCCGTACGGCGAGAGCGGATGCGGCGGCGTGTCCTCGGGCGTGGGATAGCGCTCGGCGGCGCCGTAGACGGATGACGACGACGCGAAGACGACCCGTGCGCCGTCGCGCGCGGCAGCCTCGAAGAGCCGCTGCGACGCCAGCACGTTGCGGCGGAGATAGAGCGGGAAGACATCGCCGAAGCTGCGCACGCCCGGCTGCCCCGCAAGATGGAAGACGCCGTCGAAGCCGGCAAAGTCGAGCTCGTCCTCGGCGAGATCGACGCGGCGCACATCGAGCCCGCGCGCGTTCTCCTCCTTCAGCGCAGGATCGTAGTAGTCGGTGAAGCAGTCGATGCCGACGATGTCATGACTAGCGCCGAGGAGTGCCTCGGCGAGGTGCGAGCCGATGAAGCCCGCCGCGCCCGTGACGATGTACCGCACGGCAGAAGCGTACTGGCGGAGCCAGCGGGCGCTCAGCCGTGCTTACGCGGCTTGCGCTTCGGCTTCGCCTTCGGCGGCGGCGCGGCAACACGCCGCTTCGCGAGGGCGTAGACCTTGCCGTACCCGATCAGGTAGAGCTGCTTCGCATCGGCGACGACCGGCGAGTACTTGCCGTCGTTGTACGACCAGAGCAGGTGGCCCGTCAGCGCGTTCAACGCGTAGGTGCGTCCCTTGAGCGTCGCGAAGTAGATGCGACCCGCGAGCTCGGTCGGGGAGCCGGAGATCGGGCCGTTCGCCTTGAACTTCCATTTCACGTTGCCGGTCGCGGCGTCGAAGCAGTAGAAGGTGCCGCTGTAGGAGCCGATGAAGACGCGCTTTCGCCACACCGCGGGCGACGAGTAGACGTAGCTTCCCGTCGAGTACGACCAGCGGATCTTGCCGCTCGTCGCGCCGATCGAATAGACCTTGCCGTCGGTCGAGCCGATGAAGACGCGGTCGTACGCGACCGCCGGCGTCGAATAGAAGGTGCCGCTGCTGCCGAAGCGCGGCTGCGAGGCGACCTTCCAGACGAGCTTGCCGGTCGCGGCGTCGAGTGCGTAGACGTGCGAGTCGTAGGAACCGAAGAAGAGGTATCCGCCGGCGTACGCGAGCCCGTCCTTCACCTGGCCGCCCACGTGGTAGGTCCACCAGCGTCTGCCGGTCGTCGCCGAGTACGCCGAGACGTCGCCGTTCCAGTCGCCGACGTAGACGGTGCGGCCGACAAGGAGCGGCGGCGACTCCGACGGCCCGATCGTCTTGCGCCAGCGCACTTTCCCCGAGCCGGCCCAGAACGCGACGAGCTGTCCCTGATGCTCGCCGCTCGCGTTGCACGGCGGATGGTTGAGGAACGTCGCGTAGACCGTGTCGAAGCCGACCGCAGGTGACATCGCCTGGCAGCGGTGAGACTTGTAGCGCCACGCCCGCTTGCCGGTCTTCGAGCTGATCGCGAAGAGCACGCCGTCGTTGTTCGCGAAGTAGAGCCGGTTGTAGGCGATCACCGGCGGGAACTCGACGAGGCTCTGCGCGTGGAAGGTCCAGACCTTGCGAAAGGGCGGCGCAATCGCGCTGTCGGCGACGCGGACGCGCTGCGCGTCGGCGCCGTACATCGCCCAGACGACGCCGGCCTCGGGCGCCTGTGGCTTGGGCGGCGCGGCCGTCGGAACGAACTCCACAGTCGACGAGCCGTGGATGTCACGGCCGGCGTGCTCGATGTGCAGGTACCAGACCGCGCCCGCGACGACGAGCGCGAGCACGACGGTGCCCGCGCCGCCGAATATCCATTTCCTCATCGGGGCTCGACAGCGTACAAACGGGAGTAGCCGTCGAGTAGCAGTCGACCGCCGTCACCGGAAACGGGCACATACTCGCCGTGCGGGAAGTCGAGCAGCACCCGCCCGCTCCGTGCGTCGACGCCGACGATGCGGTGCGAGAACGAGCCCGCATAGGCGACGCCGTCGACGACGACCGCGGCGCCGGAGATCGCGCCGCCGAGGCCGACCGTCCAGAGCGTCCGCCCATTCGCCGCCGACAGCGCATAGAAGACGCCGTTGTAGGCGCCGAAGAAGACGCGCCCGCCCCACACCGCGGGCGAGGAGTAGACGTAGGCGCCAGTGTCGCGGCGCCAGAGGAAGCGCCCCCCGGTCGTGAACGCGGAGAGCGAGCCGCCGTCGGAGCTCGGAACGAAGACGCGGCCGTGGGCGACCGCCGGCGTGCCGTAGATGCGCCCGTTGACGACGCCGGCCCACCGTTCGCGGCCGTTCACCCGGCGCAGCGCGAGCAGGCGGCCGCAGTAGTCGCCGATGAAGACGGTGCCGCCCGAGATCGCGGCCGACGAGGTGAGCTTGCAGCCCGACGTGAAGGTCCAGGCGAGACGCATCCGACGAAGGTCGAGCGCGTAGACGCGGCCGTTCCAGGACCCGAAGTAGTCGATCCCGTCGCGGACGATCGGCGAGGACTCGATCGGCGAGCCGACGTCGTAGTGCGCGAGCAGCCGGCCGGTCGAGAGCGCGAGCACGCGGACGACGCCGTCCATGCCGTGCACGACGAGATCGTCGCCCCAGACCGCCGGCGAGGAGGCCATCTTGCCGCCGCGCGTGACGTGCCGCCAGAGCTCGTGGCCGTCGGCCATCGAGAGCGCCGTGACGGTGCCGTTGTAATTGCCGACGTACGCGACGCCTTCCGAGATGACGGCCGGGAACTCGGTCAGCGCGCCGGTTGCGTGCGTCCAGACGATGCGGAACGGCGGACGCAGATGGATGTTCGACTGCGCCTGGGTGCGGCTTTCGTCGACGCCGTACATCGGCCATTGGAGCGCCGGCTGGTAGAGCTCCACAGTCGACTGCGGCCGCTGACGAAACGACAGCCGCAGCGAGCGGGCCGAATAACCGCCGGCGCTGACGTCGGTGATGAGTGCGATGTGGTGGCGAAGCGGGATGCGCGCGACGCCGTGGGCGTTCGTGCGCGCGATCCGACCGCCGACGCGGACGACCGCTCCGCGAACGCGTTCGTGCGTGTTGCCGTCGACGACGGTCACGAGCACCCGCGCGATGTACGTCGCGTGCGCCTTCGACCTGACGACCTTCGTCGGCACCGAGGCCGTCGTGCCGCAGCCGGTTGCGACCACCGCGAGCGCGGCGGCCGCGACGCGTCTCAAGCGTCGTCGGGGACCGCCAACTGTTCAACCATCGGAACGAGCGTGCCTCCGTCGTCCTCGAGGATGACCTGCCAGAAGTACCGAGTCATCAGCACGCCCTCGCGGAACTCGCCGAGCCTCGGCTCGGGCCGCTCGCCCGCGGCGAGCGCGAGCGCGAGCTCGGGGTAGTGCGAGCCCGCGGCCGTCGGCAGCGGGAAGCCGCCGCCGAAACGCGGGTTGACGTCGGTCACAGGCAGCGAGCCGTCGGGCTCGCGGAAGCACTGGATGTTCGCGGGGCCGATGATGCCGAGAGCCTCCGCGACGCCCCGTCCGTGGTCGATCAGCTGCGAATCCCTTGTCGTCATGCCTCTGATGGATTCGCCGCCTTTCGACTCGATCATTGTTCTGGGGATCGCGTTGAGGCAGCGGCCGTCGGCGTCGCAGAACACGTCGACCGAGAACTCCTCGCCCGCGCAGGCCTGCTGCACCATCGACGGTTCGGTCGTGTAGCCGAGGAAGAAGTCGAGCTCGCGTCGGTCGTGGGCGCGGAAGATGTGCCGCGAGCCGAAGCCGCGCCGCGCCTTGACGAGGACTGGGAACGTCACGTCGGCCGGGACCGCCTCGGGCAGCCAGGTCGGCGGCGTCGCGATCCCGTGCTCCTCGAAGAAGAGGTGTGCCGCATGCTTGTCCTCGCAGAGGCGGATCGCGTCCGATCCCGGCAGCAGGACGAACGCATCGAGGCGGTCACGCTGTTCGGCGAGAATGCGGTGGTCGGTGTCTGCGAGCGGAACGATCAGCGCGACGTCGTGCTCGGAGACGAGGCTTCGCAGCGCATCGACATATCCCGGGTCGGCGACCGCCGGGACGAGCGCGCGGTGGTCGGCCGCGTAGAGCGCCGGCGCGAGCTCATTCGCATCGACGGCGACCGTCGTCCCGCCTGCCTTCGAGAAGGCGGTGACGATGTCGACGCGCTGGCCCGCGCAGGTGAAGAGAACGACCGCCACCGAAGACCAGCCTAGACTTCGCCCGTGACCGAGCGCACGGCGATCGTCACCGGCGCGACGGGCCAGGACGGCTGGTACCTCGTGCAGAAGCTGCTCTCCGAGGGCTGGACGGTGCACGCAGCCGTGCGTGACGTCGCCGCTGCCGAGGCGGCCTTCGGCAGTCACGCCCAGCTGCACGCGGTGCGCCGCGACCTGCGCGACCCAGGCCCGCTGCGCGCGCTCGTCGGAGACGTGCGGCCCGCCGAGCTCTACAACCTCGCCGGCGAGTCCAGCGTGGCGGCCTCGTTCCGCGATCCGCAGGCGACGTGGGAGTCGAACGCGCACGTCGTCGTCCACCTGCTCGACGCCGTGCGCGCTGACAGTCCGGAGACGCGTGTCTACCAGGCGTCGTCGGGCGAGATGTTCGGCTCGGTTCCCGGCGGCGACGTCGTTCACGACGAGAGCTCGCCGCTCAACCCGCAGAGCCCCTACGCAGCGGCGAAGGCAGCGGCGCACCTGCTCTGCCGCAGCTACCGCGAGTCGTACGGCGTCCACATCGCCTGCGGGATCCTCTTCAACCACGAGTCGCGAAGGCGCGGTGCGCAGTTCCTCTCGCGCAAGGTCGTCGACCATGTGCTTGCGCTGCGTGGCGGCTCGTCCGCAGGGCCGCTCGCGCTCGGCAACCTGAACGTGCAGCGCGACTGGGGCTTCGCGCCGGACTACGTCGACGGGATGATCTCGATCCTCCGGCACGGCGCCGGCGACTACGTGCTCGGAACCGGCAAGCTGCACTACGTGTGGGAGCTCGCCGACCGTGCGTTCGCGCTCGGCGGCTTCGAGCTCGAGTGGAACCTCGAGGGCGATGACCCGGCCGCGTGGCATGCGACATTCGCGCAATCCGGTGAACGCGCAGTCGCCGTCGACGCCTCGTTTATCCGGCCGGCAGATCCGCGTGCGATCGCCGCCGATCCGTCGCGTGCGCGCAACGAGCTCGGCTGGGAGCCGCAGCCCGGGCTCGACGTCTTCCTCGAGGACATGCTCGCGGCAGGCGCCGCCGTCGCTCAGAAGTAGAAGAGATACGGCAGGTCTGCGAGCGCGCAGACTGCGAGGAGCGCGACCGTCACGGTCCACCAGCGTCCGCGCAGCCGGTCGAGGCCGTAGGCGAAGCCAACCGCCCAGCCGCCTAGCGTCGTCAGCATGTACGTCGCCTTGAGCACGTCGCCGCCCGGAGTCGGATACGACGTCGTGAAGTAGACGTAGCCGAGCAGCCCCACGAGCGGCAGCAGCGCGATCGCGAGTCGATCGGGCCGTCGCAACGAAGAGCGCAGGAGTACAAGCCAGCCGACGACGGCGATCAGCGTCGGCAGCAGGCCGACGACCGACTGGATCGTCAACTCGGCATGCGCGCCGGACGAGGGCTGCGCGTCCAGGTGGTTCGCCTTCCAGGCCCAGACGCCCTCGTAGTCACCCCAGAGCTCGTCGTAGGTGATCGGAATCGCGAGCCCGCTCGAGGTGCTGCCGAAGGCGGGCGAGTATGGCTTCGTGATCACGTCGGGGATGCCCGGGTCGAAGTAGAACCGGAGCGGCTGGCGATCCCAGAGCGGCTTCGGCTTGGCGACCGGGTTCGCGCCGACGCGCGCGAGCGTCGTCGCGGGCCGCGGGAAGACCGGATCGCCGCCGTAGCGGATCTCCTGGTGCACGTACCACGGCAGCGGCACGACGACGGCGAGCGCCAGCACGATCGCAAGCAGGCGAAAGCGTCTGCCGACGGCGAGCGCGAGGAGCACGACCGCGACCGTCCAGAGCGTCGAGGCCCGCACGAGCTGCGCGGCGCCGAGCGCGAGCCCGAGCGGGATCGCGTAACGCGCGTCGCGAAAGGCCCTCACGACGAGCCAGAGCGCAAGGGTTGCGAGCGCGAGCGCGAGCGGCTCGGGATGGAACATCGACGCCGTCTTCGCCGCGACGGGCGCGAGCGCCGTGAAGAGCGTGGCCGCGATCCGGATCCGCCGGCGCTCCGGCCACAGGTCGCGCGCGATGCACCAGACCAGCACGACGGTCGCGAGCAGGAAGAGTGCGTTCAGGCCCATGCCGGCGCGAAACGATGCGTACGTCGAGGCGCCGAGCTTGTGCGCGATCCAGTCGGCGCTCCCCGCGAGCGCGTAGTAGCCCGGCGGCGTGTAGTACTCGGTCGCAAGCGGCCCAGTCGAGGGCGGCAGGTGTCCGCCGGGAACGAGCCCGGACGCGTACGCCATGTGCGCAATCGCGTCGTAGCCGAGGCCCGGCGGGTACCTCAGCGTGTTCCAGATGCCGGCGACCGCGACGAACGCGCAGATCGCGAGCAGCGCCGGATCAACCCGGCGAAGTCCAGCCACCGGTCTCGCCCTTGTAGGTGCCGCCGAAGAGTGCACCCGGGGTGCGCACCAGGATCTTCGCGTCGAGCGCAGCTGAGTGATGCTCGACGTAGAAGAGGTCGAGCTCGATCCGCTCGGCCCACGTGAGCTTCGTGCGGCCGTGGATCTGCGCCCAGCCCGTGATCCCCGGCTTGACGTCGAGCCTGCAGCGCTGGCGGTCGTCGTACTGGTCGACCTGGTAGCGGAGCGTCGGCCGGGGCCCGATGATCGACATCTCGCCGCGCACGACGTTCCAGAGCTGCGGCAGCTCGTCGAGCGACAGACGCCGGAGGACGCGGCCCGCGCGCGTGATCCGCGGGTCGCCCTCGTTCACCGCGTAGCCCGCGCCGAGCTTCTCGGCGCCGACGACCATCGTGCGGAGCTTGAGCAGCTCGAAGTCCGCGCCGTCCTTACCGACGCGCGTCTGCCGGTAGAGCACCGGCCCGCGGTCACCGAGCTTGACCGCGAGCGCGGCCGCGGCGAGCAACGGGCTCGCGACGATGAGACCTGCACCCGCGATCGCGACATCGAGCGTGCGGTTCAGCGCGTGCCTTCGGCCGGATCCCACGTCGCGGGCACGCCGCGGCGCGCGTAGTTCCAGAGCGCCACGACCGTCGCCCACGTCACGAGGACGTAATAGCGCGCGATGCCGACGCCGAACGCGGCCGCGAGCAGGAGCGCCAGCTGGCCGCCGAGCACGACGTCGTAGATCCAGCCGTGCGTGACAAGGGCGATCGACGTCGCGAGCAGAACGATATGCAGCAGCCCGCTCGCGTAGCGCAGGTGGCGGTGCGAGACGAGCTCCAGCGCGTAACCGAGCGGCTGACGGCGCAGCATGCGGCCGCGCAACACGATCTCCCAGCAGTGCTCGAACATCCGCACCTTGCGCCGGTACTCGGTCTCGTTCGTCGGCGTCGGCTTCTCGAACGCGAGCGCCTCGGGCTCGTACACCGCGCGACGGCCGCGCTGCACCATCAGGTACGGCAGCGACAGATCGTGCCCCCAGCGCGGGTCGACCTCTGCATAGTCGCCGCGGCGCAGCGCGTAGATCGCGCCGTTGCCGCCGGTGATCGAGCCGAGCCGCGACTCGGCGTCGCGCGTCAGCATCTCGTAGCGCCAGTAGACACCCTCCTTGTTGCCGCCCCCGACGTCCTGCAGCTTGAGCTGGCCGCAGACGTACGCGACGTCGGGATCGGCGAAGTTGCGGACCAGCTTGCGCAGCGCGTCCGGCGCCCAGGTCGAGTTCGCGTCGGAGAAGGCGACGATCTCTCCTTGCGTCTCCCGAACGGCGCGGTCCTGGGCGGCGACCTTGCCGCCGCGCGGATTGCCGATGACGCGGGCGCCCGCAGCCTCGGCGAGCGACTCGGTTCGGTCGGACGAGGCGTCGGAGGTGACGACGAGCTCGAGCTTGTCGGCGGGGTAGTCGAGCGCGCGAAGGTTTGCGATCCGCCGCTCGATCACCGTCTCCTCGTTGAAGGCGGCGACGATCACCGCGACTGATGGCAGCTCGGCGCCGTCACGGGCGCGAGTTGCCCGGAGACGCGCGAGGCCGACCGCGGCGGCCGGGTAGGCGGCATGCGTCCAGACGAGCGCGACGAGCGATGCCCAGAAGAGCACGACGACTGCGATCACGGGCCGAGTGTAGTTCCAGGTTTCCCGCGGGATTTGCGGCATGCTTGCCGCGATGGCAGATCCGATCTGCTTCGTCGTCGGGGCGCGCCCGAACTTCGTCAAGGTCGCACCGGTACTTCGTGCGCTCGACCGGGACGTCGTGCTCGTGCACACGGGGCAGCACTACGACGCGGCGATGTCGGACGTCTTCTTCGAAGAGCTCGACCTCCCCGAACCCGACGTCGTGCTGGGTGTCGGCTCGGGCACGCACGGCGAGCAGCTCGCCCGCGGGATCTCCGGCCTCGAGCGCGTCTATCTCGAGCGCCGTCCGGCGGCGGTCGTGGTTGCCGGAGACGTCAACTCGACCCTCGCCGGCGCCCTCGCCGCCGCCGGAGTCGGCCTGCCGGTCGCCCACGTCGAGGCCGGCCTCCGGACCTTCGACGAGTCGATGCCCGAGGAACGAAACCGCAAGTTGACCGATCACCTGAGCGATCTGCTCCTC
Source organism: Gaiellaceae bacterium (assembly GCA_036501285.1). GTDB lineage: Bacteria > Actinomycetota > Thermoleophilia > Gaiellales > Gaiellaceae > PALSA-600. The sequence goes on from DASYAO010000063.1 coordinate 12,055, forward strand.
GCGCATTCGCAGAGCGCCGTCGACAACCTCGTGGCCGAGCGCATCGACCCCGGCCGCATCGAACTCGTCGGCAACACGATGATCGACTCGGTGTTCGAACACGTCGATGAAGCGAAGCTCGGCGAACCGTGGCGCGCCTTCGGGCTCGAATCGCACGAGTACGGCGTCGTGACGCTGCACCGGCCGGAGCTCGTCGACGACGCGCAGCGCCTTGCGGCGACGATGGATGCGCTCGTGCAGCTCGCGTCGTCCGTCCCGCTCGTCTTCCCGGTCCATCCGCGAACGCGCGCACGGCTCGATGCGACGAGTACGCCCGGGATCGTGCTCGTTCCCCCGCTCGGCTACCGCGACTTCCTCGGCCTCGAGGCCTGTGCGCGGTTCGTGCTCACCGACTCCGGCGGCATCCAGGAGGAGGCGAGCGCGCTCGGCGTCCGCTGCTTCACGCTGCGAGAGACGACCGAGCGGCCGGTGACGGTCGAGCTCGGGACGAACGTCGTCCTCGGCGCCCGCCCCGAACGGATCGCCGATATCCCGGCTCTGCTCGAGCAACCGCTCACGGCGTCGCCGATCCCGCTCTGGGACGGGCACGCCGGACCGCGGGCGGCAGAGGCGATCCGCAGATGGGTCGATGCCGCCCCACTCGCCGCACTGGCGCTCTGATGTGCGGCATAGCGGGCGCCCTCTCGTGGGGCACGTTCGACGTCGACGAGCCGTACGTCGCGCGGATGCGCGACTCGCTCGCCCACCGCGGCCCCGACGGCGCCGGCGCCTGGATCTCCGACGATCGCCGCGTCGGCCTCGGCTCTCGCCGCCTCGCGATCATCGACCTCTCGCACACCGCCGACCAGCCGGTGGCGAACGAGGACGGAAGCATCCACCTCGTCTACAACGGCGAGATCTACAACCACGCCGAGCTGCGGCCGGAGCTCGAGCAACTGGGCCACCGCTTCCGCTCCGACCACTCCGACACCGAGGTGCTCGTGCACGCCTACGAGCAGTGGGGCGCCGACTGCCTCCACCGCCTGCGCGGGATGTTCGCGTTCGCGCTGTGGGACGGACGGAAGCGCGAGCTCTGGCTCGTGCGCGACCGGATCGGGATCAAGCCGCTCTACTACGCCGTCCACCACCAGCGGCTCGTGTTCGGATCGGAGATCAAGGCGCTCTTGCTCGATCCGCAGCAGGAACGCGCGGTCGACGAAGAGTCGCTCTTCCACTATCTCTCGTTTCTTTGCGTGCCGGCGCCGCGGACGCTCTTCCGCGGCATCGCGAAGCTCGAGGCCGGGTCCTGGCTCCGCGCCGGCGCCGACGGCAGAGTCGAGGAGCGGCGCTGGTGGGACGCGTGGGACGACGTCGACCCCCTGGTCGGGGTGAGCGAGCGCGAGATCGAGGAGCGTGTACTGGAGGAGCTGCGCACATCCGTCCGCCTGCGGAAGGTGAGCGACGTGCCCGTCGGCGTCTTCCTCTCCGGAGGCGTCGACTCGAGCACGAACGCAGCACTGTTCTCGGAAGGCGAGTCCACGCCGGTGAAGACGTTCTCGATTGGCTACGACGAGAACTACGCCTCGTATCCGAACGAGCTCGAGTGGGCGCGACGCATGGCAGCCGAGGTGCACGCGGATCATCACGAGCGCGTGCTCGCACTCGACGACCTGCTCGGCTTTCTGCCGGAGATGGCGCGGCTGCAGGACGAGCCCGTGGCCGACCCGGTGTGCTTCCCGCTCTACTACGTCGCGCAGCTCGCACGCGAGCACGGAGTGCCGGTGGCACAGGCCGGGGAGGGCGCCGACGAGCTCTTCTTCGGTTATCCGTCTTGGCGGACGCTGCTCCGGCTGCAGCGCGCCGACGACCTGCCCGTTCCGGCTGGCGTGAAGCGGCTCGGCCTGGCCACGCTCGGCGTGGCCGGGCAGTCGCAGAAGCGGCCCTACGAGTACCTGCGGCGCGGAGCGGCAGGGGTGCCGGTCTTCTGGGGCGGCGCGGAGGCGTTCACCGAGGCGCAGAAGCGTCGGCTGCTCTCGCCACGGCTCCGCCGCGAGCTCGGCGGTCTCAGCTCCTGGAGCGTGCTCGAGCCGATCCGCCAACGCTTCGACGAAGCGTCGCCCGAGCCGTCGACCGTCAACTGGATGACGTACCTCGATCTCCGGCTTCGGCTCCCGGAGCTGCTCCTGATGCGGATCGACAAGATGAGCATGGGCGTCTCGCTCGAAGCGAGGGTTCCGTTCCTCGACCACCGGCTCGTCTCGCTCGCGCTCTCGATCCCGACGAAGACGAAGGTTCCGAACGGCGAGCTCAAGCACGTGCTGAAGGGTGCGGTGCGGGGAGTCATTCCCGACGAGATCATCGATCGCCCGAAACAGGGCTTCCGCGTTCCGGTCGAGGAGTGGATGCTGCGCGAGCTCGGCGACCGCACGCGGCAGGAGGTCGCGGAGATGTGCGCGGCGACCGACCTGCTCGACGGTGCGGAGGCCGCGCGCTTGCTCGAGCAACCCGGCAGGAGCGCCTGGTACCTCCTCAACCTCGCCGTCTGGTGGCGCGAGGCCTTCGCCTGAGCGCGCCGCGGAGAGCTTGAACGAGGTCCCACTACGGGCTCACTGTGTACGCCCAATGCGCGCTACGCCGACCGTCACCTGAGGTCGCGACGTCAGCCGGTAGGCCAGATGCGGTACACGCCGCCGATGCCGGCGTGCTCGCCCTGGAAACATGGGTACCCCTGATCATCCTCGGCCAAGGCTCCCAGAAAGTCGCGATGTGATCGGTCGAGGCGATCGTCTGATAAAGCCAAACCGAGCAGATCACGATAGAGATCGAGTTCGATGCGAGCGAAGTAGCCCCCGAGATATTCGGCGCCGAAACCTTCGCTCTCAGCCAGCGCAACAAAGTCCGCCGATCGATAACAGCGGGAGATCGGACAGTCCGGACCGTCGGTGTTGCGCGCGAACGCCTCTTCGACGCTCAATCCACCGAACATCCCCTGCACGATCATCCGCTGGTAGGCGGTGTACAAGTGGAACCACAAGCTGTCCCGGTTGTAGACCATCACACGCCCGGAAGCGTCGGGCCGGACGACACGTCGGAGCTCGCCTAGGATCGCCGCGGGATCGGTCGTGTGCTGGAGCACGCCCGCGCAGTGCACGAAGTCCACTGAGCTGTCCGGAGAGGGAATCGCAGGGCGGGAATCCAACAGGCGGACGAGCGAATAGCGTTCGACATCGAGGCGATGAAGGTCAAGTCGGCCCCGGGCGAGTTCCAGGGACTTGGGCGAGACGTCTGCCCCGACGACACGACTGCAGGCCGTGTAGAGCAGGAAGCCGACGAGGTCGTTGCCGGGACCACAGCCGTAGTCGAGAATTACGTCGCCGTCGTGATCGCCCCACAACGCCATCTTCTCCCGGAAGAGTGGATACTCGTCGAACCGCCACTGGAGATACTCCTCCGATTCAGCTGCCGACCCGAAAGGCGTCGAGTTGACGGTGTGCCCTGTCCAGTACCGCTCAACCTCGGTCGCCCCGACGGCGCTCCTGACTAGGCTCGAGATAGCGCTTACACGTCTGCGCAACGTGGCCATTCGAGCACCGTACCGCGAGCTCGGAACCCTCGGCGGTTCCAAACTTTTGGCTTATACACTGGTTGAAAGGTGAGTGAGTAGAGATCATGTGCGGAATCGGCGCGATTCTGAGTCTCCGAGGCGAACCGGTCCCCGACCTGGAGCTTCGCCTGGCTCACATGAACCACCTGCTCCAGCACCGTGGTCCCGATGGCGAGGGCATGTGGCGCCACGATCGAGGGCACATCGGATTCGCCCATCGGCGGCTCGAGATCATCGACCTCAAAACCGGCGCTCAGCCGATGAGCGACGAGCGTGGCAACTGGATCACGTACAACGGCGAGGTCTACAACTATGTCGAACTCCGGCACGAGATCGGAGCAAGCGGCTTCCGAACGACCTCGGACACCGAAGTCAGCCTCCGAGGATATGGACGATGGGGTGTCCGGGTGCCTGAGCATCTTCGCGGCATGTTCGCCTTCGTCGTCTGGGACGAGGCGAAGCAGCGGCTCTTCTGCGCCCGAGACCGGTTCGGGATCAAGCCGCTGTACTACGCCGTGGTCGACGGCGTTTTCCTCTGTGCCTCCGAGCCGAAGGCACTCCTCCCGTTTCTCCCCTCGATCGAGACCGATCTCGAGGGTCTTCGGGACTACCTCACCTTCCAGTTCGCGCTCGCCGGCAAAACGCTCTTCAAAGGCGTTCACGAGCTTCTGCCCGGCCACACTCTCACGATAGAGAATGGGACGGTCCGCGTTGAGCGCTACTGGGAAGTTCAGTACGAGCCTGACTTCCACCATACCGAGCGCTACTTCGTCGACCGACTGCGCGAAATCGTCGAAGAGTCCGTTGCGATGCATCTTCGCTCGGACGTGCCCGTCGGAGCCTACCTTTCCGGCGGCCTCGACTCGAGCATCATCGCTTCACTCGCCGGGGAGCGGGTCGGCGAGGAGTTCACGGCATTCACAGGTCGATTCGACCAGGGTCCCGACTACGACGAAAGCGTGTATGCCCGCGAGCTTGCGTCATCGCGCGATTTCCGGCTCCATGAGATCACGATTGACGCATCTGACTTCGTCGACAATATTCGATCCCTCATTTACCACCTTGACTACCCGGTCGCGGGACCTGGCTCCTTCCCGCAGTACATGGTCTCGAGGCTCGCGCGTGAGCATATGAAGGTCGTGCTCGGCGGCCAGGGAGGCGATGAGATCTTTGGCGGCTATGCCCGCTATCTTCTCGCCTATTTCGAACAGTGCATCAAAGCAGCAATCGACGGGACCACCCACAAAGGCAGCTTCATCGTCACGTACGAGTCGATCATCCCGAACCTCGAGACTTTGCGTGATTACAAGCCGCTCATGCAGGAGTTTTGGCGAGACGGACTCTTCGCGGACCTTGACGAGCGCTACTTCAGGCTCATCGACCGCGCTCCGGCGCTTCGGAATGTCGTCGACTGGTCGATTCTCGGCGACTATCACCCCTTCGAGACGTTCGATTCGATTTTCCGCGCTGGGAACGTGCGCAAGGAATCGTACTTCGACGCGATGACGCACTTCGACTTCAAGACGCTTCTGCCCGCATTGCTCCATGTTGAGGATCGTGCGTCTATGGCGCACGGCCTTGAGTCCCGCGTTCCGTTCGTCGACCACGAGATCGTCGAGTTTGCGGCAACGCTTCCGGCCGACGTGAAGTTTCGTAACGGCGAGCTCAAGCATGCGCTCCGGAGAACCGCTGACGGCACCCTGCCGGAGCGGATCATCAATCGCAAGGACAAGAAGGGCTTTCCCGTCCCGCTTGGCGAGTGGATGCACGGTGAGTTGCGGGACTTTTTCCTAGATACGTTCTCAAGCGACAGCGCCCGTTCGCGTCCTTATCTCGACTCGCGTTTCGATCTCGTCGCAATGCTTGAACAGGAAGGAAAGTTCGGCCGAAATCTTTGGGGGCTTCTGTCACTCGAGCTCTGGCAGCAACGGTTTCACGATCAGTCAGCAAGCTGGCGCCTCGATCCGCAGGCTCCGCTACAGGCCGCGGTCGCAGGCTAGATGTCGTCCGTACCGGCCACACTCAGCGCTAAACGCCACCGCGGCGGCTCCGCACGTTATCTGCGTTCACACGGCCCGCTCCTTTGGCGCGTGACTCGCAACGATATGGCTCAACGGCATGCCGGCTCCATGCTCGGCTTTGGCTGGGTCTTCGTCGCACCACTCTTGGTGCTCGGAATCTACTCAGTCATCTATCTGGAGATCTTCCGGGTGAAGGTTGTCGGACTTAGCTCCATCGAATACGTCAACTACATCTTCTGCGGCCTCGTTCCGTATCTTGCAGCAGCGGAAGCCATCGGCGTTGGCGTCAGCTCGGTGATTACGAATAAGTCTGTTCTCAACAACACGGTCTTTCCGATCGATCTCGCACCTGTCAAGCCGGTGCTCAGCAGTCAGGCAGTCATGGCAGTAGGCATGCCGATCGTCGTTGTCGGAGCGATTGCGACCGGGAACTTGCACAAAACGATGATCCTCTTACCGGTCGTCTGGATTCTCAACATCGTCTGGCTCATAGGGTTGAATTGGTTGCTCTCCCTGCTCAACGTCATCTTTCGCGACCTGCAGAATCTTGTCACCGCATTTCTGATGGTCATGCTTGTAGCTTCGCCGATCGCCTATACACCGAACATGGTCCCGGCGACGCTCAAACCGTTGCTCGAGCTCAATCCGTTCGCGTACTTCGTCGTCGCCTACCAGCAGGTGATCATGCTCGGGATTTGGCCGAGCTCGCCGCACCTCGCGGTTCTTGTCGTCCTGTCAGCCGTGACCTTCCTCGCCGGCAGCTGGTTCTTCTACCGCGCCAAGCGAGTGATCATCGACTATGTCTGACACTGCAATCCGCTTCGAAAACGTCGGGAAGATGTACAAGGTCTTCAACTCTCGGCGCGACAACCTCCTCGACGCGCTCGGGCTCGACATACTCCGCAGCAGCCGAAGCAACGGCAGGTTCCGTGAATTCTGGGCCTTGCGAGGGATCTCGTTCGAACTCGCCCGCGGACAGCGCATCGGCATCATCGGACGGAATGGTGCTGGCAAGTCGACGCTTCTGAAGATCGTCACCGGCAACTTGCCCCACAGCGAGGGCCATGTCGAGGTGAACGGCGACGTTCAAGCTCTGCTCGAGATCGGGGGCGGCCTCCATCCCGAGTTCACGGGGTACGAGAACATTCAAGCTGCTCTTTCGTTCCTAGGACTGTCTACTCGCGAAATCCGCGCTGCAGTCGACGACATCGCGGAGTTCACCGAACTTGGCCGCTTCCTGAACCAACCCTTTCGAACGTATTCCCTCGGGATGCAAGCTCGTCTGTCGATCGGAATCGCAACGACGATCCAGCCCGAGATCCTCATCATTGACGAGATACTCGGCGCCGGTGATGCCTACTTTTTCGCGAAGTCGTCCGCACGAATGCAGAAGCTGCTCGATAGCGGTGCGGCCGTGCTTCTCGTCACTCACTCTTTGGAACAGATTCAGCGGTTCTGCGACGAAACGATGTGGATCGAGCGCGGTCGTGTGGTAATGCACGGTCCGACCACCGAAGTGATCAAGGCATACGAACGATTCATTCGGCAACTCGACGATCGACGATTGCAGGCGAAGAATCGAAAGGCCGTCGGTTACGACGCGTTCGACCGGGAGAGCTACACAGACCATCTCGGCATGCGCCTCTCCGTCGATGCTGGCGGCGCGTGTGACATCACCCGCGTTGCCCTGCTCCGCGATGGGTTAGTGGAGGACGAGATCGCCGTTGGTGATGCACAGGATGCCGACGGTGGTCAGTCGAGTCACGTCATTCTCGACGCGAGCGATTGGTCGGGTCCGCGACGCGAAGGCGATGCCTTTTTCAGAACGGTCGCAGCGGAGAACCGTTCCGCTGCCGGGACGCTTCTGTTCTACCTCTGGTTCTTCTACTCGGACTCGCAGTACGAATTCGAACTGACCTATCGCGCCTCCGCGTCCGTCACCGTGTTCGCCGAGCGCGCCGGCCGTGTCGAACGAGCGGGAGTTCTGCCCGCGAGCGATGCCTTTACGACGCTTCGTCTCGTCGCTGGCTCCCCGCTACGCCCGGAACGAACAATTGATCGCGGCTCGGACGGGCCCGAATCAGACAGCGACGACGAAGGGCACGAAGCGAACGACCGGAGGCCGGTCCAGCGGCTCAAAACATCAGTGAGCCGCTGGTCTGGCGGCGGCGAACTGCTCATCACGCACGTTGGAATGCTGGACGGATCGGAGATCGAACAGACGGTTTTCGAAGTGCACCGTCCACTGCGAGTTCGCATCGACATCGTCGCCCACGAATCAGGCGTGTACCCGCTCATTCTGGCCGCGCTCGTGTTCCGCGCAGACGGGGTTATCGCAATGCGACACGTAAGCAAGCCAATATCGCTCGAGATGAATCGCGGCGATCGCGTGTCGGCCGAGCTAAGCCTCGAAGACCTCTTGCTCGGCAATGGCGACTACCGCCTTTCCCTTGGTCTCTACCGCAAGCTTGACCTGAATGATTTGGAGCCGTCTGAGTTCTACGACTATTTCGACCGAAGCTTCGAGTTTCGCGTCGTCGGCAATCCCGCGCTCCACAACGAGATCGTGCGCCACCCCGGAAACTGGTCGATTGGCACTCCTACGCAGGCGGCTCAGGACGCCGCAGAGCCTAGACAGACAACAACAGCGCTGTCATGACGAACTCGCGCGCCGGCACTCGCGAAGGTTTAGGCGAAAGCGAGAGGGCCTCCTCCGCGCAGCCCACGCCGACACGCGGGCGGCCCGATCCAAGGATGCTCGGGATCGACTCCGTCTATTTCCTCATGTTCGCCGGGTGGAGGACCGAGATGGTGTCAAACCGGTGGCACTACGCTACTCGCTGGGCGAGGCATCTTCCTGTGGTGTTGGTGCAGCCCGATCAGATCACGCCCCGGCGGGCACATCTCTCAGAACCCGATGAGAGGATTCCGAACTGCGAGATTCTCTCGGTTCGCACGACCGGCGATACGACTTATGCG
>DASYAO010000064.1:0-3917 GCA_036501285.1 Gaiellaceae bacterium
GGAGATGAGCATCGTCCCGCTCGAGCGGGACGCGATCCTCGCCGCTGCTCGCCGCCTCGTTGTCGGACGTGCCCGCTAAAAACACGGCGGGTACCAGGTACCGTCACGTAAGGGTCACGAGGAAGTACGTGCCGGACACGCGCCGCTGCGCGAAGATTGGAGCGATGCCTGCGCGACACATCGTCCTCGAAAAGGACGGCGACGCTCTCGCTGCTGTCAATCCCCGGCCGCCTCATCACCCCGAGCTCGAGGTCAATGGATGACGACGCGGGCCGGAGCCCTGCCATCGCGATAGGTCACCAGGAGGGTGCCGAACGTCTTCGGAAGATGCGCCGTGGACGTGAGCTTCATCGGTCGGAAGACGAAGAAGACGTTGTCACGGAGCGTCGCGCTCTTGCTTCCGAGCCTCAGGTGGCTCACGTTGTTCGCCGCGAGCCCCCAGATGTCGATGCCGTTGTAGGCCGACTGGAACATCCAGACGACACCCGCGCGCAAGAGCCCGCGGACGCACGTCTGAAACCTGGTCGCCTGCACGCAAACCCATCCGTTTGTAGTCGGAACGAGGTATAGCCCCTCGAACCTTCGCGTCTTCGCGAGCTCGAGCGAACCCGGGTGGCCCCGCATGCGCGTGGCAAGGACCGCGAGCGGCTGAAACGGGGGCTGGGCCGGAAGGCGCACGCGCTTGGCGGCGCGGAACAGCTGCAGCGTCGAACCGAGCGGACGCCCCGCCACCTCGGCCGAGCGGCTCGGCTGGCCCCACACGTCGACGCCTGTCGAATGCGGCGGTGGACCGTAGAGCACTACGCAGCGACGCTGATCAGGTCGCGCAAGGCGCCGAGCCGCGCCAACGCCTGACCTTCGAGCTGGCGCACGCGCTCGCGCGTCAGGTCGAGCTCGTGGCCGATCGCCTCGAGCGTCCACGGCTCGCCCTCGAAGCCGAACCGCAGCTCGAGGATGCGCCGCTCGCGCTCCGGAAGCGCATCGAGCGCACGCCGCACACCCTGCCGGCGCAGCGACTCTTCCGCCTCTTCGAACGGGTCGGCCGCCTCGCGGTCGGCGAACAGATCGCCGAGCTCGCCCTCGTCGTCCGCGCCGACCGTCTGGTTCAGCGAGACCGACGCATGCGCGGCGCCGAGCGCCTCGTCGACATGCTGCATCGGCAACCCGGTCGCCTCGGCGAGCTCTTCCTTCGTCGCCTCGCGGCCGAGCTCGACCTCGAGGCGCCGCGCCGCGCGCGACAGCTTCTGCTGCCGCTCGACGACATGCACCGGGACGCGGATCGTGCGCGCGTGGTTCGCGACCGCGCGCTGCACCGACTGCCGGATCCACCACGTCGCGTAGGTGGAGAACTTGTACCCGCGGCGCCAGTCGAACTTCTCGACCGCGCGGTTGAGACCGAGCGTGCCCTCCTGGATCAGGTCGAGGAACGGGACGCCGAGCCCGCGATAGCCCTTCGCGATCGACACGACGAGGCGCAGGTTCGACTCGATCATGCGCCGCTTCGCCGTCGGATCGGCGCGCTCGATGCGCTTCGCGAGCATGACCTCCTCGGCCGCGGTGAGCAGCTTGTGCCGGCCGACGTCGGCGAGGAACAGCTGCAGGCTGTCGGCCGCGCCGGACATGGCCGCGGACGCCTCGAGCCGCGCTGCTTCCTCCTCCGCCGCCTTCTCCGCCGCGTCGGCGGCGGCAGCGGCCTCGGCAATCGCCTTGGGAGCGCCGATCTCGAGCCCGATGCGCTCGAGCTCGTGGGTCAGCTCCTCGATCTCCTCGTCGTTGAGGTCGAGCTCGACGGCGAACGCCTCCAGCTCGGACGGCTCCAGGTAGCCGCGTTCCTGCGCACCCTCGACGAGCGCGCGCGCCTGGTCGGTCTCGAGCAACTCGTGCAGCTGGTTCTGGCTCAGCTCTCGTCAGTCCTCTCTGGGCGCTGCTTCGACTGGGTCAACGAACCTTCTCACTCTACGAGGGAAGTCCTCTCCCTGCCAGGGGTACCTGAAGCCCTGGCCTCCTTGGACGTTCGAACGGGGCAGCGGCCCCGCTTATTCCGCGGCTGCCGGTTCGGCTTCCGGCTCCTTCGACTGCGTCCGGACGGGAAAGTCGAACTCGACCTTTCCCTCCTCATTTAGGACGAGCCGAGCCCGGAACGGTTTGTTGTTCCGGGAACGGAAACCGGACAAGACTTCGCGCGTCTTCCCCTCCTCGAGCAGCTGCCGCGCGAGCTCCGGCGTGATCGTGCGACCTGCAACGCGCTTCCAGATGACGAAGCCGCAGCCGGTTTCCTCGCGGTTCTTCCAGCTCGTGCAGCCGTAGGCGCGCGAGTTCTCGCGGATGATCTCGCCCGTCTCCGCGCCGCAGCGCGGGCAGAGCCCGAGCTCGACGCGCTCCGGACGCAGCTGTTCCTTGTCGAGCGCCTCGATCTGCCCGACGATCTCCTTCGTGAAGGTGGCGATCTCGTCGATGAACGCGCGGCGATCGCCGGTGCCGTGCTCGATGTCGGAGAGCTTCTTCTCCCACGAGCCGGTCAGCTCGGGCGAGGTGATCTTGTGCTCCTCGAGCATCGTGATCACCTGCAGCCCCTTCGGCGTCGGCTGTAGATCACGGCCGACACGCTCGATGTACTCGCGCCGGATGAGCGTCTCGATGATCTCGGCGCGCGTCGCCGGCGTCCCGAGACCGGACTCCTTCATCGCCTCGCGCAGCTCCTCGTCGTCGATGAGCTTGCCCGCAGTCTCCATCGAGGACAGCAGCGTCGCCTCCGTGTAGCGCGGCGGCGCCTTCGTCATCTTGTCCTCGCGCTCGGCGCCGAGGCAGCGCACCGTCTGACCCTCCTTCAGGGTCGGCAGCTCGCCTCCCTCGGAGTCTTCGTCCTCCGACTGTTTCTCCGCGTCCGGCTCCAGGCCGTACACGCCGCGCCAGCCGGCCTCGAGCGTGATCTTGCCGCGCGTGCGGAAGCTCTCGCCCTCGACTTCGGTGACGACCGTCGTGCGCGCGTACCGCGCCGGCGGATGGAACACGGCGAGGAAGCGGCGTGCGACGAGGTCGAAGATGCGCCGCTCGTCGGGCGAGAACTTCTCGACGTCGTGTGCGACGTCGGTCGGGATGACCGCGTGGTGGTCGGTGACCTTCGCGTCGTTGATCACGCGCTGGAGCGGAAGCTGGTCGAGGCGCATGACGTACGTCGCGGCCTCGCGGTACTCCGGGACCTCCTGCAGCGTCGAGGCGACGATCTTCAGCTGCGGCACCATGTCGCCGGACAGGTAGCGCGAGCTCGTACGCGGGTACGTGATCGCCTTCTTGTCCTCGTACAACTTCTGCGCCGCCTGGAGCGTGCGCCGCGCGCTGAAGCCGAAGCGGCGGTTCGCGTCACGCTGGAGCGAGGTCAAGTCGTACAGCAGCGGCGAGCGCTCGGACTGCTCCTTGCGCTCGACCTTCGTGATCGTGCCGTCCTTGCCGCCGACCTTGGAGACGATCTCGTCGGCGCGCTCGACCGCCTTGATGCGCGTCTCGTCGCCCTCGAACCAGATGCCCTGGTACGGCGGCTGGAAGGCGGCGTGCACGAGCCAGTACGGCTCGGCGACGAACGCCTGGATCTCGCGCTCGCGCTTCACGAGCATCGCCAGCGTCGGCGTCTGCACACGGCCGAGCGAGACGACGCCGCCGACCCATGCGCGGCCGCGGATCGTCGCCGCGCGCGTCGCGTTCATGCCGACGATCCAGTCCGCCTCCGAGCGCGAGCGCGCAGCCTGCTCGAGCGGGTCCATCTGCTCGCCGGGGCGCAGCTTCTCGAAGCCCTCGCGGATCGCCTGCTTCGTCATCGACGAGATCCACAGGCGCTGCACCGACTTCGGGTCGCCGTCCTTCTTCTTCAGCGACTGCCGGTACATCTCGTAGATGTACGCGAAGATGAGCTCGCCCTCGCG
>DASYAO010000065.1:0-12734 GCA_036501285.1 Gaiellaceae bacterium
CGAGCCCGCCGACGTCGTAAGCGACAACCGGGACGCCTGCGCCGAGCGCCTGCAGCATCGCGCCCGACTGGTCGAGCTCCGCGCGGTACGGGAACACCGCCACCGAAGCCTCGCCGAGTGCGCGATCGAGCTCGGCCTGCGGGAGGTAGCCGAGCCGCCACTCCGTCCTCGGCGCGCTCCGCAGCTCGCCGAGCGGCATCGCCGGATCGCCGGCGACCAGGAGGCGCGCATCCGGCAGCCGCTGCACGACTTCGACCGCGTCGCTCACGCCCTTGTAGGGACGGATGACGCCGAGCGCGAGCACGGTCGCGCCGTCGTCGTCGCGCACGGCCGCGCTCGAGTACACGGGGTGGGGGATGACGCGTGCGTCGACGCCGAGGTCGCGCAACGCCTCCGCGCCCCGGGCCGTGTGCACGACTACGCGGTCGAAGCGCGAGAAGAGCCGGCGCCAGAGGTCGTGCTTCGCCGAGGTGCGCCTCGGCAGCAGATCGTGTGCGGTGAAGACCGCGGGCGCGCGGAAGCGCACGAGCGAGTCGAGCTGCGGCAGCGCGAGCCATTGCACGTGCAGCACGTCGGGCCGCGCCGCCGCGAGCCACGCGAGCACGCCTGGATGCTCGGCGCCGCGCAACGCCAGCCGGAGCCGTGAGCGGCCGGGGACGCGCGACGAGACGGGGTAGAAGCGCTCCGACCGCCGATACGCAGAGGCCGGAGGCAGCTCGCCGAAACGGAAGCGCGTCGTTGCGACCTCGACGTCGGCGCCGCCCGCAGCGAGCGCGGTCGCGAGCTCGTGGTCGTACCACGGCGTGTAGGCCGGCGGATCGGCGATCACCACGCGCACGGCGCTTACAGTAGGCCAATGCTCGTCCGCACCTGGAACGCCGCGCGCGAGAAGCGCATCCGCGAGCTCGTCGAGCTCGTGACGGCCGACCGCCCGGGCGTCGTGATGCTTCAGGAAGTGCCGAAGCAAGCCTCCGGCTCGATCGGCGAGTGGTCCGGCATGAAGGCGTTCGTCGACCGCGAGGAGACCGGCTTTCGCTCGGCGACCTCGAGCGTCGTTCTCGTCCCGAGCAACGCGACGGAGTTCCTGCACAAGACGATCACCCTGAATACGAACGTCTTCTGCGAGGAGCAAGGCAGGCGGCTCGGCCTGGACGAGAAGACGACGCGCGAGTGGGAGAAGCCGCGGCGCATCTGCCAGGTCATCCGCGTCGCCTTTCCGAACCGCCGCCATCTGGTCGTCGCGAACGTCCACTGCTCGACGAGGCCGGACGGTCGCATGGTCGACGCCGAGCTGCGCCGCGCGCTCAACTTCGTCGAACGCCAGGTCGAGCTGAACGACATCCTCGTGTTCACCGGGTGGTACGAGCTCGGCGGCACGCAGTCGGAGTCGATCGCCGCGCTGCTCGGGAGGCCGCGCGAGTCGCTCTGGCACGGCTTGCAGAATCCCTTTCCGATGCTGGTCGTTCTCGGCGCGCAGATCAACGGTTACCGCACGTGGCCGAACGACGAGCGCACCTACGACGGCAAGCTGCTCTCGTCGTACCCGCCGGTCGAGATCGACCTCGCGGCCGACCTCGGCTAAGAGAACCTCTAAGCAGTACGCAGACCGAGCTCGCCGGCGATCGGCTGCAGCGCCGCGACGACGTTGCGGATGTGGTCGTCGAGATCCAGCTCGAGCAGCTCAGCGCCCGCATAGACCTCGTCTCGGTGCACACCCGCCGCGAAAGACGGCTGCTTCAGCTTCTTCTTCACCGAGCTCGGTTCGAGCCCTTCGAGCCCCGTCGGGCGAACGAGCCCGCACGCATGCACGAAGCCTGAGAGCTCATCGCATGCGAAGAGCGTCTTCTTCAAGGGCGTGTCGCGCGGGATCTCGAGATGCTCGGCATGCGAAAGAACGGCTTCGATCACCTCTTCCGGATAGCCCTCCTCGCGCAGAATCGGCGCGCCGTCCTGCGGATGCTTGTCGAGCGTCGGATGCATCTCGTAGTCGAAGTCGTGCAGCAGCGCCGTCACGCGCCAAAGCTCCTCGTCGGCGCCGAACCGCGACGCGTACGACGCTGTCGAGGCCTCGACCGCAAGCGCATGACGCAGCAGCGCTTCACTCTTCGTGTAGCGCGTGAGCGTCTCCCAAGCCTGCTCGCGGGTCGGCGCCAAAGCCCAGCTACGATAGCGCCGCTTTGGCGACCACGGCTATCCGAGAAGCCACGACCGAGTCCTTCGTGATCGAGGGCGGCCGCCGGCTCTCCGGTCGCGTCCGCGCGGCCGGAAACAAGAACGGGGCGCTACCGATCCTTGCCGCATGCCTGCTCACCGACGAGCCGGTGACGCTGACGAACCTGCCGAGGATCCGCGACGTCGAGACGATGCTCGAGCTGCTCGGAAGTCTCGGCGCCGACGTCGAGTGGACGAGCCAGAATGACGCGCGCGTGCACGCCTCGTCGGTCTCGACGCACGAGGTCGACGAGACGCTCGCCGAGCGCATCCGCGCGTCGTTCCTACTCGCGGGACCGCTGCTCGCGCGTACCGGCCGTGCGAGCGTGCCGCCTCCGGGCGGCGACGTGATCGGTCGCCGGCGACTCGACCCGCATCTGCACGCGTTCGAGCGGCTCGGCGCGGAGATCTCCTTCGACGAGCGCTACGAGCTGCGCGCGCCCTCCCTGCGCGGCGCCGACATCTTCCTCGACGAGGCGTCTGTGATGGGAACCGAGAACGCAGTGATGGCGGCTGTGCTTGCGCCGGGCGCGACCACGATCACGAACGCGGCGTGCGAGCCGCACGTGCAGGACCTCTGCCGGTTCCTCGTTTCGATGGGGGCGAAAATCGAAGAGATCGGCTCGAACACGATCCACATCGAAGGCGTCGAGCGGCTCGCGGGCGTCAACTACTCGATCCGGCCGGAGCACATCGAGGTCGGCAGCTTCATCGGCCTGGCAGCGGTCACCGGCAGCGACATCACGATCGACGGCGTCGCCACCCAGGATCTCGTGTCGATCCTGCCCGCGTTCGAACGACTCGGCGTACGCGTGGAGGTCGGGGAAAACTCGGTCAGGGTGCCGCCGAAGCAGACGCTGCTCATCCAGGACGATCACGGCGGACAGATCCCGAAGCTCGAGGACGGGCCATGGCCTGGGTTCCCCGCCGACCTGACGTCGATCGCCATCGCAGTCGCGACGCAGGCACACGGCACGATTCTGATCTTCGAGAAGATGTTCGAGAACCGACTGTTCTTCGTCGACAAGCTCGTTTCGATGGGCGCGCGGATCATTCTCTGCGACCCGCACCGAGTGATCGTGAACGGACACGCGAAGCTCTACGGCCAGCGCATGTCGAGCCCCGACATCCGCGCAGGCATGGCGCTCTTGATCGCGAGCCTGTGCGCCGACGGAACCTCGACGATCGGCAATGCGGCAGAGATCGACCGGGGTTACGAGCGGATCGACGAGCGGTTGCGCGGCCTCGGCGCCGCGATCGAGCGCGTCTGACTCGGCGCCGGCACGCCGAGCGCCCTGTCGACGGCCGCGACGACGTCGAGCACGCCGTAGCCCGTCGCCGAGTTCCAGCTCCCGTTTCCTGACGCCGTGCGCTCGATCAGCGCCGCAACCTGCGGCGCGGTGAGTGCAGGTTCTGCCGCCCAGACGAGCGCGGCGGCACCGGCGACTTGCGGTGATGCATACGAAGTGCCGGTGCCAAACGCGTACGAGCCTTGCGCGCTCGGCAGTGTCGCGCGCGGATAGTCGGCACGGGACGCTGCGGCTGTGGTCGCTCCGAGCACGTGCACGCCCGGCGCCGCGATCGAGACGTACGAGGCGACGGTCGAGAACGGCGCGCGGGTGCCGCGGCTCGTCGTCGCAGCGACGGCGAGCCCGTCCGAGCCGACCAGTGCCGCCGGATACGACAGCACGTTGCCGCTCGTGCCGGTGTTGCCGGCTGCCGCGACGAGGAGCACGTTGTGCGCGACGGCGTAGTCGACCGCGTCCTTCTCGACCTGCGAAGTGTCCGCGCCGCCGATGCTGAGGTTGATGATGTTCGCGCCGTGGTCGACGGCCCAGACGATCCCAGCCGCTTCGTCGACGTCGTCGAACGTGTTCGCGTCGGCGTTCGCCTGCACGATCATCAGCTTCGCGTCACCGGCGAAGCCGCGCAGCTCGCTACCCACTATGTCCGAGCCCCCAGCGACGGATGCGACGAAGGTGCCGTGTCCCGTCGAGTCGGAGACGGTCGGTGTGTTCGTGACGGCGTTGTAGGTGATCGGATCCTTAGCGGCGATTGCCGGAGCCGTGAGATCGGCGCCTGTGTCGACGACGGCGATCGTGATGTTCTCAGCCGCGCGCAGGACATTCCCGGGAACGAGGTTCGAGCGTGTCGCGGCGAACTCCCACTCCGCGTTCGCAACCGTTTGCGTCGCCGGACTCGCTGTGCCGAGATGATGGCGGGCCTCTGTCGTCTGTACCCAGCGAATCCCTGGCCGCTTGCGTAACGCGCCTGGAGTCGTGCCGTCGACCTCCGCGATGTGGAGTGGTGCGACCTCCACGACGATGTGCAGCCCTGTGAGTGCTGCGGGAGACATGTAGCCGACGGTCAGCGGGGGCGCAGCAAGGGACGCCGGCGCCAAAGCAAGCGCGGCGAACGTGCCCACGAACGCCCCCCAACGACCCACTGACCGACCGTAATCGGTTGAGCCGCCGCCGTCTACCCCCGAAAGCGGCGCTACCCTGCATGTGGGTGCAGGGGACGCAGACAGGCGTGCGCGTCGAGCTCGCCTCCGAAGGGAGCGCGAACGTCGCCACGGGCCTGCCGGTGCTCGACCACCTGATCGGCGAGCTCGCCGTTACCGCGCGCATCAAGCTCGCGCTCGAGGTCGCTCCAGGAGCCGCCGACGCGGAAGTCGCCGCGGCCGGACGCGGGCTCGGCGAGGCGTTCGCAAGTGTCCTTCGCGCGCCGGGCGCGAGCGGTCGCGCGTGGGCGTGGCTTCCCGCCGAGGAGGCGCTCGCGGGAGCCGTGCTCGAGGTCTCGAGCGAGCCGCGCGTCGCCTCCAACGTCGACTTCTCGGGACAGCGGGTCGGCGGCCTCGCGGGCGACGTCGTCGCGCGCTTCCTCGAGGAGCTCGCCACCGGCGCCGGCGTCAACCTCCACGTGCGAGTACTCGAGGGCAAGGACCCCCAGAACGTGCTGCTCGCGATCTTCAAGGCACTCGGGGCCGCGCTCGGGATAGCCTCGCGGTCGTGAAAGAACCAGTTCGCACCGAAGCCGCCCCGGCGCCGTTCCAGGGCGCGCCCTATTCGCAGGCGATCAAGGCGAACGGGCTCGTCTTCGTCTCGGGCCAGCTCGCGCTCGAGCCTGGAGCGAAGGAGCTCATCCCCGGCGGCATCGGCGAGCAGACCGAGCAGGTGTTCGCAAACCTGCGGGCGATTCTCGAGGCTGCGGGCAGCTCGCTCGAACAGATCGTGAAGACGACGGTCTTCCTGCAGAGCCTCGACGACTTCGCCGCGATGAACGAGGTCTATGCGAAGCACGTCGGCAGCGTGCCGCCCGCGCGTTCGACCTTCCAGGTCGCGAAGCTCCCCTCGGGCGCTCTCGTCGAGATCGAGGCAGTCGCGCTCGCCTGATCCGCCTCCAGAATGGAGGCATGAAGCAGGTCGAGGACTATGTGCGCTCGCTCGGGCTCGACGCCTACCTCGTCGGCGGCGCGGTTCGCGACGAGCTGCTCGGGCTCGACTCGAAGGACGCCGACTTCCTCGTGCCTGCCGTCGACGCGCAAACGCTGCGGGCGCGCCTCGAGCCGCACGGCCGAGTCGAAGAGCTGACGGTCGCGGGGAAGCTCGTCGGCATGCGCCTCTATCCGCGCGACCAGGAGATCCGTTCGCTCGCGCCGGCCGGGATCGAGTTCGCGCCGCCGCGGCGCGAAGTTTCGACCGGCCCCGGCCGCCACGACTTCGAGATCATCGTCGACCCGGACGCGAGCGTGGAGGACGACCTTGCGCGCCGCGATTTCACCGTCAACGCGATCGCGCGTCATCTCGGCGACGGCCGGCTCGTCGATCCCCATGGCGGCCGTGACGACCTCGAGCAGCGCGTGCTCCGCACGGTTTCCCCTCACAGCCTCGCGGAGGACCCGCTGCGACTCGTGCGCGGCCTCCGGCTCGTGTCGCAGCTCGGGCTCGAGCCCGACGAGTCGACGCTTGCGCAGATGGGGGAGGAGGCGCGGTCGGTCGCGCTCGTCTCGGGCGAGCGCATCGGTGGCGGCCTCACCGCTGACGGGATGGGTGAGCTCTCGAAGCTGCTGCTCGGTCGCGAGCCGCGGCGCGCGCTCCGCCTCGCGCGGGAGACGGGCGTGCTCGCCGAGCTCCTGCCCGAGTTCGTGCGCGCAATCGGCTTCGACCAGGAGTCGCGCTACCACGCGCTCACGGTCGACGAGCACACGTTCGCGGTCGTCCAGGCGACGGCCGATCTCGACATGCCGCTGCGCGTTCGGCTCGCGGCGCTCTTCCACGATCTCGGCAAGCCGCACGTCGCGTGGCGCGGCTCGGATCGCCGGCTGCATTTCTACGCGCGCCACGGCAGGCGCGACCACGCCGAGGTGAGCACGCAGTTGGCAGCCGAGGCGCTGCGCCGGTTGCGCTATCCGAACGAGCTGCGCGAGTCGGTCGTGCGCATCGTCCGCTTCCACATGTTCGACATCGGCCGCGCCGACGCCGTACGAGCGCGCAGGCTGCTGCGAAAGCACGGCGACCGGCTCGCACTCGACCTGCTCGACCACAAAGAGGCAGACCTGCTCGGCAAAGGTGAGGACGGGCCGCGCGACGAGCAGGAGCTCGAGCGCCTGCGCAGGTTCCGCACACTCGTGCAGAGCGAGCTCCGCAGCCCGCACAAGCTTTCCGATCTCGCCGTCGACGGCACCGACCTGATCGCGATCGGCTATCGCCCTGGGCCCGAGCTCGGCCGCGCTCTCTCCGAGCTCCTCGACGAGGTCGTCGAAGAGCCGGCGCTCAACCGCCGCGAGACGTTGCTCGAGCGGGCGGGGGAGTTGCTACGCGGATGATTCGCTGGGGCGCACCGGGACCGTATGTCGTCGCGTTCACGATGCGGTTCGGCGGCGTCAGCGAGGGTCCGTACGAATCGCTCAACCTCGGCGCGCGCGGCGACGATCCCGCACGCGTCGAGGAGAACCGCGCAATCGCGTGCGATGAGCTCGGCCTCGAACCGGAACTGCTCGCCGTGAACAAGCAGCGCCACACGCCGGCCGTGCACCGCGCGAAGCCGGGCGCGCGAGGCGAGCCGGGCGACGGCCTCTGGAGCGACCGCCGCGGCCAGCCGATGCTGGCGCTCGCCGCCGACTGCGTTCCGATCGCGATCGCGACCACCGAGGGAGCTCCGAAGCTGGCCGTGCTCCACGCGGGTTGGCGCGGGCTCGCGGAAGGCGTCATCGAGGCAGGCGTCAAGGCGCTCGGCGGCGCGCCGACCGCGGCCGTCGTCGGGCCGGCGGTCGGACCGTGCTGCTACGAGGTCGGTCCCGAGGTGTCGTCGCTCTTCGACGGAGATCTCACGAGCAACGGCATCCTCGACCTCTGGACGGCGACCGAGCGCGCGCTCGAGCGCGCCGGTGTCGCTGTCGTCGAGCGCGTCGATCTCTGCACGCACTGCAACCCCGAGCTCTTCTTCTCGCACCGGCGAAGCGGGCCGGTTCACGGCGCGCAGGGCGTGATCGGTGCTGTCGCCGGCTGAGGTTCGCGAGCGTTACGACGCGGTGCGCGCGCAGGTCGGTGAGGGTGTCACCGTGGTCGCGGCGACGAAGTACGTCTCGCTCGACGAGATGCACGTGCTCGCCGAGGCGGGGATCGAGGTCGTCGGCGAGAACCGCGCGCAGGACCTCGAGGCGAAGCACGCGGCCTACGGCGACGCGTTCCGCTGGCACTTCATCGGCCGGCTGCAGTCGAACAAGGTCAAGGTCGTGAACCGGATCTGCGAGCTCGTGCACTCGCTGGAATCCGAGTCGGCCGCCGAGCGGCTCGAGGTGCCGGCGCTCTTGCAGGTGAATCTCGCCGGCGAGGGCTCGAAGGGCGGCGTCGAACCGGACGAGATCTCCGCGTACCTCCGCTTCGGCATCCGAGGCCTCTCGGCGATGCCACCCGCGGCCGCCGACCCCGAGGGCTCGCGTCCCTGGTTCCATCGCCTTGCCGGGCTCGCCGCCGAGCACGGCCTCGGCGAGCTTTCGATGGGCACGACCCAGGACTACCGCGTCGCAGCCGAGGAGGGCGCCACGTATGTCCGTGTCGGGAGCGTTCTCTTCCGCTAGCCGCGTTACGATTCCGCTGGTGAGCATGGGAGATCTGTGGTCGAGAACGCTCGTCTACTTCGGCATCGCCGAGGAGGACGACGAGTACTACGAGGACGACGAGGCCTCGGCCGCGGTCGAGGAGAGCCTCGAGCAGAGCTACCGCGAACGGCCGAACGTCCGCCGGCTGACGCCCCGCCGCCGCTCGCAGGAATACGACGACTGGACCGAATCCTCCGAGGCCGAGCGTGCCCCGCGCCGGTCGGCGCCGCGGGCCGTGAAGCTCGAGGCCGTGCACGATCCGGGCTCGGTGCGCGTACATCTCGTGCTGCCGCGCAGCTTCAACGACGCACAGCAGATCGCCGACCGCTTCAAGCAGTCGATCCCGGTGATCCTCAACCTGCAGAACGCGGACGCCGAGCTGTCGAAGCGGCTGATCGACTTCGCGAGTGGTCTCACGTACGCCTTGAACGGCGGCATGCAGCGCGTCGCCGACAAGGTCTTCCTGCTGACGCCGCGCAACGTCGAGGTGAGCGCTGAGCAGCGCGCCCAGCTCCTCGAGCGCGGCGGCTTCTTCAACCAGGCGTAGGAAACGCCTCCGCCGGGCCGAACGAGCGCCTGTGGTCTACGCCGCCTCCGATCAGGTCCGCACGTTCCTGCTGATCGCGATCAACATCTACGCGCTCCTGATCATCATCTGGGTGATCACGTCGTGGGTCCGGCTCCCGTACTCGCTCCGCCAGGTGCAGCAGTTCCTGAACGACGTCTGCGAGCCCTATATCCGGATCTGGCGCCGGATCCTGCCCTC
This sequence comes from Gaiellaceae bacterium, assembly GCA_036501285.1. GTDB lineage: Bacteria > Actinomycetota > Thermoleophilia > Gaiellales > Gaiellaceae > PALSA-600. The sequence continues at coordinate 9,081 of DASYAO010000065.1, forward strand.
GATGGGGGGGCTCGACCTGTCGCCGATGGTGGCACTCGTCGCCCTGCTCGTCCTCGAAGGAATCGTCGGCAGGGTGTTGTAAAGGGCAGGGATGGCCTATACGCCTGTCGAGTTGAGGCACGTCGAGGTGGCCCGGCGCCTGCTGGGCTACGACCGCACCGCTGTCCAGAACCTGCTGACGGAGATTGCCGACAGCTTCGAGACGGTTTGGCGCGAGCGGCACGAGCTTGCAGACCACGTCGAGTCGATGCAGGCCGAGATTCAGCAGCTGCGCGAGCGCGAGCACGCGCTGACGCAGACGCTCGTCGCAGCCGAGCAGGCCGCGACGCACGTGAAGGAGCAGGCGAAGCGCGAGGCCGAGATCGTCATCGCCGAGGCACACAACGAAGCGCGCTCCGTCACGCGCAACGCGCACAGCGAGCGACAGCGGCTGCTCGGTGAGACACGTCGCATCGAGGCGCTCTTGCGCGCGGCGCTCGGGATGGTCGAGGAGAGCGAGTCGGCCGAGCCGGCATCCGTCGGCGAGAAGCCTGCGAGCTGGCCGGGACGCGAGGACACGCTGAGCGGCAAGGAGAAGGTCGAGCCGGAGGCCGAGGCGCAACAGCCGCAGCTCCGCAAGGTTTCCGGCGGCTTCGACTGGGTCAGCTAACCCCGCGCTCGTTTCGCGTTCGCTCCGCGGGCGTACACTGCCGGTGATGGCCACGACCGACGCCTCCGAGTTCCGCACGCTCCTCGAAGTCGAGCGCAAGCGCATCGCCGATGCGATTGCGTATCTGCACGAGGACAACCCGCGCAACATGGAGGACGAACTGGGGGAGATCGCCGGTCGCGGGTCGGACAACCACCTCGGCGACATGGCCAGCGTGACGTTCGACCGCGAGCTCGACGAAGGGCTCGAGGAGGGTGCGCAGCAGACGCTCGCGCAGATCGACCGCGCGCTTTCGCGCCTCGACGACGGCTCGTACGGCACCTGCGAGCGCTGCGGCAAGGAGATCCCGGCCGAACGCCTCCACGCCCGTCCCTGGGCGACGCTCTGCATCGACGACCAGCGCCTGGCAGACCGGGGGTAGTACGCCCGCATGACGGAGCCTCAGCCGGACATCCGTGTCGGATCGTCCACGAACGCGCTCGCTCCGATCTCGGTCGTCGAGCGCAGGCTCGGGGCCGGCCTCTGGCAGTGGGTGGCGCTCGGCGCCGTTGTGCTGGCGGCGGTGGTGGGCGACCAGGTGACGAAGGCCGTCGTCCGCAGCCACCTTCGGCTCGACGAGGCGCTGCATGTCGTCGGGCCGCTTTCGATCCACCGCGTCCAGAACTCGGGGATCGCATTCGGTCTCTTCGCGTCGGCGACGGCAATCGTGACCGTGCTGACGGCGATCGCGGTCGCGTGGATGATCGTCTTCTTCGCGCGGAGCGGCGCGCGCCATCCGGTACTGCCGACGGCGCTCGGACTCCTGATCGGCGGCAGCGTCTCGAATCTCGCCGACCGCGTGCGCCTCGGCCACGTCACCGACTTCATCGACTTCCGCTGGTGGCCCGCGTTCAACCTCGCCGACAGCTTCATCGTCATCGGGGTCGCGATCCTGCTCTTCGCGCTGACCTCGACGGACCGGCCGGTCGAGAAGCGGCGGCGACACCTTGACGTCGCAGCTCGCTGAGGCGCCGCTTGCGGCGCCGTCGTCAGGACGTACGGGCTTTGCCCGTGCGTCCGTCTGCGTTGCCGACCTGGAGCGCTGACGGACTCGAATCCCATTGACCTGACCGTCCCGCCGGAGGCGGCGGGCGAGCGCCTCGACCGGTTCCTCGCGTCGCACGTCGGCTCGCGCGCCGCGGCCGAGCGCGCCGTCGACGCCGGCGTCCTCGTCGACGGCGAGCCGCGCCCGAAGAGCTACCGGCTTGCGGGCGGCGAGCGCGTTCGGCTGACGGCGGTCTCGGACACCGCCCAGGTTCCGAACCGCCCGGAACGTCCGCCGGTCGCCTACGAGGACGAGCACCTGGCGGTGATCGACAAACCGGCCGGGCTCGTCGTCCACCCGGGTGCGGGCCACGCGGGCGACACGCTCGTCGACGCGCTCGAGGGCTACGTCGGCGGCGGCGACCCCGAGCGGCCGGGCATCGTCCACCGGCTCGACCGGGACACATCGGGCCTGCTCGTCGTCGCCCGCTCGGAGGAGGCCTACGAGCGCCTCTCGGCCCTCGTCCGCGCCCGCGGGCTCGAGCGGGGATACACGGCCCTCGTGCGCGGCAAGCCGGCGTCGCGCACCGGACGCATCGAGGCGCCGATCGGCCGGGACCGGACGAACCCGACGGTGATCTCGCTCGACAGCGACTCGCCGCGCGCGGCGGTCACTCACTTCGAGGTCGAGCGGCTCTACGCCGACCACGCGCTCCTCGCCGTGCGGCTCGAGACCGGCCGGATGCACCAGATCCGCGTCCACCTCGCCGCGATCGAGCTGCCGGTCGTCGGCGACCCGGTCTACGGCGTCCCCGACGAGCGCCTCGGGCGCCAGTTCCTGCACGCCGGCCGGCTCGGCTTCGACCACCCCTTCACGGGCGGGCGCCTCGAGCTCGAATCCCCGCTTCCGGACGACCTCCAGGACTATCTGGCTACCATTCCCTAGCTCAGACCCTCGACCCGGCGGACGGTTCGAGGCGGACGGTGGCCGGCGTTCGAGCCGGTCCCGCCGAGAAGCCGCCGGCTGCACCGCAAACCAACCGAATCAGAAAGGGGCTCCAATGCCCGTCGTCTCCATGAAAGAACTGCTGGAGGCCGGCGTCCACTTCGGCCACCAGACGCGCCGCTGGAACCCGAAGATGAAGCGATTCATCTTCACCGAGCGCGGCGGCATCTACATCATCGACCTGCAGCAGACGCAGGAGCTGCTCGACGAGGCGTACGACTTCGCGCGCGGCATCGCCGAGCGGCACGGCTCGATTCTCTTCGTCGGCACGAAGAAGCAGGCGCAGGACTCGGTCTCCGAGGAGGCCAAGCGCGTCGGCATGCCGTACGTGAACCACCGCTGGCTCGGCGGCCTGCTCACGAACTGGCGCACGATCACCGAGCGCATCCAGCGTCTACACGAACTCCGCTCGCTGAAGCACGAGGCCCAGCTCGACCTGCTGCCCGCGAAGGAGCGGATCGCGATGGAGGCCGAGCTCGAGAAGCTCGAGGCCAACCTCGGCGGTGTCGCCGACATGCGCCGCCAGCCCGAAGCGATCTTCATCGTCGACCTGCGCAAGGAGCAGCTCGCGGTGCGCGAGGCGCGCCGCCTCGGCATGCCCGTGATCGCGCTCGTCGACACGAACTGCGACCCCGACGAGGCCGACTACGTCATCCCCGGAAACGACGACGCGATCCGCTCGTGCTCGCTCGTCGTCAAGGCGATCGCCGACGGCATCGCCGCCGGGAAGACGAAGGTGACACAGGCCGAGGTCGCCGCCCCGAAGAACGGCGCGTCGAAGCCCGCCGCGGAGCCCGCGACGGAATCCGAGCCCGAGCCGGAGGCGACGGCCGAGCCCGCGACGACCGGCGAGGAGGCGAGCGAATGACCGAGGTCGCGGCCGTAACCGTCAAAGAGCTTCGCGAGCTGACCGGCGCGGGGATGATGGACTGCAAGCGCGCACTCCAGGACACGGGCGGCGACCTCGAGGCCGCCG
>DASYAO010000066.1:0-2865 GCA_036501285.1 Gaiellaceae bacterium
CTCTACGAGCTCTTCGCCGCGCAGAGAACTGCGTCCGGCTGGTCGGCCGGCTCGGGCGCGATCTGGAAGCTCGACTCGAACAAGCTGCGGCCGCTGACGTGGACTTCGGCCGACGCCGCCGGCCTGCCGATCCTTCCCGGACTCGCGCGCTACGGCGACTATGCCCATGCGCTCCGGTTCACGACGTCGGAAACCCGTCGCGCGTTCGTCTACCCCGCGCGCCACTACGCGAGCGACTCGTCGAGCTCGTCGCTGCCGCCGATGGGGCTACGCGTGCGGCTGAAAGCAAGCTTCGACATCCGCGGCTTCCCGCCGCAGGCGCGCGCCGTGCTCCAGGAGCTGAAGACCTACGGGATGATCCTGGCCGACAACGGCTCGCCCTGGTACATCACCGGTGCGCCGGATCCCCGCTGGTCGAACGACGACCTGCATAGCCTGGGTCGCGTCCAGGGCTCGGACTTCGAGGTAGTTCGAGGGTAAAAGTGGCGCCCTCGCCGGGGGCGCTCTTAATTGTCACATCACCGCCCATCGCGACTGCGAGCTGCTTGACGATCGCCAGGCCGAGGCCGCTTCCGAGCGGGCGCTCGCGCCCGTACTTGTCGTAGAGGAAGAAGCGGTCGAACGCGCGGTCGAGATCATCGGCCTCGAGACCCGGCCCGGTGTCGGCAACGTGGAGCCGTCTGCCTTCGGTGCGCACGTCGACGCGGCCGCCGCGCGGTGTCTCGCGCAGCGCGTTTTCGATCAGGTTCGAGGCGATCTGCAACACACGGTCGGCGTCGGCCTCGACCAACGCCTGTTCGACCTCGGCCGCAAGCTCGACGCCGAAGCTCCGCGCCGACGCCTCGTGGCGCGCGACCGCCTCATGCGCGACCTCGGCGAGATCGACGGGCGCTCGTCCCACCGAGAACTCGCGGCGATTCATCCGCGCGAGGTCGAGTAGGTCGTAGACGAGGCGTTCGAGACGTCGCGACTCGACGAGGATCGTGCGCGACGCATCCTCCGGCGCGAACGCGCCTTCGGAGAGACCTTCCGCGTAGCCACGGATCGCCGTCAGCGGCGTCTTCAGCTCGTGGCTCACCGAGAGCAGGAAGTTGCGCTCGCTCTCGCGCGAGGCGGCGAGCTGCGCGGCCATCTCGTTGAACGCGGTCGCAAGCGCGGCGAGCTCGTCCGGGCCGTCGGCCGGGAGCGGCTCCGCACGGCCGTCGGCGGCGAGCGCCTGTGTCGCTGCCGAGACGCGGCGAATCGGACGGGCGAGCGAGCGCGCGAGCAGGAGTGCGAAGAGCGCGGCGAGCGCAGCACCGGCCGCACCCGCGATCAGCAGATCGATCAGGAACGGATGCCACGACGCAGACGTGTTGCTCCGCTGGAGGAGCAACAGGCCGAGTCGAGGCAGCTTCCGATACGCGTAGAGGTAACGCGTCGCGCCGTAGGTCGTCGTGCCTGAGCTTTCGCTGTTCACGTCCGGCACGTACGGCTTGAAGTACGAACGAGGCTGCACGATCTCGCGCGTTGCACCGGCGATCGGTTGATTGCTCGTCGTGTAGCTGACGGACTGCCGTCGCAGAAGCGCGAGCTCGTCGGCCTGGTAGCGAAGCGCGGCGGCCTGCGATCTGTCGACCTGGCCGCGCGTCAGCACGGCGCCGATCCCGATCGTCAGCACGAGCGTCACCGCGAGCCCGCCGAGCGTCGCGGCGAAGAGCCTCGCGCGCAATGAGTTCAGTTCGAAACCGCCTTGTAGCCCGAGCCACGCAGGGTCCGGATCAGATCCGGCCGGCCGAGCTTGCGCCGCAGCTGCGCGACGTGGACGTCGACCGTGCGCGTGCCGCCCGGATACTCGACGCCCCAGACGCGGTCGAGCAGGACGTCGCGCGAGAGCACGGCGCCGGGGTTCGAGAGGAAGTACGCGAGCAGATCGAACTCCTTCGCGGTCAGGTCGACGGGCGCGCCGTCGCAGATGACGTCATGGGTCTCCCGGTTCAGCGTCACGTCGCCGAGCGAGAGCACTTCCTGCGTGACCTGCGGCTCCGTGCGGCGGAGGATCGCCTTGATGCGGGCAGCGAGCTCGCGTGGCGAGAAAGGCTTCGTCAGGTAGTCGTCGGCGCCGACCTCGAGTCCGACGACGCGATCAGGCTCCTCGTCGCGCGCCGTCAGCATCAGGATCGGCACCCTCGAGCGGCGGCGGATCGCGCGGCAGACGTCGAAGCCGTCCATGCCGGGTAGCCCGATGTCGAGGAGGACGATGCGGATCTGATGCCGCTCGAGCTCGGCAAGCGCTTCCTCGCCCGACCGTACCCAGAGCACGCGGTAGCCGTCGCGGCCGAGGTAGCCCTTCACGAGCTCGCCGACCGAGGGCTCGTCCTCGACCAGGAGAATCGTCCCGGCCATCGTCAGCACTCTAACTCCGGGTTAGGCGGACTCGACCCACGCGCGCGAGACGAAGTATCCGCCGACGACGCCGATGAGGAAGCTGAAGAATGCGCGGAACACGAGTCGTCGCCCCTAGCGTCCGAGCTTCCGGGCGAGGCGCGGCGGAATCGTGAGGCGCACGCTCGTGGCGGGCCCACCGTCGATCCGCTGCGTGACCGCGGTCTCACCGGGCCGGATCATCGAGAGCGTGCCCGGAGCTCCGTTGGCCACGATCTGGGTCGAGGCGGCGAGGGTGATCTGCTGCGCCGTGCCGTCCTGCTCGCGCAGCGATATGACTGAGGCCGAACCCGAGGTCACGCGGCCGCGATCGAGGATCAGCGTGTGCGCCGAGCCGTTGACGAACACGTTGATCTCGGCATGCGTCCAGCCGGCAGGCAATCCACCCGCCCCGATCCCCGATGCGGTCGCACCGGTGCCGGCGGTCGCGAAGAGAAGCGC
>DASYAO010000067.1:0-11347 GCA_036501285.1 Gaiellaceae bacterium
CGACGACGACATCGAGTTCGACTTCTTCGACGACGACGCGACGACGGAGGCACCGCCGCCGCCGCGCGTGCGTCTCCCGCGCCGCTCTTCGCGGTCGGCCCGGCACCTCGGCCCGCCGCGCGGCGTCGCGCCGCTCCTGCGGCTGCTCCTGCTCGTCGCCTTCGTCGTCTTCCTCGTCCTCGTCTTCGGCCTGCTGATCCAGTCCTGCGCGAGCGCGTCGAAGCACGACGCCTACGCGCACTACATGAACGACGTCGCGACGATCGCCTCGCAGTCGCAGACGAACGGCAAGGCGCTCGCAACGGTGCTGACGACGTCGGGATTGAGCGCCGCGCAGATCGAGCAGAAGCTGCGCGGAATTGCAGACCAGGAGCAGCAGAACGTCGCACAGGCCGAGAACCTCGACCCGCCCGGCCGTCTCCGCGTCGACAACACGCACATCGTCGAGGCGCTCGAGCTGCGCGTGAGCGGCGTCGAGGGTCTCGTGACAGCATTCCAGAAGACGTCGCAGTCGAAGGACTCGACCTCGACGGCGAACGCGGAGATCCTCGCCGACCAGGGACTGCGGCTGACGGCGAGCGACGTCGTCTGGGACGACCTGTTCAGGTCGCCCGCGCAGGCCCAGCTCCAGCACGACGGCGTCAGCGGTGTCGATGTGCCGGAATCGCATTTCGTCGCAAGCCCCGACCTGATGTCGTCGAGCTCGATGGCGCTCGTGCTTCAACGCATCAGCGGTGCGGCGAGCGGCGCGCCCGCGCCCGGACTGCACGGCACGGACATCGGCGTCGTCATGGCGGAGCCGGGTGGCCAGGTGTTGTCGGCGACGACCCTGACGACGGTGACCGCGACGACGGACCTCGCGTTCTCGGTCGACGTGCACAACGGCGGCGACTTCCAGGAGGTGCAGATCCCGGTGACGCTGACGATCCCGCAGAGCCAGGGTGGGCCGCTGACGAAGACGCAGACGATCGCCGTGATCAACCCGGGTGAGGACGTGACGCTCACCTTCCACGCGGTCGGTTCGCCGCCGTTCGCGTCCCAGACGAACATCAAGGTCGACGTCAAAGCCGTCCCCGGCGAATCGAACCTGACGAACAACTCGACGTCGTACCCGGTCATCTTCAGCCTGCCGTAGTGCATGTTTCCGCGAACGCCGCCGCGCTGATCGCGATCGCAGGAGTTGCGATCGGCGTCGCAGGCGTCGCGCTCGCGTGGGCGGCATGGGTGCGTGCCAAGCGGCTGCGTGACGCACAGCGCGTCCTGATCGGCGGCGGCCGCAAGGATCTCGTCGAGTTTGCGATCTCGCTCCAGGGCCGGATCGACGACACGAACAAGTCGATCGACGAAGTCGCAGCCGGGCTCGCCCGGACCGACCGGCGAATCGACGTCGCGGTCGCCAACAGCGCGATCGTCCGCTACGACGCCTACGAGGACACGGGCGGCCACCAGTCGGCCTCGCTCGCCCTGCTCGACGGCGCCCGAACCGGCGTTGTGGTCACGGCCATCCAGGGCCGGGACTACGCCCGGATCTACATGAAGGAGCTCGATCGGGGCCGCCCTTCGGTGGCGCTCTCACCAGAGGAGCAGGAGGCCGTCGAGCGGGCGATGGGCCGCTGAGTTCGGTACCTTTCCGGCCAGGGTGCAGCAAGTTCTCGTCCTGAACGCGAGCTACGAGCCGCTCAACGTGTGCTCGTTGCGCCGCGCCCATGTGCTCGTCTACAAAGGGAAGGCCGAGGTCATCGAAGAGCTCGACCGACCACTTTGCTCGGCCACGCGGCGGTTTGCGTGGCCACACGTCATCCGGCTCGTGCACTACGTCCGCGTTCCGCGGATCGTCCAGCGCAAGATCTCCCGCCGCGCGCTCTTCGCGCGTGACGGCTGGCGCTGCGTCTACTGCGGTACGGCGACCAGCCGGCTGACGCTCGACCACGTGATCCCACGCTCGCGCGGCGGCGAGTCGATCTGGGAGAACGTCGTCACCTCCTGCGCGCCTTGCAACCTGCGCAAAGGAAATCGACTACCGCACGAGGTGCAGATGGAGCTTCGGCACCAGCCGCGGCCGCCTGCACCGGTGCTCTTCATCAGCCTCGCGACGCCGAAGATCCCAACTCGCTGGGAGCGCTACCTCCCCGCGCACGGCGGGGCGACGGCGACGGCAACGGCCGCCGCTTGACGGCTGAGCGCTTCGAGCAGTCGAGCCCGACGATCGCGAGCGCCGAGAACGGACCCGCGACCCACGAGTAGTGCGTCGAGCCGTACGTCGCGAGCAGCAGCGTCACGAACAGCAGGTCGAGCGAAGCGAGCAGCCGGCATCGTCGGGTCACAATCGTTGAACGCCGCGACCGCCGAAACAGTTACCGCGGTTGGTGAGGCAGCTCCGGATGCTGCTCCCACTCGGACCACGAGCCCGGATAGAGCTTGCCGTCGCGTCCTGCCAGGTGAAGCCGATGAAGGACGACGCACGCGGTGATGCCCGAGCCGCAGTAGGCGACCAGCTCGCCGTCTGGAGGCCGGGGCGGTTTCTCGTTCCAGGGTGCATTGAGTGCGCCGGGAATGCGTCCGGGCACGCGATCGACCGGGTTTGGCTCACCGCGGAAGCGCGCCGGGAGGCGAGCGTCGACGACGACGAGCTCGCCGAGCCGTGCTGCCAGCTCTTCGCGGCCGATCGCGTCGTCGGTTCGCTCTTTGGGAACGAATGCCGCCGGGCCGGCGTGCTCCTCGCCGGCGGTTAGCGGGCCGCGCCACGCGTCGAGGTCGAAGACGGCGCAGTCGTCGTGGCCGAAGTGGCGCAGGAGCCACCACAGGCGCTCCGCTCCGCCGAGCGTGCCGTAGGCGACGACGAAGACGCCCGCGCCGATGCCTGCTGCGCCGGCGGCGCTTGCGAAGTCCGCTGCGCTCGGCAGTGGGTGTCGACCCCCGATTCCGGGTGGCGAGGTGAGATCGCGCTCGACGTCGATGAAGACGGCGCCGGGAACGTGCCCGGCGAGGTATTGCGCGCGCCCGAAGGAGGGATCGTCGAGCGACCAGCGGCAGTCGGCAAAGACGTAGTCCACAGCGTGTCCACACTAGAGATGCCCGGGGCGACCGCGTAGTGCGCGAACTGTCCGGGGCGTTCGAGGCCGCCTACGCCGACGGGCGTGCCGGCTTTCGCCGGCGCGCCCTGACACGGCGCCGCACAGCGGCGTCTAAGCGTCGTAGTAGAGGAAGAACTCGGCCGGATGAGGGCGCAACCGGACGACATCGACCTCGTTCTCGCGCTTCCAGCCGATCCAGGTGCGGATCAGCTCTTCGCTGAAGACGCCGCCCTTCAGCAGGAACGCGTGATCTGCCTCGAGCGCGTCGAGCGTCTCGGCGAGCGAGCCGGGGACCTGTGCGATCTCGCCGTGCGATTCCTCGAACAGGTCGTAGTCCGACGGGGCGCCCGGGTCGAGACCGCGTTCGATCCCGTCGAGGCCGGCCATCATCATCGCCGAGAATGCGAGGTACGGGTTTGCCATCGGGTCGGGGCAGCGAAACTCGATCCGCTTCGCCTTCGGCGACTGCGAGTACATCGGGATGCGGATGCACGCGGAGCGGTTGCGCTGCGAGTAGACGAGGTTGACCGGAGCCTCGTAGCCCGGCACAAGCCGGCGGTACGAGTTCGTCGTGGGCGCGCAAAACGCGAGCAGTGCCGGCGCGTGCGCGAGCAGGCCACCGACGTAGTTGCGCGCGAGCTCCGAGAGCCCCGCGTAGCCGGACGGATCTGCCATCAGCGTTCCGCCTTCCTTCCACAGCGACTGGTGGCAGTGCATGCCCGAGCCGTTGTCGCCGAAGAGTGGCTTCGGCATGAACGTCGCTGTCTTGCCGTAGCGGTGGGCGACGTTCTTGACCACGTATTTGTAGGTCATCACCTGGTCCGCCATGCGCGTGAGCGTTCCGAAGCGCATGTCGATCTCGCACTGGCCGCCGGTTGCGACCTCGTGGTGGTGGAACTCGCACGGAATGCCGAGGCGCTCGAGCGTGAGCACCATCTCGGTGCGAACGTCGTTCAGGGAATCGGACGGCGACGGCGGGAAGTAGCCTTCCTTCGGCCGCACCGTGTAGCCCTGACCCGGCTTGCCCGAGTTCCAGTGACCCTCCGCGGAGTCGACCTCATAACCTGCCTTGTTGACCTGCATGTCATAGGACACCGAGTCGAAGATGAAGAACTCGCTCTCAGGCCCGAAGTAGCACGTGTCGGCGATGTTCGTCGAGCGCAGATACTCCTCGGCGCGACGCGCGATCCGTCGCGGGTCCTTGTTGTAGGGCTCACGCGTGATCGGATCGAGGATCTCGCACAGAATCGAAAGCGTCGGCGTCTGTGTGAAGGGATCGAGGATCGCCGTGTCTGCCTGCGGCATCAACAGCATGTCGCTCTCCGAGATGCCCTGCCAGCCACGGATCGACGATCCGTCGAAGCCCAGGCCGTCCTCGAACGCGCTCTCGTCGAACGCCGATAGCGGCAGTGACATGTGCTGCCACGAGCCGAGCAGGTCGGTGAACTTCAGATCGACCATCTTCGCCTGCGTGGTCCGACCGAATTCGAGCGCTTCGCCGGGCGCCGTGCCCGTATCCGGGCCGTTCGACAAGTAGTGCTTCTCTTCGCTCGCCATTCCGAACCTCCCGCGTTTCCTTTGGACCAATGAAAAAGGCCCCACGACTCCTTGAGTCGCGAGGCCTCGTTGCCTCCACGCCGCATCCTTTCGCGACGCAACTGGAAAGAACGTTAGCGTACGAGTAAGCGATCGTCCAGCGACCGATTTGAAGGGGGATTCCGATGGGAATGATCGAGAGCAGGGCCCGTGCGACATCGGATCCAGAGGCCCGGCGCGAGGTTCTCGCGAGGATCGAGCAGGAAAAGGTCGACTACGTCCTCTTCTGGTTCACCGATCTCGAGGGCCATCTCAAGAGCTTCGCCATCACTCCGGCAGAGATGAAGGGCGCGCTCGACGACGGGATGGGCTTCGACGGGTCGTCGATCACCGGGTTCAACGCGATCGAGGAGTCGGACATGGTCGCGATTCCCGATCCGGCAACCTTCCAGATCATGCCGGCGATCGCCGGCGGCACGGTCGGCCGGATGATCTGCGACGTCGTCAAGCCGGACGGGGAGCCGTACGAAGGCGATCCGCGGCACGTCCTGCGCCGCGCGCTCGAGCGGATGACGCAGATGGGCTTCGACACGTTCAACGTCGGCCCTGAGCTCGAGTACTTCCTGTTCCGAGACGGCACCGGCACCGAGACTCTCGATGAGGGCGGCTATTTCGCGATGACGGCGCTCGACGCGGCAACCGACCTGCGTTTCGAGACGATCAAGGCGCTCGAGGCCGTTGGGATCCCGATCGAGTACCACCATCACGAGGTGGCGCCGTCACAGCACGAGATCGACATGCGCTTCGCGCCTGCGCTCGAGATGGCGGACCACACGGTCACGTACCGGCTGATCGTGAAGGAGATCGCCGCGAAGCACGGCGTCTACGCGACCTTCATGCCGAAGCCGCTCTTCGGAGAGAACGGCTCGGGCATGCACACGCACATGTCGCTCTTCAAGGACGGACGTAACCAGTTCTACGCGCAGGACGAGGCGTATCACCTGTCGGCGGCGGGCAAGGCGTTCATCGCGGGGCTGTTGCACCACGCCCGCGAGTTGTCGGCGGTGTTCGCGCAATGGGTCAACTCGTACAAGCGGCTCGTCCCGGGCTTCGAGGCGCCGGTGTACGTCGCGTGGTCGCAGCGCAATCGCTCCGCGCTCGTTCGCATCCCGCTGTACAAGCCGGGCTCCGAGCAGTCGACCCGCGCTGAGCTTCGCTGCCCCGATCCCGCGTGCAACCCTTACCTCACGTTCGCCGCGTTGCTGCACGCCGGGCTCGAGGGAATCGCGCGCAATTACGAGCTGCCGCCGCCGATGGAGACGAACCTCTACCACCTGTCGCCGGACGAACGGCGCGAGCGGGGAATCGTCTCGCTGCCGGAGACACTCGGTGAGGCGATCGACGAGTTCGCGGGCTCCGAGCTGATGCAGCGAGCCTTCGGTCCGCACATCTTCGAGAACTACGTGAAGCTGAAGCGCAAAGAGTGGGACGACTACCGCGTCCAGCTCACCCAATGGGAGCTGGACAGGTACCTGAGCGTTCTTTAGCTCAGGTCCTGGTCAGTTCCCGGACAGCTCACGCACGAAGAGTTCGTCAAAAGCCGGTCCAGGCCGGATTCGGCGCTCCATCCCTATCCCCCACCCAAAGGGGTCCGGGCGCGTTACGGACCGAGGTTACCGCCGTACGTGTGACGGGACCGTCACGAAACTGCACCAGCTTCGAGACGGTGTATTCCGGCTTTCTGGCTGGAGTCAGCCGCCGAGCAGGCGCTCGAGTGCAACCCGGTCCGACTCGGTCTGAGCCGCCACCTGCGTCAAGGCTTCGGAGATCGAGTCGATCCATTGCTCGAGCGAGAGCTGCTCGGTCTTCAGCGAGACGCCGCGAACGACGTTCCGCCGGCGGCACTTGATCTGTCCCTCGTCGCATTCCAGCTCGTAGTTGGTGTCGCCGAGAGCGATCGAAAGGCCTTTGACGCGCTGCCTGCCACCGAACAGCCGACCGGCGCGCTCGACGCGCACGCGATGCGGAAACGTTTCGACGAGCTTCGACGCCAGCACGTCGACGAACGCTTTCAAGTCGCCCGTCTCGGCCCGCAACGACGCCGCAAGCAGATCGAACTGCGACACAGGCGACATCGAGGCCGGACTCTAACGGTCGGGGCGCCGTCTGAGAGGCCTGGGATGATCGATCGTGATGCGCTCGCGAGGTGGTGGTGCCGCCGATCCCGCCGCCGCGACGCGAGCAGAGGCAAGCCGTCGCGCGCTCGAGGCGGGCGGCCTTCCGATCGCTGCCCAGGAGCGCCTCGCCGCCGTCGGTCGGGGCGCGGTCGGGGCGTACACGTCCGACCTCACGACGAACGAGTTCCTGCTGCTTCGCGGGGCCGGCTTTCGGCCGCTCGCGCAGCTGATGGGGAGCTGCGTCTACCAGACAGGTTTCCAGTACTCGGTCGGGACGCGCCGGCCGATGGCGTACATCCGCGGCGAGGGCCAGTCGACGCCGGGGAGCGCCCACTCCGCCGGGTACGAGTACGACAGCCTCGGCCGTCGCGTGTATCGGAAGGCTGCGTTCGGACAGGTGTTCGAGCTCGACCTCCTCTCCGAGGCGTGGCGCGACGCTCGTGGCCGAGCACTTTCGCGCCTCTCGCAGGAGGCGAAGCTCGCGGGGGCAGATGCAGTTGTCGGCGTACACCTCCGGCGTGGTTCGCACGGGACGGGCTGGAGCGGAAGTCTGATCGAGTTCATCGCTGTGGGTACAGGCATCAGGTCCGAGCGCTACGACCTCGGTGACGAGCCTGTCCTGTCGAACCTGTCGGGGCAGGAGTTCGCCGCGCTCTATCGAGCCGGCTACTGGCCGGTCGGGCTCGTCGTCGGCACGACCGTGACGTATGTGATGACCGGCACGCAGCAGAAATGGGAGCGCCGCAGATTCGGTCCCAATCGAGAACTCAAGGACTACACACAGGGCGTCCAGTACGCACAACGGGTCGCGTTGAGCCGGCTCGACAACCAGGCCCGAGCGCTCGAGGCCTCGGGGATCGTCGGCCTTCGGCTCGACGTCGAACGTGAAGAGCACGAACACGAAGGATCGTTCAGTCGCCGCCAACGCGACCTGGTCGTGACGGCGCACGCACTCGGCACCGCAGTCGTGCGACTCGACCGCGAGGCAGAGGCGCCGCCGATCGAGCTTGCGCTCTTCCTGAACGAGGAACGCCGATGAGCGAGCAGGCGCGCGAGCCTTACGATCCCGAGTCGACCGTCGGCATCCCCGAGCACGGCGTCGAGCGGCTCGAGCGGATGAAGGCCGCGGGCTTTTTCTCGAGCGATCTCAGTGTGAACGAGTTCTTGCTCGTCGAGGCGGCCGGGTTCGAGCCGCTCGGACTCGTGATCGGCAGCTCGATCTACCACGTTGGCTTTCAGGTGGGCTCCTGGTACACGAACCAGGAGCTGAGCGTGCTGAGCCAGGCGATGTACCACGCCCGCGAGCTGGCGATGACGCGCATGGAAGAGGAGGCGGACAAGCTCGGCGCGGACGGCATCGTCGGCGTCCGCCTGGACGTCAGCCGCTACGAGTGGGGTCACAGTCTCGCGGAGTTCATCGCGATCGGCACAGCGGTTCGCCACCGGGGCGGCGTCCTTCATCGCGCGCCGAACGGCCGGCCGTTCACGAGCGACCTGACGGGTCAGGATTTCTACACGCTTCTCTCCGCCGGCCACCGCCCGCTCGGTCTCGTCATGGGCACGTGCGTCTACCACATCGCGCATCAGGGACTCGGCCGCTGGCTGAGCCGCATCGGGCGCAATACCGAGATGACGAACTTCACGCAGGCGCTGTACGACGCGCGCGAGCTCGCGATGGACCGGATGCAGTCCGAAGCCGAAGCACTGCAAGCCGAGGGGATCGTCGGCGTCCAGCTCGTCGAAGGGAGCCACGGCTGGAACAGCCACGTGATCGAGTACTTCGCCGTCGGGACTGCCGTCACGCCGACAAGCGGCGACCACCAGATTCCGGCGCCCGGCTTCGTCCTGAGCCTCAACGATCCGCATCAGGGAGAGATCAAGGGCTTCTGACGTCCGAGCGGGTCACGGCGGACCGCCTGCGCCCGAGGCGCCCACCGCCGCCGGTGTCGCCGACGGATTCACGACGAGAGTGATCGTGCCGAGGTAGCCGTCGGCTGCGCTGCTTCCGAGCCGGCTCAGCTTCAGCACCGACTTCGAGCCGTGCTCGTCGGCGTACACGTGATCCGCGGTGTTGAGCACACGGGCCGCCGTGTCGGATGTGTACGGAGTCAGCGCGTAGACCTTGCTCGTGATCGCGTCGTCGAAGAGGAGCTGCCCGGTGTGCGACACGTGGCCGCCGGAGTACGACGTGGTTGAGGTCTTGCCCCCGACGTGAACCTTCACGTGGATGTGGGTTGTGCGTCCCTGGTAGTGACCGGGATAGATCGTGGTGAACTCGGCGACGCCCGTCGCGTTCGTGAGCTGGACGCCGCGGAGCCAGGTCTGTCCCACGGTGCTCTCCGACGACTCGTCCGAATAGACGCCGGTTGCGTCGCATTGCCAGATGTCGCAGGCGCTGCCGGCGAGCGGCGTGCCTGCGCTGTCGACGACCTTGATCATCAGCCGGAGCGGTACGCCTGGCCGACCGAGGGTGATGTTCTTGCGGAGCTTGTCGAGCGCGACGTAGAAAGGACCCTCCTCTTGCTCGGGCGTGAGCGCGAGGGCGGCCGCCACGCCGCCTGTCTCGATAGAGCTCAACGCGGCGAGGCTCCGGCCCGGCTCGACCGCGCCCGCAGCGGCGGCTGCCAGGCCGAGCGCACCGGCCCGTTGAAGCAGGCGGCGGCGCGTCAGGCCTGCCGGCGAAGCGTTTTGGCTGTTCTGTTCGCTGTTCATGACGCCAACCTAAGCGGCGCGTATTTGACGCGTCTGAGCGATGCCTGTGAGCCGGCTGTGACCTCGCTTTCGTACCGCACGAAACCATCAGCGCGGTTCCGCCGTTCTCTCAATCCATGGTTCACGCGGACCACTTCGCGACAGCCCTGGCGACTGCGCTGACAATCGTCTGGAACAGCGAGCAGGATCGCTACGTCGTGGCCGGCATGACCTGTCGCCGGGCGGGTCGGGCCTACGAGGCGACCGTGTTCGTCTGCCGGTCACAGATCATCGACCGGCGCACAGGCGAGACCCGCTCGTTCCGCGGCCTGATCCAGCCGGACGGCACCGCACTCGAGACCTCACTCGACGAAGACTTCTGAATTTCGAGGGCCCGGGCCCGCGCCCGACAGAAGCGCTGCCGACAGAAGCGCTGGAGACAGTCGGCCTAGAGAAAGGTGCGAATCGTCTCGCGCTCGACCCGGAGGCCGATCACCTTCGACCCGTCGTCGATCTGCTCGATCGATGCGGCAGGCACGAGCCGACGGCGGCGCGCGAAGAAGCCGGAGCGTACGCTGAGGGCGTCTGGCTCTTCAGGAGAGGTTCCGTACATCGGGCACTCGACCCGGCCGACGATCCGTCCCCTGGCGTCCGCGACGAGGAAGCCGGCGGTCCGGCGGAGGTCGAGGGCAAGCGCGCTCACGTGGCGAACCTATTCCCGCCCTGCAAGGAAAATCCCCTCCCGCCGGTAAGCGATTTGTAAAACCTCACCGCGTCGGCCGAGCGTACCCTTCGTCACGGATGGACGTCCGCGAGCGCCACCTTCGCCTGCTCACCGAGACGATCGAGGCCGTCAACTCGACCCTCGACCTCGAGGAGGTGCTGACGCAGGTCGCGACCAAGGTCACGGACGCGCTCCATGCCGACGCCTGCTTCGTCTACCTCTACGACGAACGTGCCGACGAGCTCGTCCTCCGAGCGACCCACGGGACCCGGGTCGCCGAGATGACCCAGCGCCCCCGGATGCGGCCTGGCGAGGGGATCACGGGCACCGCCGCTGCCGCCCGCGCTCCCGTCGCGATCTCGAGCCAGGCCCACCTCGACCCGCGCTTCAAGAACTTCCCGAACCTGCCCGAGGACGAGTACGAGTCGATCCTCGCCGTCCCGATCCTCGCCCGCGGAGCGCTCCTCGAGGGCGCCCTCAATGTCCGCACGCGCGACCCGCGCGAGTTCACGGAGATCGAGATCGAGCTCTTGCTCGCGATCGCCGCCCAGGTCGCGCAGTCGATCGAGCACGCGAAGCTCTACACCGAAGCACAGCGCCGCGTACACGAGCTCGAGGCGCTTGCGCGCATCTCCGAGGCGGTCTCCGAGTCGCTCTACCTCGAGGAATCGCTCGAGGCGATCGTGAAGACGACGGTGGACGCGCTGGGCGCGACCGGCGCCGCGCTCGTGCTCGAGGACGGGAAGATCGCGTGGCCGGAGGGACGCGCCAACGCACATGCGATCCGCCAGCCGCTCCGCTGGCGCGGGCGCCAGATCGGCGAGCTCGTCGCCGACCGTGCGTCGCCGTTCACCGAGCACGACCGCGAGCTGCTCGCATCGATCGCGCAACAGGCCGCCGTCGCGCTCGAGCACGGTCGCGCGGTCATGCGCGGCGTGCTCGCCCAGGAGATCCACCACCGCGTCAAGAACAACCTGCAAACCGTCGCTTCGCTGCTGCGCCTGCAGGCGCGCGCGAGCGGAGCCATCGATCCGCGCAAGGCGCTCGAGGACTCCGTCAATCGCATCCTCGCGATCGCGGCTGTGCACGAGCTCCTCACCGAGCGTCGTGATGACGACGTCGACCTCGCCGACCTGCTCGGGCGC
>DASYAO010000068.1:0-1510 GCA_036501285.1 Gaiellaceae bacterium
TCGGTGAGGATGACGTAGTCGTCGCCCTCCTTCACAAGGCCCATCGCGATCCCGGAGACCGGCGCCTTGATCGGCACACCGGCGTCCATCAACGCGAGCGTCGAGCCGCACACGGAGCCCATCGACGACGAGCCGTTCGACTCGAGCGTCTCCGAGACGATCCGGATCGTGTACGGGAACTCGTCCGCGCTGGGAATGACGGCCTCGAGCGCCCGCTGTGCGAGCGCGCCGTGACCGATGTCACGCCGCTTCGGGCCGCGCATGAAGCCCGTCTCCCCGACCGAGTACGGCGGGAAGTTGTAGTGATGCATGAAGCGGCGGTCGGTCTCGAGCGAGAGGTCGTCGATGCGCTGCCCCTCCTTCGCCGTGCCGAGCGTGAGCGTCGAGAGGACCTGCGTCTGACCGCGCGTGAAGAGGCCGGAGCCGTGCGCACGCGGGTTGACGCCGACTTCGACCTCGATCGGCCTGATCTCGTCGGTCCCGCGCCCGTCGGGCCGGCGCTTGTCGACCGCGATCTTCTTGCGGACGAGGTCCTTGTAGATCGCCTCGGCGGCCTTCTTGATGTAGCTCTTCGTGAGGCTGTCCTTGACCACCGGAGCGTCGGTGTCCGCCGGGGCAGGCCCGACGGGGAACTGCAGCTCGACGTTCGAGATGATCTGCTCGAAGAGCAGACTGCGCTTCGCCGACTTGAGCTCCTTCGAGTCCTGCTCCGCATCCGTGAGTGCCCGCAGGCCGCTCTCGAACTGCTCGCGGACCGGGCCTTCGACAGCCGCGAGGCGCTGCTTCTCGAGCAGCATGTTCAGGCTTGCACGCACCTGCGTCAGGCGCTGGATGTCCTCTTCGCTCGAGTCCATCGTGATTTCGCCCGCAATCTGTGTAGCGAGCTCGTCGACGATCGCTCCCGCCTCCCGGAGACCGGCGCTCTGGATGCGTTCCCAGATCGCGTGCCCGTGCGACGACTCGAGCTCGGCCGTGAGCTCTTGGTCGAGCCACTTCGGCTTGCCGGCCTGGCGGCGCAGATCCTCCTGCGCCTCGCACAGCTTCTTGATCTCGCCGTGAGCGAGCTCGAGCGCCTCGAGGAGCACGTTCTCGGGCACCTCGTCGGCGCCGGCCTCGACCATCGTGAGGCCGTCCTTCGTGCCGACGACGATGAGGTCGAGCGACGTCTCGGTCCAGTTCTGCTGCATCGTCGGGTTGACGATGAGCCGGCCGTCGATCCGGCCGATGCGGACGGCTCCGACGGGGCCGAAGAACGGCAGCGGCGAGAGCATGAGCGACGCGGACGCGCCGTTGATGCACAGGATGTCGTGCGGCGTCACGAGGTCCGCGGAGAGCACGGTGCAGATCACCTGTACCTCGTTGCGAAAGCCCTTCGGCCAAAGGGGCCGGATCGGGCGGTCGATCATCCGTGCGGTCAAGGTGGCGCGCTCGCTGGCGCGGCCTTCCCGCTTGAAGAAACCGCCCGGGATCTTGCCGGCGGCGTACATGCGCTCTTCGACGTCGATCGTCA
>DASYAO010000069.1:0-10582 GCA_036501285.1 Gaiellaceae bacterium
CGAGAGGCAGCCTTCGTCCTCGGTGACCTTCTCGCCTTCGAGCTTCAGCACCGGGTTCACGATCGCGCGCGGAGCCTCGTCCTCGGGCGCGAACACGAAAACGCGCTGCAGCACCCCGATCTGCGGTGCGGCGAGGCCGACGCCCTGCGCCTCGCGCATCAGGTCGATCATCCGCTCGACGAGCTGGACGAGGTAGTCGTCGAACTCTTCCACCTCTCGCGCCGGCATGCGCAGCGCGACATCCGGGTACTGTCGGATCTGCGAGAGCGCGCGCCTACGTAGGAGATCGAGCTCTTCCTGGCGACGGCTCTCGGCATCCCCCTCGTCGTGCTCGTGGTCGTGCTCGTGGTCGTGGTCGTGCATCGCGCTCAGTGTACGGGTGGGAAGCGTTCGAGGATCCAGGCCGCGTCGAGCGGGTCGCGGCGGTAAGGCCGGCCGCCGACCTTGACGAAGTCCCGCGAGCGCGGATCCATCGCCAGGCGCGCCTCGACCGGATACCAGCGGTTGTGGCGCTCGATCAGGTCGTTGACGTCGCCGAAGTCCCAGCCCTCCGCAGTGGCGCGCCAGTTGCCGCGATGCACCGCGTGTGCCTCCGCTAGACGCTCGAGGTGGCGCCGCGTCAGCTCCTCGATCCGGAGCAGGCGCTGCATGTACGGGAGCGGCCCGCCGAGTGAGGCGACGTAGCCGTCGGCCTCCGGCTGGAAGTTCCGAAGGCGGCGTCGAAGCGGCCGGCCGACGAGCGGGTTCAGGTCGCGATCCGCCTCGACGAGCTCGCGCTCGCGCTTCGAGGGCGGCGTCACGTCGCGTACGCCCCACTCGCCGAGGATCTCCTCTGCGCGCGGCCGCTTCACGCCCATCAGTGTGCCTCAGACGGATTGCGGGTCGACGTCGACAACGACCGTCAGATCGGCGCGCCGCATCGCAGGCGCAGCGGCCGAGAGCAGGCGCGCTGCCTGCGCCGCGACTGCGCGGGGCCGATCGGTCTTCGCCACGAGCTGCGCACGATGACGGCCGCGCAGACGCACGAGTGGCGCCGGCCCGAGCAGGTCGACGTTCGCGAGTCCGTCACGCAGCTCGAGCAGGACGCGCATGACGTCGATCTCGTTCTTGCCGGCGACGACGATGCGCACGAGGTGCTTGAAGGGCGGATAGCCGAGGTCGCGCCGACGGTCGAGCTCTTCGGCAAGGAAGCGTTGCACGTCGTGCCGGGCGGCGAAGGCGATCGGCCGTGCGTCGGGCTGGAAGGTCTGCACGAGCACGCGGCCGGGCGCATCGCGTCCCGACCGGCCGGCGAGCTGGGTGATCAGCTGGAACGTGCGCTCCTCGGCGCGGAAGTCGGGGATCCCGAGTGACGTGTCGGCATCGATGACGGCGGCGAGCGCGACGCCGCTGAAGTGATGTCCCTTCGCGACCATCTGCGTGCCGAGCAGGACGACCCGGTCGGCTTCCGAGAACCGCCGCAGCGCGGCCGTCAGCAGCTCCGGTTTCGCAGTGGTGTCCGCGTCGAGCCGGATCAACTCGAGCTCCGGGAACTCACGCTCGAGCTCTCGTTCGAGCCGCTGCGTGCCGGCGCCGAGGCGGGCGAGCTCGGCCGAGCCGCAGTTCGGACACACGCCAGGGGACGGCTCGCTGTGGCCGCAGTGGTGACAGCGCAGCGAGTGATCGCTGTGCAACACCAGCGCGACGTCGCAGTTCGGGCAGCGGATCGTCTGTCCGCACGAGCGGCAGTGGAGCGCCGGCGCAACGCCGCGACGGTTCAGGAGCAGGATCGCCTTGCCGCCGTTCTCGACGAGCGCACGCAGCTCCTCGAGCAGCGGCGCCGAGAGCGGATAGCCGGCCTCGCGTCGCAGGTCGACGATGCGCACGGGCGGCAGCTCGCCGATCAGGCGGCCGCCGAGGTCGAGACGCTCGAGGCTCGACCAGCTCTCCGGACGCGGCGTCGCCGAGCCGTAGACGGCAACCGCACCTTCAAGCGTCGCGCGCTTCGCCGCCACGGTGCGCGCGTCGTAGCGCGGGTCGGAATCCTGTTTGTACGAGGAGTCGTGCTCCTCGTCGACCACGATCAGCCCGAGGTTGGGCACCGGCGCGAAGATCGCAGAGCGCGCTCCGACGACGATCGGCGCCTCGCCGCTCGCGATCCGCTCGCGCTCGTCGCGACGCTCGGCATCGGTCAACCCCGAATGCAGGATCGCCACGCGCTCGCCGTACCGCGCGCGCACGCGACCAACCGTCTGCGGCGCGAGCGCGATCTCCGGGACAAGGATGATCGTGCCGAGTCCGCGCTCGAGCATCGCCGCGCAGGCCTGGAGATACACCTCGGTCTTGCCGGAGCCGGTCGGGCCGTAGAGCAGATGCGGCCCGCCGCCGGCGACGATCCGCTCGACGGCAGCCTTCTGCTCGGCCGTCAGCTCGCCCGGCTCGTCTTCGCCTGTCAGCGACTGGCGCTCGGCAGGCGGCGTCTGCTCCTTGCGCCGCTTCGGCATCTCCGGCGCGACGAGCGCGAGCGCGCGTCCAGGCGTCGAGCCGTAGTAGTCGGCGAGCCAGAGCGCGAGCTCGACAAGTGGGGGCGGGAGCTTGCCGACGACTCGCTCGATCGGCTTGACCTCGAAACCGTCCGGCGCCTGGTCCTCGAGCGACACGACGATCCCGCGCGCACGTCCGCGCCCGAGCGGGATCGACACGATCGCGCCCGGACCGACGCCGTCCTCGACCTCGTAGGTGAACTCGCGCGCGAGCGCGCGCGTCGTGACGAGCGGAAAGACGGATGCATACGGCATCAGCTCGTCGCTTCTTCGCGCTGTTCGGAGCGCAGGCGCCGCCACGAGAGCGTGCGCGCCATCGCGAAGAGCGCGATCGAGCCGACGACGAGGTTGAAGACCACCGTCGCGATGTTCATCCCGACGCTGAAGGCGAGGAGCGCAGGCTTCGGCACCTTATTTCCGAACAGGAAGACGATCAGACCCTGCTTCGTTCCCGCGCCGCCCGGCGTCGCCGGGAAGAGCGTCGCGAGCGAGTCGACGACCATCGCGAGCAGGGCGTTGTGGATCGACGCGTGCACCGAGAACGCGCGCAGGAAGTAGTAGATCGTCCCGAGCCGCAGCACCCATGAGAGCGCCTGGGGCACGACGACGCGGACGACGAAGCGCCGCGGCTGCCGCATGATCGCGAAGCCGCGGGCAAACCGGGCACGGAACGCCTCACCCTTCTCGAGGAAGACGATGAACCCGGTCAGCGCAACGACGAACACCACGGCGATGCCGATCTCTGTCCACTTCTCGTTGCGCAGGAAGAAGCCCCAGTCGACGGCGGGCAGCCGCGAGTACACCTGGTGCGCGGGAAGCACTCCGAGCGAGAGCGCCCAGCCGATCAACGCGAGGCCGACGAAGAAGTCGAAGAGCGTCTCCGCGAGCAGCGTCGGCGCCAGCGTCGTGTAGCTCGCCTCCGGCATCCGCTGCTTGATCAGGTAGAGCTTGATCACGTCACCCGCGCGCGCCGGCGCGACCGAGTTGACGCCGACACCGGCGACGTAGGCGCCGAAGGCGCTGCGGAATCGCGGCCGTTCGTCGGGATAGGCGGCGGTCAGGATCGCCCGCCAGGCGAGCGCACGCAGCACGAGGCGAAGCAGGTGCAGCGCGAGCGCGAGCGCGAGAAAGCTCCAGTGAACGGCCGCCAGGCGGTCGGCGAAGACGTGAACTGCGTGGAAGAAGCTCCCCACGCCTCAAGCGTAGGGATGAAGCGGGCTAGGCCCCGGCGGCGTCCAGGATGAAGTCGGTCGCGAAGCCGAGCACGACGCCGATCAGGATCATCCAGGTGACGAGTGTCGGCATCGAGAAGCGCCTGCACACCGGGATGAGCTCCATGATCACGTACAGAATCGACCCGGCCGCAAGGGCGAAGAAGAGCACCTGCAGCGCCGGGCTCACCCAGGCGTAGCCGAGCATCGTCCCGAGGAACGTCGGGCCACCCCCGATCAGGCCGAGCAGCCCGAGGAAGCGCCACGACGGATGCTCGTCTTCGGCGGCGAGCGGCCCTGTCACGCCGAAGCCCTCAGTCGTGTTGTGCAGGCCGAAGCCGACGATCAGCACGATCGCGAGCCCGATCGCGCCGGACGCTGCCGACTGGCCGATCGCCAGTCCCTCGCCGAAGTTGTGCAGGCCGATCCCCGTCGCGATCAGCAACGCGAGTCGTTTCGCAGGCGAGAAATGGTCGGCCACGCGATGCTCGAACTCCTCGATCGCAGCGGCTCCCGGGCCGACGAGCGTCGACTTGCGCCGGCGCTTCAGCCACGCGTCGTAGTAGACGAGCCCCATCAACCCGACGGTGAAGCCGATCGCGAGCAGCGCCACGCGCGGGATGAAGTACGACCAGTGCCGCGCGTCGAGCGAGCTCGTCACCGGCTCGACGCCGTTCGAGAGCACGTCCCAGAGCAGGAAGATGAGAATTCCGGTCGCGACCGCGGTCATCGCCGCCCGCACGCCCAGCGGCAGGCCGCGGACGCGCGCCATCGGCAACCCGAGGAAGATCGTGCTGCCGGCGATGGCGCCGAGCAGGAACGTCTCCCAGGTACTCATGCCGCAGCTCTCATTGTAAGGGTCACCTTACAACAGCCTAGCGGCGGTACGATGGCGCTGCAGATGGCGGGTCACTCGGTCGACGAATACCTGGAAACGATCTACTTCCTGGCGTTTCCGATCGGCGAGTACCGCCCGCAGGAGACCGCCGTGCCGACGCTGTCGGCCCGTGTCGCCGAGATGCTCGGGGTCTCCCGGGCCTCTGCCGGCGAGATGCTGAAGCGCCTCGAGGCCGAGGGGCTTGTCGAGCGCGGCGAGCACAAGGAGGCGATCCTGACCGAGACCGGGCGCGAGCGCGCCGAGCGCGCGGTCCGCAAGCACCGGATCATCGAGCGGCTCCTCACCGACTTCATGGGCTACACGGCGGCAGAGGCGCACGTGCACGCCGACGAGCTCGGCGACACGTTCAGCGACGACATGGTCGAGCGCATCGACGAGAAGCTCGGACATCCCGATCGCTGCCCCCACGGGTGGCCCGTCGACACCGTCTTCGAGCAGGCCGAGAACCAGGAGCTCGAGCCGCTCTCGGCGCTTGCTCCCGGCAACGCCGCGACGATCGTGCGACTCGCCGAGCACGACGGCGAGCTGCTCCACTGGTTCTACGACGAAGGACTCGTGCCCGGGGCGAAGATCGAGCTGACGTCGGCCGAGCCGTTCCGTGTCAGCGTGGCCGGTGCCGAGAAGGACATCGGGGACAAGGCAGCGGCTGGTTTGTTCGTCAGACCGGCTGCTTAGCCAGTCGATCCAGGCCTGCGGCCTCGGCAAGCGCGTCGGCCTTGTCGGTGCGCTCCCAGGTGAAGTCGTGGTCGTCGCGGCCGAAGTGGCCGTATGCCGCGGTCTTCTCGTAGATCGGCCGGCGCAGGTCGAGATCGCGCAGGATTGCCGCCGGCCGCAGGTCGAAGTGCTCGCGCACGAGCCCTTCGAGCCGCTCGGGCGTGATCCCCGGCGCTTCGGTGCCGAACGTCTCCACGAGGATCGAGAACGGATGCGCAACGCCGATCGCGTACGCGACCTGCACCTGGCAGCGCGCAGCGAGACCGGCCGCGACGATGTTCTTCGCGACGTAGCGCGCGGCGTACGCGGCTGAGCGGTCGACCTTCGTCGGATCCTTGCCCGAGAACGCGCCACCGCCGTGCGGCGCAGCGCCGCCGTAGGTGTCGACGATGATCTTGCGTCCCGTGAGACCGGTGTCCCCCATCGGGCCGCCGATCACGAACTTCCCCGTCGGGTTGACGAAGACGAAGCCCTTCTCGCCGAGGCGCTTCTCGTCGTACATCTCGCGCGGCAGGATCGGCTGGATCACGTGCTCGATCAGATCGGGCTTCAACAGCGACTCGGGATCGAGACCCTCGCGATGCTGCGCGGAGACGAGCACGCGCTCGATCTCGACGGGCTTCTGGTGGCCGTGCTCGTCGACCTCGTAGCGGACCGTCACCTGCGTCTTCCCGTCGGGGCGGAGATACGGGAGCATGTCGGCCTTCCGCACCTCCGACAGCCTGCGCGCGAGCTTGTGCGCGAGCATGATCGGCAGCGGCATCAGCTCGGGCGTCTCGTCGGACGCGTAGCCGAACATCATTCCCTGGTCGCCGGCGCCGACGCGGTCGAGCGGATCGTCGTCGCCCGGGTCGTGCTGCACCTCGAACGCCGTGTCGACGCCCTGCGCGATGTCGGGCGACTGCTCGTCGAGCGCGACGATGACGCCGCACGTCTCGGCGTCGAAGCCGTACTTCGCGCGTGTGTAGCCGATCGCCGCGATGCGGTCGCGCACGAGCTTCGGGATGTCGACGTAGATCTCGGTCGAGATCTCGCCCGCGACGACGACGAGGCCCGTCGTGATCAGCGTCTCGCAGGCGACGCGACCCGTCGGGTCGCCGGCGAGCACCGCATCGAGGACGGAGTCGGAAACCTGGTCGGCGACCTTGTCGGGATGACCCTCGGTGACCGATTCGGAGGTGAACGAGAAAGAGCGACCCATTCGCGTGGAGGTTAGCCTCATTCGTCGGTCGGACGGCGTCCCATCAAATCGCCTGCAAGCTCCAGGATCGGCCGGCCTTCGAGCACCGCGCAGACGCCCTCGGTGATCGGCATCTCGATCCCCAGCCGGCGCGCGAGATCGCGCAGGACGGGCGCCGTCGTCAGACCCTCGACCGTCTGGCCGATCTCGGCAAGAGCCTGCTCACGGGACTCGCCGCGCGCGATCAGCTCGCCCGCGCGGCGGTTGCGTCCGTTCTCGTGCCAGCACGTGACGATCAGGTCGCCCATGCCGGCGAGACCCGAGAACGTCTCCGGGCTTGCACCGAGCCGCTCGCCGAGCCGCGCCATCTCGACGAGGCCGCGGGTGACGAGCGCCGTCTTCGCGTTGTCCCCGAGACCGAGCCCGTCGACCGCGCCTGCGGCGAGCGCAATCACGTTCTTCGCCGCCGCACAGAGCTCGACGCCGATCAGGTCGTCGTTGACGTAGACGCGGAAGACGCTCGAGTTGATCGCCTCCTGCAGGCGCCGAGCGAACGCCGCGTCCTCGCTTGCGATCACCGTCGCGCCCGGCAGGCCGGCGAGCACCTCCTCGGCCATGTTCGGGCCGGAGAGCACGGCAACCGGCCGGCCGTGCACGAGCGTCGAGAGGCGCTCGCCCGTCTCAGGGTCGAGGCCCTTCGTCAGCGAGAGCACGGGCGCGCTACCCGGCAGCGACTGCACGGCCGCGCGGAATGAGCGGCTCGGCACCGCGATCACGATCACGTCCGCCGACTCGTAGGGCGCGTCGGCCGTCGTCGTCACGCCGATCGCGCTCAGGTCGACCTCGCTCGAGTAGTTCGGGTTGTGGCCGGTCTCGGCGATCGCGCGCGCGACTTCGGGATCGCGCACGGCGAGCGTCACGTCGAAACCGTGATCGGCGAGGAGGCGCGCGAACCCCGTCCCCCACGTGCCGCCGCCGACGACGACGGCTTTCATCGCGGCCGGAAGTCGATCGTCACCGGGACGCCCTCGAGCTCGAAGCGCTCGCGGAACTGGTTCTCGACCCAGTAGCCGTAGTCGCGCGTGACGAGGCTCGGGTCGTTGACGGTGAGGCGGAAGCGCGGCGGCCGCGACGCGACCTGCGCGCCGTAGAGCAGGTTGAGCCGCCGCGACCCGCGCGCCGGCGCCTGCCGCGCCTCGCGCAGCTCGCCGAGGAATCGGTTCAGCTCCGCCGTCGGGACGCGGCCGACGTGGCGATCGAAGAGCTCGCTGACCTTGTCGAGCACACGCGTGATCCCGCGGCCCGTCTTCGCCGACGTCGTGATGAACGACGGGCGTTGCCGGAGCCGCCGCTCGAGCTCGGGACGGATGTCTTCGATCGTCATCTCGGAAACGTCCCATTTCGAGAGGACGACGAGCGTCGAGCAGTGCGCCTTGCGCGCCACGTCGGCGGCGGCGAGATCGCCTTCGACGATTCCCTCGGAGACGTCGATGAGCACGAGCGCGACATCGGCCCGCTCGGCCGCCTCGAGCGCGCGGAGCTCCGAGTAGTAGTCGATCCCCTGTCGCTGCTTGCGCTTACGGCGCAGGCCCGCCGTGTCGACGAGCACGAATGTGCGGCCGTTGTGCTCGAGCACCGTGTCGATCGAGTCGCGCGTCGTGCCCGGAACCTCGGAGACGATCGTGCGCTCGGCGCCGATCAGCGCGTTGAAGAGCGACGACTTGCCGACGTTCGTCCGGCCCAGGATCGCGACGCGGATCGCCTCGTCGCTCACCTCCGGCCGCGCGGAGCCGAACTCTTCGAGCCGCTCGACGACCACGTCGAGCAGGTCGCCGGTGCCCGAGCCGTGCATCGCCGAGATCGGAAACGGGTCCCCGAGGCCGAGACGGTGGAAGTCGAGCGCGAGCGACTCCCTGCGCGGGTCGTCGATCTTGTTCGCGAGCACGAGCACCGGCTTGTGCGCCGCGCGCAGGATCTCCGCGAGCTCTTCGTCGCCGGGTGTGATGCCCGCCTGCGCGTCGACGACGAGGAGGACGAGGTCTGCCTCCTCGATGCCCGCACGTGCCTGCTCCGCGATCGACTTCGTGATCGCGTCCTTGCCGGCGATGTCGATGCCGCCCGTGTCGATCAGCAGGAACCGCTTGCCGTTCCATTCGCACACGAGCTCCTTGCGGTCGCGCGTCGTCCCGCTCGTCTCGTGGACGACGGCCGCGCGCGAGCCGGTCAGGCGGTTGACGAGCGTCGACTTGCCGACATTCGGGAAGCCGATGATCGCGACGGTTCCGATCAACTGCTCGGACATCAGACGGGTGGCGTCAGGCCGCGGGGACGTCCTTGCGCGTGTACCTCGGCGAGCCAGTCGAAGAGCACGTTGATCCGCCGCTCGATCTCGACCGTCGCCTCCTTGTAGCCCCGGCCGCCCTTCGGCAGCCCCTCGAACAGGACCGGCTCGCCGACCGCCAGCGAGCACGGCGCGAAGTTGCCGAGCCTCCACTTCGGCGTTCCGTAGACCGCCATCGGCAGCACGGGAACGTGCTCCTGGATCGCGACCATCGCCGCGCCGGGCTGCGCCGTTCCCGGCCGGCCCGTCTTCTGCCGCGTCCCCTCGACGAAGAGGCCGATCGGGCGGCCGGCGGCCGCGTACTCGCGCATGCGCCGCACCGCGTCGCGATCGGACTCGCCTCGCCGCACGCTGATCACCCCGTGCCACAGCAGGAACCCGCCGACAAGTGGGAAGCGGGTCACCTCCGCCTTCGCCACGTAGTTGATGTTGCGCGGCGAAAGTGAACCCACGATCGGGATGTCGATCCAGTGCAGGTGGTTGACGGCAAACACGCAGCCGCCCGAAGCCGGGATGCGGTCGAGCCCGTAGCCGCGCGCACGCGCGAAGAACTTCGTCAGCGGCTGCAGGTACAGCCGCGAGGTCCGCCAGGCAAAGTCGCCGTACATGACTAGACCGCAGAGCGAGCGCGGACGAGGCCTTCGATCCGGTCGACGACCTCGTCGATGTCGAGCTCGGTCGTGTCGATCTGCTCGGCGTCGGCGGCGGGTCGCATGCGCTCGGCATCACGCTCGTCGCGCAGCTTGAGATCGGTCGCGAGCGCATCGGCGCCGATGTCGGGTCGCTCCGCCTGCCTGCGCGCCGCGCGGATTCCTTCGTCGGCGACGAGATAGACCTTCACCTCGGCGTTCGGCGCCACGACGGTGCCGATGTCGCGACCCTCGATCACGGCATTGCCTTCGGCTGCAAGCTCGCGCTGTCGCTCGCGCATCACTTCGCGCACCGGCGGATGTCGCGCCACGACCGGGACCATCTGGTCGATGCGAACCTGGCGGATCGCCGCCGTCACGTCGGTTCCCGAAATGAAGACGCGCCCGCGTTCGTCGAACTCGACCGGATTCTCGAGCGCGAGCCGCCCAAGCGCTCCAGCATCGTCGAGCGGCATTCCGTTCTGCAGCGCGAGCCACGTGAGACCCCGGTACATCGCGCCGGTATCGAGGTACCGGAAGCCAAGCCGCTCTGCGAGCGCGCGCGCAACCGTGCTCTTGCCGGCACCGGCCGGCCCGTCGATGGCGACGATCACTGTGCGACGGAGGCTAGTAGCTCGAAGAAGCCGGGGAAGCTGATGCCGACGCTGTCCGCGCCCTTGATCTCGACGCCTTCTCGTGAGACGAGGCCTGCGATCGCGCCGAGCATCGCGATCCGATGATCCCCGACCGAATCGACCGTTCCGCCACGAGGACGGGACGGGACGCCCCGGACGACGAAGCCGTCCTTGCGGGCTTGGACGTGCGCGCCGACGGCGCGGAGGCCTTCGGTCACCGTCTCGATGCGATCGGTTTCCTTCGCCCGCAGCTCCTCGGCACCCGAGACCTCGGTGTTCCCGTGCGCGAATGCGCCGAGCAGCGCGACCAGCGGCAGCTCGTCGACGAGCCGCGGTACCTCCTCGCGCTTCACCTTCGTCGCCACGAGCGGCGTCGAGCGGATCTCCAGGTCGGCAACGGCCTCGCCTCCGACCTGCCTGCGGTTGTAGACGCCGATGCGCGCGCCCATCCG
>DASYAO010000070.1:0-31873 GCA_036501285.1 Gaiellaceae bacterium
GGGGCCGACGTGTTCGTCAACGTTGCGGGCGGGGTGCGAATCGACGAGCCGGGCGCCGATCTCGGCATCGCCCTGGCGATCGCATCGGCCGCGAAGAACGTGCCCGTTCGCTCCGGCCTCGGCGCGTTCGGCGAGATCGGCCTCACCGGCCGCCTGCGCGCGGCGACCCAGGGACCGCGGCGGGCCGACGAGTGCCGCAAGCTCGGGCTCGAGCCGTTCGAGGCCGACACGCTCCGCCGAGCGCTGGCTCTGGCCCTGGCCACCGAGTAGTTCCCGCAAAGAGCAGGGCTTTTCCGAAAAACCCTGCAAAAACGCCGCTTTTACGGGGGTTTCTGCTACCCTGGTCGGCTCGTGCCGGTGGCCGAGTGCCGCCGGCGCTTCTGTGAAACCCACGGGAGAGGGAGCGAGTTTGTACCAGGTCGGCGACAAGGTGGTGTACCCCCACCACGGTGCAGGGACGGTTGTGAAGCGCGAAAAGCGCGAGGTGCTTGGCGAAAAGCGCGAGTACCTGACCATTCGCATCGAGCACAACGACATGACGGTCAACGTCCCCGCCGACAACTGCGAGCTCGTCGGCCTGCGCAAGGTGATCGACGAGGAAGCGGTCAAGAAGGTCGTCAAGTACCTGACGAGCGGCGGCACGGAGATGCCCAAGAACTGGAACCGCCGCTTCAAGCACAATCGCGACAAGATGAAGACCGGCGACATCTACGAGCTGGCCGAGGTCGTCCGGAACCTGTCGCTCCGAGACGGCGAGAAGGGCCTCTCGACCGGCGAGAAGCAGATGTACGTCAAGGCGAAGAAGATCCTCGCCTCGGAGCTCCGCTTCGCGAAGAACCTCTCCGAGGACGACGCGATCGCGTGGCTCGACGGCGTGCTGACCGGGCAGACCGGGCAGGAGTACGTGGCAGCGGCGAAGCCGAAGCGCGCGACCACACCGGCTGCCGCGAAGAAGCCCGCCGCGAAGAAGACTCCCGCCGCCGCGTAGATGCCAGGCGTCTGGGCCGTGCTCGTCGCCGCAGGACGGGGCGAGCGGCTCGGCGACGACCGTCCGAAGGCGTTCGCGAAGCTCGGTGAGCTGCCGCTCCTCGCGGAGCCGCTTCGACGGCTCGACGAGAACGAGCGCATCGAGGGGATCGTCGTCGTGTGCCCAACCGGATGGGAAGAGCCGTCGATCCTGCTGGCCGAGCAGATCGGCGCGTCGAAGGTGACCGCGTGCATTGCCGGGGGCGAGACGAGGGCGGACTCGGTGCGCTCGGGTCTCGACGAGGTGCCGGACGACGCCGAGATCGTGCTCGTGCACGACGCCGCGCGACCTGTGCTTCCGGCCGAGGTCGTCGACCGGCTGCTCGCAGCGCTCGGAGAAGGCTTCGACGGCGCCGTGCCCGGATTGCCCGTTCCGGACACGACGAAGCGCGTCGCAGACGCTGTCGTCGTCGAGACGCTCG
This sequence comes from Gaiellaceae bacterium, assembly GCA_036501285.1. GTDB lineage: Bacteria > Actinomycetota > Thermoleophilia > Gaiellales > Gaiellaceae > PALSA-600. Next base: position 1,449 of record DASYAO010000070.1, read on the forward strand.
ACCGCTCCCAGCTCGTCGCGGTGCAGACGCCGCAGGCGTTTGCCGCGCCGGTCCTACGCGCGGCGTTCGCGCGCGAGATCGCGCACGCGACCGATTGCGCCCAGCTCGTCGAGGCGTCGGGCGGGCGCGTGAAGGTCGTCGCAGGCGACGAGCGCCTGGCGAAGGTGACGACCCGTGCCGACCTCGAGCGCGTTGCGGCGTGGCTGTAACTGCCGTCGTCCTTGATGTGGGCGAGACGCTCGCCGACGAGACGCGCCCGTGGAGCCTGACGGCCGATGCCGTCGGCGTGCCGAGGTTCACGTTCTTCGGAGTCCTCGGCGGGCTCGCCGAGCGCGGCGAGCCGCACAGGAACGTGTACGAGGTACTCGGTGTCGAGTCGAGGCCTGGGCTTCCGTTCGAGGAGGGCGATCTCTATCCGGACGCGCGAGCTTGTTTGCGCGAGCTTCGTCGCCGGGGCTACCAGGTGGGCATCGCCGGCAACGCCGTGTCCGCTGCCTATGCCGGGTTGGCGCTCGACGCCGACTTCATCGCGTCGTCTGCGGAGTGGGGAGTCGAGAAGCCGTCCCCGCTCTTCTTCGCCCGGGTGGCCGAGGTCTGTGGCTGCCCGCCTGAGAAGATCGCCTATGTGGGCGACCGCGTCGACAACGACGTCACTCCAGCGCTCGCCGCCGGGATGGTCGCTGTGCACATCCGTCGCGGACCGTGGGGACATCTCCACACGCCGCCCTCGGAGGCACTGTGCATCCGCTCGCTCGACGAGCTGCCGGGGGTGCTCGCGTGAGCGACCTCAGAGTCGGGATCGGCGTCGACGCCCACGCGCTCGAACCGGGCGTTCCGCTCGTCCTCGGGGGCGTCGAGCTCGAGCATCCGCGTGGGCTCGCCGGCCATTCCGACGGCGACGTGCTCGCGCATGCGCTGATCGATGCAGTGCTCGGCGCGGCCGGCCTCGGCGACATCGGCTCGTTCTTCCCGTCCGGCGATGACCGTTTTCACCGCGTCTCGTCGCTCGTCCTGCTCGCCGAGGCCTACGCGGAGGTGCGAAATGCGGGCTGGCGTCTCGTCAATGCCGACTGCGTGCTCGTCGGCGAGGAGCCACGTATCGCTGCGCATCGCGACGAGATGCGCCGGCGCCTGCAGGAGACGGTGGGCGAGGGCGAGGTGAATGTGCGCGCGACGACGACCGACAAGCTCGGCTACACCGGCCGCGGCGAGGGACTCGCCGCGCACGCGGTCGCGCTGCTCGAGCGCAGGTGACGTCGTACCCGGCGCTCGTGCCCGTTTCGGTTCGAAACGGGCACGGCACCTACCGGGAACCCTGCGTCTGGGTCGAGCACCAGACGACCTAACCGACCGTCATCTTCGAGCCGACGCTCGTGATCGGCGCGTTGAGAACGATGTGCGCGTCGGTCTCGGTCAGCTTTCCCGCTTTTGCGAGCGAGTCGATCTGATCGTCCTGATGAAGCATGACCGGCTTCACGCCGACCTTCCACTTGACGATGATCTCCTCCCAGAGCGGGTTGTAGTCGCTCTCGCCGGGCTCGGAGCCGAAGACGGCGATCTGCCCCTTCGCGGCCTTCCCTTGGACGAAGAACTGCCGAGGCGCGCCCTTGACCGACGCGAGCTCGGCCGAGTAGTTGATGCGCCACGCCGACGCCTGCGACTTGCTCGAGGTGTCGGTGATCACATACCCGTCCTTGTGGCCGTCGTAGTAACCCTGGTAGAGCGCGAGGCTCTCGTGGGTCTTCGGCCCGAGGATGAGCGGTAACGAAGCAGCGGCCGGCGCGACGAGCACCGCGGCTGCGATCACGGTGCCTGCCGCGATTTTGATCGACATTCGATGTACCCCCCTGTGTTGGGTTCAGGGGGGAATACGGGGCGTCCCGCGGGCCGGTTTGGGAGAACCTTCCCTACTCGGGGAGCGCGCCCTCGGCCGTCAGCAGCCCGTCCTTGATCAGCGCTGCGACCGCGTCTGGGTCGCCGGCCTCGCCGCCGGAAGCAACCGCGCGCAGCGCGATCGCGCGCCGCTCGCGGAACGAGCCCTCGAAGCGCGACTGTCTGCGCAGCGGTTCGTAGCGCCGGCCGCGCGACGGGCAGCGCTCGGCGAGCGGGCACTCGTCGCAGCGCGGAATCCGGGCGAGGCAGATCGTGGCGCCGAGGTCGAAGAGCGCCTGCGCGCACGCGGCGTCGAAGCTCTCGCCGCTCCGTTCCTGGACCCGCCGGACGTTCGTGTCGACCGGCAGCACCTCATGGCCGAGTGCGAAGTTGCGGATCGCAGCGGCCGTATAGGGCCCGATGCCCGGCAGCTCCGTCAGGTCCTCCGGCCAGCCGTGCTCGGCGATCGCGCGCGAGGCGCGGTGAAGGCTCACCGCGCGGCGGTTGTAGCCGAGCCCCTGCCATTCGCGGATCACGTCGGCGGTCGTCGCCGCCGCCAGCGTCTCGACCGTCGGCCAGCGCTCGAGGAAGCGGAGGTAGCGCGGCACGACGCGGTCGACCTGCGTCTGCTGGAGCATCACCTCGCTGACGAGGATCGCGTAGGGATCCCGCGTCTGCCGCCATGGGAGCGGCCTCGCGTTCGCCGCATACCAGGCGAGCAGCTGGACTTTCACGAACGCGACTCTAGAAGCCGCGTAGGTGGAACGGCAGCGTGCGCCACGAGGACCACGTCCAGAACCACGCCGGCACCGACTTCGGTGCGGTCGCGGGCCGCGACCCGCTCCGACCGGCCTGTAGCCAGTCGAAAAGCTTCCACGACCAGCCGGGAATTGCCTTCGGCACGGTCGCTGGCCGCTTCGACGGCAAGACGACGATCGGCTTCGAGGGCCGGCTCTCGTTGCCCGCCGCGTCGACCGCCACGACGCGGAAGACGCTCGGCCCTCCTGCGTGGAAGCCCGCAACCGCGTCGCGCCGTACGCCGGGTGTCGTCGAGGCGACGGGCTCGTTCGTCAGCGTGACGCGATACGCCGCGATCGGGCCGTTGTCGTCGGTCGAGGCACTCCAGCGAACCGCCAGCTGCCGGTCGGCCAGGCGGTCGGCGGTGATCACGGGCGCGGAGGGGCGCGTCCGGTCGGGGACGAGCGCGAATGTGCCTGCGACGAGCGTCTGCAGCTGGACGCTTCCGTCGTCCTGTCGCGTGTAGCCGGTGAGCCCGCCCTGCGCGAGCGCGCCGCCGACCAGCAGCGGCACGTGCTTCCAGGTCGTGCCGTTCTGGGAGTAGACCGGGGCGAGTGTGCCCGTCTGCGGCGTGATCGTCAGGGTCACGGGCGCGGCGAAGGACGTGACCGGCGCCTGGGTGTCGGCGTCCGCGACCGTGAGCTGGACGCCGTAGCCGCCGGAGCCGTAGCCGGGCAGGGTCGCTCCGGGGACAATTGATGTAACAGTTACAGCCGGTTCTCCGGTGAAGGCCGCGGCCGACCAGGTCGCGCTCGTGACGCCGTCGGTCGTGCTCGTCGCGCCCGCCTGGCTCGTGACCCCGGCCGGCGCCGCGGAGGCGGAGACCACGGCGCCGTCGACGAAGTCGCTGTCGATATTGATCGTGACACCGCCGTAGGTCTCCTTGTGGCCGCCCCGGTACTGGTGGATCCGCTGATGGTTCGTCCAGAGGTCGTCGCTGACGTAGGGATCGCCGAAGACGGCCTCGTTGCCGTTCCAGTTCGCGATCCAGACGTCGTCGGGGCCCGTGCCGGCCGTTTCCAGAGCCTGCAGGTCGCGCGCCGTCGACGAGGCACTCCCGTAGACCCCTGCCACCCAGCCTTTCGAGTGGAGCTCGGCGTCCCAAGCCGAGACGAACGTCTGCACGGCCTGAGTGCAGGCCGGGTTCTTGACGGCGTAGGCCTCCATGTCGAAGTAGATCGGGCTGCCGGTCGGCAGGCCGAGCGAGACGGCGTCGGCGATCGCGTCGTCGGCCGCCGAGGTACCCGAGGACCCCGCATTCGCGGCCGTGAAGTGCGCCCGGCTCGTGTTCGAGATGCACGGCGCCTGCAGGCCGACATAGGTCGGGATCAGGCTCCAGCCGTCGGCAAGCGCCGACGAGACCCAGTCGGCGGTCAGCTGAGCGTTCGAGCACGAGCGGTCGATGCCGCCGATGTAGATCCCAACCGCACGGTAGGGCGACTCGAGCCAGGAGTCGAGCGAGTCGAACGACGGCGCGTTGCAGGCCTCGAAGCCGTAACCGGTGAAGGTGGCCGCGCGCGCGCTCGTCGTGGCGCCGCCGTCGGCGGCGAGCAGCAAGGCAAGCGAGGCGGCGACCAGCGCCGCGCACGCGGTGAGACGTGACCGCATCGACATGTGACCCCCAGTTCTTTGTACACACGACGCGTTGCCGCTCCTGCCAGGACTTACAGCTTCCTTACAGCGCCACTTGCAAGGATCGGACTCGAAAGCGAACGAGGGGGTCGAAAGTGAGAAAGACAGTCGTCCTGGCGGCGGCCTTCGCGCTGCTTGCCGCGTCGGGTGCGGGTGCGACTCCGGCGAGAGAGCAGTCGACCTGCCCGCGAACATTGCTGCCGCTCGGCGAAAACGCGATCGCGCCGGCGACGGCCGCTGCTCTGCGGTCGGACTCGGCGAAGAACAACCCGAGGATCACCGGCGCGACGCTTGCGACGAGCGACGCCGTCCGCGGGAAGCAGGCGAAGACGGAGTGCGGCACCGGCGTTTGGAAGCGCACGATCGTCGTCTATCTGGTGGACCGCGCAATGCTTCCGAGTCAGAGCCTCGCCCAGCGAATCGTCTACGTCGGTCGCACGAGCAGCGGCTACTGGGTCTGGGGCCGCGTGCACTGAGCGAACACGCCACACCCGGCGCGCCGACGACCTCGGTAGGGTGGCCGTTCGGGGGTGAACAGTTTTCCTCGGCTCGGACAGATGCGCGAGTGGCTCGCTGGCCACCGGCAGCGGCTTGCGTATGCAGTGATCGCATTCGCACTCGTCGCAACGGTGAGCGCAGGGACCGTCGCAGGCTTTCGCCTGCACGGTGCCGCGGTGCAAGAGCGGCAGTCTCTGCACCTCGAGCATCTGAGCGGCATCGTCCTGCGCCTTCAGTCCTACACGCTGATGGTGCAGGGCGCGCCTTCGCCGCACCGTCTCGAGCGTGCGCGCGCAACTGATTTGGCCGCGGCGAATGCTGCGTTCGGGCTGATTGCGAGCCAGGACCGTGACGCCGCGGCGAGGATCCGTCCGTCTTACGTCTCCTATCTCGCCGCATCCACGGCGACGTTCGACGAGGCCCTGAAATCCGGCGGCGCCGTTCCGATCTCGGCGCAGAGAGGGCTCGAGCAGGTGCTCACGAACTTCGCCGCCGCGATCGACAGCGAAGTCGAGGAAGACTCGCGCGATACGCACGAGGCGAATCCGGTGACGAGGCTCGTGCTCTTCATCACGGTCGGATCGATCCTCATCCTGATCTTCGGCTTCGGCTGGCAATTCACGCTCGAGCGCCGCGCGGGGCGGATCGACCGCGACAACGCGAATCGCTCGACAGAGTTGATGCGGCTGCGCGACGAATTCGTCGCATCGGTCTCGCACGAGCTTCGCACGCCGCTGACGTCGATCATCGGCTATCTCGAGCTCCTTCGGGACGCGAGACCCGGTGATCCGTTGCCGGACCAGGCCGCGGCGCTCGAGGTCGTCAGACGAAACGCTGATCGGTTGCTCAGGCTCGTGAACGATCTGCTGCTCGTCGCCGAACTGGAACGGGGCGCGCTCACGCTCGACGTCCGCAAAGTCGACCTGAGCGCGCTCGCACGCCACTGCGTGGAGGCTGCACGGCCGGCGGCGGCGGCGAAGGAGATCGAGCTCACGCTGCGCGACGGCTCGACCGCGACCGAGGTCGACGGCGATCCGGTGCGGCTTGCGCAGATGATGGACAACCTCGTCTCGAACGCGATCAAGTTCACGCCGCGGGGCGGAATCGTTTCCGTGAACGCAGCGAGCGCGAGTGGCGGCGCGCTGTTCGAGGTCGCGGACTCCGGTGCGGGAATCAGCGAGGCCGAACAGGCCCAGCTCTTCGATCGCTTCTTCCGCGCTCGCGCTGCCTCGGCCGAGGCAGCCCCGGGCACGGGTCTTGGCCTGACGATCACGAAGGCGATTGTCGACGCGCATCACGGCGCAATCGACATCGAGAGCTCGGTCGGCCGGGGCACGACCTTTCGCGTACGCCTACCGCGCCGGCAGCGTCGGTAACGCGCTTAGTAGAGCGGTTTAGTGAAGCCGACCGCGACCGCGGTCCCGGCAAGCGCCCCCAGCGTCAGCACGACAGCTGCAGGGCCGGTGAAACGCCGGCTCAGGTTCGCCCGCGCGCCGATCAGCAGGAAGATCAAGCCGAGCGGCGCGAGTAGGAACGGACGCGTCACGATCGCCACGATGCCGCATGCGGCCGCAGCAATTGCGCATACATTCGACAAGGTTGCGCGATTCACGCGGCTGACTTTAGCCATGGGGCTGCCACGAGGTTGCAGATAGCTGTCCAGTACATCACGGCATGATCTTAAACGCCGATGACGCGAAGCTTGCGCGGCCAGCCACCCTCGGGCGCCGGGTCAACGAAAAGCCAGGGGTCAGGTGCCGCGCCGCCAAACCGTCACCACCTGGTCAAAAAGATTTTGCAGAGGTAGTGGTTGACTTTCTCATCTAAGCCGTAGTAGAACTGCGCGACTGTCTGTTGGGCGGCAACGGCAGGAGGGGACGGTCCGTACAGGGGAACGGGCTTGGTTTTTTCGTCAGGGGTTTGTCAGGGGGTTTTTTGGCGGGTCAGGTTCAGGGTCGGGTCGCAATGGTGAGTCGTAGGCCGAAGGGGTTCGGCCTCATGCGCATGCGCCGCGGCCGGCTCGGCAATGCCGTGATTGCGACCGGCAGTGCGAGCCTCGTCGCGCTTTACATCGCGCCGCTTGCGGTTGCGTTCGCGATGCCCGCTCCCGCATCGCCCAAGTCCCTGAATGCTCTCAACGTCCCGAGCATCGCGTTCCCGAGCTTTGCGATTCCGAAGAGCGCGCCTGTGAAAGCGGCGCCGATTCCGAAGACCTTCATCCACGTCGTGAAGCCGAGCGCGCCGCTGTTCCCGGTGATGCAGTTCGGCAGTTATCCCTCCCGCAGCTTCCCCAATCTCCCTGCGCTCGGGATCGACACACAGACAAGTGTTCGCGTTCCGGTCATCACCTCGACCTACGGCATCACGGCCGCAACGCACTTGCCGGCGAAGAGCAAATCGGCGAAGCCGGCACCGACACCGCCCGAACTCGACACGAGTATCGGGCAGGAGCCACCGGGCTTCGGGGCTCCTGCACCACAGACACCAGCTTCGACCGCGGCGCCATCGAGCGCCGCTTCGCCCGCTTCCAGCACCACTCCGGCCGACAGCTCGTCGGCTGACGGGTCTTCGGCAACGGATTCTTCGACGGCGACCGACGGATCGACGGCAGACGATTCCTCGACGCCGTCGTACGGAACGCTGCAGCGGCCGGCAACGCAGGCCGAATATGTGAACGCGGACGATTCGACCGGGACGACCGGTTCGACCACCGGCACCGCGGGCTCTACGACCGGATCGACGAGCGGAACGACCGGCACCACCGGCTCGACGAGCGGCACCACGAGCGGCACGACCGGTTCGACGACCGGCACCACGAGCGGTTCGACCGGCGACACGACGAGCACCAGCGGCACCGGCACCACCTCGAGCAGCACGACGACGAGCGCTCCCGCGCCCGTCACCGTCTCGAGTGCCGGCGCTGTCGGCATCTCCGCGAGCGGCACTTCGATCTCGATCACGGCGAACGGCACCACGACGACGCAGGACGCGGCAAGCGTGAGCGGTCTGACGATCTCGGGCGGCGCGCTCACGGTCGACGTCTCCGGCGGCTCGTTCGTCGTTCCGATCACGTTCTCGGGCGCTTCGCTCACGATCTCCGGCGCGTCGAGCGGTTCCGACTGGACTGTCAACGGCGACGGCACGGGCTCCGTGACCGGCGGCGGCGTCGGCTCCGTCAGCTTCAGCGGCACGACGTCGCTGTCTGCGAGCGGTGACGCGACGCTGCACGGCCCGGGCGCGGACACGACGTGGAGCGTCACCGGCGCCGATTCCGGCACGGTTGCCGGCACGACGTTCAGCGGCTTCGCCCATCTCGACGGTGCTGCGAACAACAAAGACACGTTCAACCTGGCTGCCGGCGCCTCCGTCCAGAGCGTCGACGGCGGCGATGGTGGCTACGACACGCTTGCGGCTGCCGGCAACACGGTCGTCTCGAATCCGACCGATGCCCATTCCGGCACGCTTGTGGTCGACGGCAACACCGTCGCCTACGCCGGGCTCGAGCCGGTCAGCCTCAGCTTCCCGAATGTGATCTACAACGGCGCCGACTCCGGCGCCGGGCACGACCTGCCGGACGCGGTCTCCGACGACCTGATCACGGTCGGCCCCGGCGACGCAGCAGGCCAGATCAAGATCCGTGATTGCCTCATCACCGGCTGCAGCGACATCGTTCCCGATCTGGCCGAAGCGACGAACATCGACATCTCGAGCCTTTCAGGCGGCAGCCTCACGATCAACGGCGGCATCGGGACGGACACCGTCGAGTTCACGGGCAATGTCTCGATCTCGGGCGTGGGCCTCACGGTCAACGCCGAGAAGATCAAGGTCGACCCGGGCGTGACCGTCGACACGGGCACCGCCGCAATCGCTTTCAACGCGAAGGTCACCGATGACGGCTTCGACACCCACGGCGTCGATACGACCCTGCTCGGGGACAACGCGAGCATCAACATCGGCGACTCGTCGAACCCGAGCCAGGGTGCGACGCTGAACGCCGGCACGGTCGACCTCGAGGCGACGTCCGAGAACGCCCAGACGACCGTCAAGGGCGCGAGCCAGGATCTCTCCGGCGGCACCCTGACCGTCGTGACCACCGGCCCGTTCCTCTCGAGCGGCGAGTTCACGATCGCCGGGATCCCGTCGTGCACCTTCGGCTTTACCGGCACGACCAACCACACCCAGTTCACGGGGGTCTCCGTGGTCAGCGGCGCCGGCTGTACCGCCACGCCGCCGGCCGACGGCGCCCAGGTGACCTCGGTCGGGATCATCGAGAACGAGAGCTCGACGCTGATCGGCCATTCCGCGCTGCAGCTCCTCTACGGCGCCTCGGTCGACGTCGAGGGCCCGTCGAGCATCACTTCGACCGGCAACGTGACCCTGAACAGCACGGTCAACGTCATCGGGACGGCGAACGGCCAGCCGCTCAAGTGGGTCTCGGGAACGGCGTACGCGAGTGGCTCGATGGTCATCGACCCGACGAACCAGAAGCTCTACGACGCCAAGAACGCGATCAGCGGCGCGGCGCTGACCGAGGCGCCGAGCACCAACTCCACCGACTGGGAGGACGCCGGCGGCGGGAACGCGATTTCTATTTCGAGCCTCGTTGCGTCCGCCACCAGCCAGCTCTCGGGCACGAGCACGATCAATGCGGGCACAGGCGGCAACGTCAAGATCTCCTCGAGCCTGACGACCAACATCACGACCACCGCCGACGCGACGCTGACCGGGTCGGGCGCCGGGATTGCCGTGGGCGTGGTCGTGACGACTTCCAAGGCATTCGTCGACAGCACCGCCGGGACGCCTGTCACCGCCAAGACGCTCACCGTCTCGGCTGACACGAGCAATACGGCGCCCGCCACCGGAACCGCGAGTGCGAGCGCCTCGAGCTCGAACAGCAGCAGCAACAACCCGAACAGCCCCTCGAGCCTCGACGGCGACTCGAACACGAGTTCCCAGGCCACGAAAGCTGACAACCAGTCGAAGACCTCGGACGGCAGCCAGGGCACCGCCGCCGCATTCGGGGTCACCGTGCTCGTCGCGACCACCCAGGCCTACATCGCCTCGAGCAACGGCTCGGCGATCACGATCTCGACGGCGGGCGGCACCCAGACGATCCACGCCGGGGCGGCCAACAACGTTTCCGCGACCGCGAACGCCGGCAACGTGAAGTTCTCTCCGGACGCGCCGGCCTCGACGGTCTTCAGCACCGGCGGGACGATCGACTCGAGCCAGACCTACTACTACGACGTCACGGCGCTCTCGGTGAACACGACGAGCACGGTGAACGGCCCCGGCCAGAACGTGGCGGGCGGCATCCTCCACGTCGGCGACACGAGCCAGTTCAACACCGGCGGCGGCAAGTTCACCGGCACGGGGATCACCGGCGTCTGCAAGTACCTGGCGGCTGCCGGCGGGACGATCAGCGGCATCACCGGCTGCATCGGCACCCCGGCGGACGGGGCGACGATCACCGATCTGAACGAGAGCATGGCGGGCCCGGAGACGAAGGTCGACTTCTCGACCAGTACGGGCAGCGCCAACCGGGTCAGGCTGACCTGGAATGCCGTCTCGAACGCGGTTGACTACGAGGTCTACCGCTCGGACGCGACCGGGACGGAGATGTTCCTCGCGGCCCTTGCGTCCACCCCGACGTCCGAGACCTTCTTCGACAACGGTGGCCCCAACCCGACCGCAGACACTCCGCCGAGCGCCGATCCGAAGTCCGGCGTCGGCATCGCAGTCGCGGTCGACGTCGCGGTCGTCGACACGAGGGCCTACGTCGGCAACAACGCGAACCTGATGGCGACCACCGTCACCGTCGAGACGACCGCGCCCTCGGCTTCCGGCTTCGGGGCAACGGCGATCTCCGGCGCAGGCGGCAGCAGCGTCGGGGTCGCAGGCTCGATCGCGGTCAACATCGTCGTCGACACGACGACGAGCGACATCGAAGGCACGACGGCGGCGGCGACTCTGAACGGTGCCGGCCTCGTCCTGAACGCGACGTCGAATCTCGCCAACACCGCGCTCGCGACGGCGCAGCAAGGGGCCGACGGCTCGACGAGCGGCGTCGGCGCCTCGTTCGCGCTCAACGTCGTCAACGACACGACGATTGCGGGCTTGCCGCTGAACGCCCAGATCACGGGCGGCAAGGATCTGACGATCAACGCGACCGACACCGACGCGTCGACCACGACCGCGAACGGCGGCGCCTCGGCCGGCAGCAGCGGCAGCCTCGCGCTCTCGGCCCAGGTCGCGATCACGCTCGCGAACGTCACGACGAGCGCCGATGTGGGACCGGGCGCCGACCTGACGCTCACCGGCGCGCTGACCGCGAAGGCGAATCAGACGGCCTCGTCGAAGACGATCGCCGTCGGCGCGACCAAGGGTGGCAGCGCCACTGTCGGCCTCTCGCTGGGTCTCGGCCTGATCAACGACCTCGTCGACTCGCAGCTCGAGCGGAACCTGACGGCCGGAGGCGCGGTCAGCTTCACCGCCAACGGCGTTTCGGCGAACGACACCGAGGCGACGGCGAGCTCGGCCGGCGCGAAGGGCAAGGCGAGCACGACTCCGGGCGACGGCGACGGGTCGAGCAAGTCAACCGTCAATCAGAAGGCCGACGCGAATGCCGCCGACGCGAACAGCGCGTCGAGTGGGGCCGGCGGCAAGAGCTCCGGCACTACGACCACGCCGAGCGCGAATACCGGCGGGACGGCGCAGGGTGGTAGCTCGAGCGGCACCACCGTGACGGTCGCCGCGGCGGTTGCGATCGCGATCATCACCGCGCACGCGATCTCGGGGATGCCGGACGGAACGGTCGTCCCGCTGACGCTCACGACCACGGGGAGCTCCGCGTTCAACACGACCGAGGACGCCGACTCCACCGCCAAGTCCAACGGCAGCGCCGTCAACGGCAGCTCCGCGAACATCGGCGCCGCCGTTTCGATCAACCTCTTCAAGGTCGAGAACTTCGCGACGATCGGGGCGAACGACATCGACAACTCGGCCGGCCTCACCCTTTCCGCCGTCATGGCTGCAGCCACCGGCTCCGCGCCCGACGGCAAGAACACGATTGACACCGAGGCGACGTCCGGCGCCGGCGGCGGCAAGTTCGGCTTGGCCGGCTCGCTCGCGCTGACGATCGCGGACGTCGAGACGAACGCCGAGATCAACGCGAACTCGGGTCGCGGCCCTCCGGGCTTTGCAGGCGACAATTCGACTGGAGCTGTTTCACTCACCGCGACCTCCGTCGTCGTCGACACGAACAAGGCGATGGCAAACGACAAGGACGCGGGAACGGTGGGTATCGGAGCCGGCGCAGCGATCGACATCGTCAACGACACGACGAATGCTTCGATCGACAGCAACGCCGTGATCTCAGGCGCGACGACCATCTCGCTCAGCGCCACCGCTACCGACACCGAGACGACCTTTGCAGAGGCAGGCGCCGCCGGGAAGGCCGGTTCTGACGTCGCGTTCACGGCGGACGCTGCGATCTCGCTGCCGACAGTGCTCACCACTGCCACGATCGCCGGCGACACCTCTCAGACACTGACGTCAGGTGCGATCACCCTGACGGCGAAGCAGACCGCGAGCACCACGACCACTGCCCAGGCGAATGCGACAACGGGCGACGTCGTGATCGGCCTCGCGCTCGCACTCGCGGTTCCCGACGACGAGGTCTACGCGACCGACTCGCGGACGATCAGCGGCGCGGCTGTCAGCTTCACCGCGACGAGCTCTTCGGCGACGACCACCGAGGCCGACGCGAGCGCGACCGGCGCGACGGGCGACGCCGGCTCGGGCGACGGCTCGGGCAAAGACGTGAACGGCAAGGGCACCCAGCAAATCCAGAGTGCGAACAGCGATGCCACGACCAATGGCGCCAAGAGCTCGAACACGACCGACACGAGCAACGCGCAGGCGACGACAGCCGACAAGAACAGCTCGGGCGGTAACACGGTCACCGTCGCAGGCGCCGCCGCGATCAACATCGTCACGTCGCACACCGAGGCTTCGCTGGCGGATACCGCCAACGTGACAGCGACCGGCCTTCTGACGATCAAGACCTCGGCGAACACCGACGCGAGCGCGGTCGGCAGCGGCAAGGAGACCGAGGCCGGCACGGTCGGCATCGGCGCCGGTGTCGCCGTCAACAGCGTCACCACCGTCAATCACGCGACGACGAACGACGCGACCGTCTCTTCGGCCGGGATCGACATCGAGGCCGGGATGACCGTGAACGGGAAGGATCAGATCCAGGTCTTCGACGGGACCGACTGGAAGACGATCGACTCGGGCGCCACGTTCCCCGGGTCGCCGGACGACGGCGACTACTTCCAGCTGACGAAGGCCGGGGCCGCGACGACGACCGTCTCCGGCGACCAGACGATTTCTTCTGGCGGCTCGCTGACCGTCGCCTCGACCGACGGCTTCGGCGCCTTGGGCGGCACGTTCACCGTCAACAGCATCACCGGCACGTGTAACTACACGAGCGCGTCGGGTGGAACGATCAGCGGCATCACCGGTTGCACCGGCAGCGCGAAGGACAAGTCGACCGTCACCCTGACGACGTCCACGACTGCGATCGCGACGCCCGCGACGACGACTGTCGCCGGTGCCAGCCAGAACCTCGCCGCCGGCGCAGCCGGCACGCTGAACGTTGCCTCGACGGTCGGCTTCCCGACCACGGGTGCCTTCACCGTTGCGGGCATCGCCGGCACCTGCCAGTACACGGGCACGACGTTGACCTCGTTCACCGGCATCACGAACTGCGGCGGGACGCCGGCCGACGGCGCGCTCGTCACCTACGTGGACAGCGTGAACACGACGCCGACCTCGACGACCGTCAACGAGACGACGATCCAGGCGCTCTCGAGCGGCCTGATCGTGAAGTCCGTGGCGGCCTTCCCGACGACCGGTACGCACCAGTTCACGGTCAGCGGCCTCACCGGCACCTGCAGCTACACGAGCCTCGACGCGACGACGAACACGCTGAACGGCATCACCGGGTGCACGGGCACCCTCGTCAACGGCGCGGCCGTGACGCTCGTGATCACGCCCGAGAACACGCTGACGGTCGCCTCGACCACCGGCTTCGACCCGAGCGGCGGCAAGTTCACGGCGGCCGGGCTCAACGGCACCTGCGCCTATACGAGCGCGTCGTCGACGACCTTCTTCGGCATCAGCGGCTGCACCGGCATCGTCGCGAACAGTGCGCAGATTCAGCGCATCCACCAGACGACGGGCGTCTACCAGTGGGACGACGGGACTTCGCAGTGGGTGCTGCAGTTCGCGTCCGGCCCGCTGCTGCCGTCCGGGCCGACGCTGAACCAGTACTTCTTGCTCACCGCCGCGGTCACCCAGCCGAACTCGCTCGCGGCCGGCCTCTACAAGTGGAACGGCACGAGCTGGGTCTCCGAGGGCGGCACCGACTTCCCGACGAGCCCGGTGCCCGCGAAGGGCAACTTCTTCCAGCTCGCAGAGGACTACAACCTCGCCGACGGCATCTCCGGCGCGGGCGGCGACAAGGACAGCGTCAGCGTCGCAGGCGCGCTCGGCCTGAACATCGTCTCGCAGGACACCGAGGCGACCGTCGGCAAGCAGTCCTCGCCGGGCGGCTCGGTCAACGCGAACTCCGGCCCCGACACGCTGAAGGCGCAGGCGAACGAAGAAGAAGACGCGAAGGCCGACTCCGACGCGAAGAGCGGCAAGGTCGGCATCGGCGCCTCGGTCGCGCTCGACATCGCGACCAGCGGAAACGTGCGCGCGGCGATCGAGAACGGCGCGACGTTCAACGGCGGTTCGACGCTCACGATCTCCGCGAGCTACCACCACGACGTCGGCACCGAGGACAAGGCCGGCTCGGCCGCGAAAACGGTCAGCCTCAGCCCGTCCGTCTCGCTCGCGATCGTCGACGACACGACCACGGCCTACATCGGCACCGGCAACGCGCTCACGGTCAGCGGCGCCGCGGCCGTGTCCGCGACGGAGGACTTCAACGCCGACCTGAAGTCGGACGCGTCCGCCGGGGGCCCGGACGTCGCGATCGGCGCGGCCGTTGCGATCAACATCATCGATACCGTCGCGCTGGCCGAGGTCAACCGCGACTTGACGGCGGCGTCACTCGCCGTGACGGCAACGACGACGCAGACAAGCGGCGGCGAAGCCGATGCAAGCGCGTCGGGCGAGCAGGACGGCGACGACAGCGCCGACCAGCAGAACCAGGCACAGACCAGCAACCCGGCCAGCTCGGGTAAGACCGGCGGCTCGCTTCCGTCCGCTTCCGACAACGCGAGCACCGGTTCGAGCGACGCGAGCTCCCAGTCGGGTGACAGCGACAGCGGCGGCGTCGGCATCGCGGCGGCGGTCGCGCTCAACTGGGCCCAGGACTCGAATACGGCATCGATTGCCGTCGGCATCCATGTGACGACGACCGGCACCGGTGCCGTGACGGTCAGCGCACAGAACCAGACGAATGCGAACGCCAAGGCGATCGGCCTGGCCGGGGGCCTCTCATCCAGCACCGCGATCGGCGCCGGCGTCGGACTCAACGTCGAGAGCGTTACGAACACGGCGTCGGTCGGCGCCGACGCGCACGTGACGGCAGGCGGCGACGTCAGCGTCGAGGCCGAGACGCCTGGCACGAAGGAAGACGATTTCGTCGCGTGGGGTATCGCGGCGGCGGGCGGCACGTCGGATGCGAGCGTCGCAGCCTCGGTGGCGATCCAGGTCCTGAACTACACGAGCACGGCCTCGATCGGCAAGGGCGCGCAGATCATCTCGTCGGGCGGTGCGGTCAACGTGATCGCGAACCAGAAGATCGGGCTCCAGAGCATCGCGCTCGCCGGTGGGCTCTCGACGGGCGGCACCGCCGTCGGAGGCTCGTTCGTAGTCAACGTCGTCAACGCCGACGACACATCGGCGTACATCGACTCGGGCACCGGCCTCGGCCAGGTCACAAGCGTCGACGCCGCGAAGGGCGTCTCGGTCACGGCGACCTCGTCGATCGTCCCGATCGAACCCGATGTCACCATCGCGAAGATTCAGCTGCCCCTGCCGAAGCTCTCGTCGGTCGCGGTCGGCGGCAGCGCAGGCGGCGGCGACGCGGCCGTCAGCGGTTCGGTCATCGTCGACGACTTCTCGATCTCGACTCTGGCGTACATCGCAAGCGGCGCGAAGGTGAACCAGGACGCGCCGTACAACGCCGACACGGCGGGCCAGACGCTCACGGTCAGTGCGACGGACACCACGACGCTGGTGAACGTCGCCGGCGCGCTCGCCGCCTCGGAGGGCAGCGCCGGGATCGGCGTCGGCCTGATCGTCGACGTGATCAACAAGAACGTCAACGCGTACGTCGGCAGCTCCGCGCAGGTGTATGCAGGCGACAACGTCCAGATCAGCGCCACCTCGACGGAAGATCTGGACGAGATCGCGGTCGCGGGCGGCGTGTCCGAGGACGCGGCCGTGGCCGGCGCGATCATCGTCGTCGCGCTCGACCAGGGTGGCGGCTCACATTCGACGAGTGCGTACATCGACAACAACGCGACCCTCCACAGCAAGGGCAGCGTGACGATCTCCGCGAGCGACAACGCGCCACTCGAGCTGATCTCGGGCAACGTCGCCATTGGCGGCAGCGCGGGCGTCGGCGCGTCGGCTGCGATCCTCGTCCGCGACGGCAACGTCGACGCAGCCGTGCACAACGGCGCGAACGTCGACGCAAGCGGAGGCACGGGTCTCGGAGTCTCCGCAACCCAGACCGAGAACCTGACCCTGATCGCCGTCGGCGGCGCAGGCGGCGAGGACGCCGGGGTCGCCGGCTCGGTCGTCGTCGACGACATGAGCGACACGACCAAGGCCCACGTCGACAAGAACGTCACGATCGGCGGCGACACCCAGAGCGCAGCCGCTTCGGTCAGCGCGACCGACAACACGACGATCACCGCAGTCGCCGGCGAGGTTGCTGCGGGCGGCACGGCAGGCGTCGGCGCGGGTATCGACGTCGAGGTGATCACGAAGGACACGGAGGCTTCGATCGGCGAGGGCTCGAGCGTCACTGTCGGCGGCGACGCGTTGGTCGATGCGAATTCGACCGAGAGCGTCAACTCGATCGCCGTCGGCGCGGGCTTCGGCGGCACGGCGGCCGTCAACGTCAACGTCGGCGTCTCCGACTTCAACGTCACCACGAAGGCGTTCATCGGCTGCTCGAGCACGGACTCGGCCAACATGTGCGGCGGCGGCGACACGACCGGCCCGTCGGTGATCGCGGGCGGCACCGTGCGCGTCTCCGCAACCGAGAACCTGACGCTGAACATCATCGGCGGCAACCTGTCCGCAGCCGGAACGGCAGCCGTCGGCGCCGCGGCGGCGGTGCCCGTGATCACGAAGAACACGTACGCCTACATCGGCGTCGGCGCGTTCGTCGTCGGCGCGGCGGCCGACAGCGTCAGCGTCGCGACCGGTGGTGCGACGGTCGACGGCACCGATCTCCACTTCGATCCGAATCAGCCGGGCGTGATCGGTGGCGACGGCTCGACGCTCACGCTGCCGTTCGACGTCGACACCACCTACACCGAGAACGAGCCGGTCATCTACGACAACGGCTGCGGCGCGACCTCGGACTGCCCGGGCGCGAGCATCTCCGGGCTCACGAACGAGTACGACAACAGCGCGAAGCTCTACTACGTGCACATCGTTTCGGGCAACCAAGTCCAGCTGAAGACGTCGCAGACCAACACGACCGCCGACAGCGGTTCGATCGCGTGCGGCCATGACAACGTCGTCTGCGGCCTCAGCGCGCCGAGCGTCGAGGGCGAGGGTCATCGCCTCGTCCCGACCGACAAGGCCGGCGTCCGCGAAGACGCTTCGCCGCGCATCGACCCGTCGACTGACGTGAGCGGCAACCAGATCACCCTGCGCTACCCGACGTCGTTCACGACGGGCGACGAGGTCGTCTACAGCTCGGGCGGCGGCGATCCGATCGGCGGCCTCACCGACGGCGGCACCTACTACGTGATCGTGGTCAGCTCCGGCAACCCGGGTGTCGTCGAGCTCGCCGCCACCAAGTGCGATGCGACCGGCGCCGCTGACGACTGCGGCGGCACCGCGCAGGCGAAGAATCCGATTCACCTGACGAGCCTCGGCAGCGGCCGCTCGCACAGCATCGTCGCCTCGGGTAGCCAGCCGACCGGAGACGGCACCGAGCAGGGGCCGCAGTCCACGTCGTTCACGTCCGCCGGCTTCAGCGGCGTTGCGGTGACCGCCTCGAACAGCGACAACATCATCGCTGTCGGCGTCAGCGCCGGATTCGCCGGCGCAGCCGCGGTCAACATCTCCGGCGTCGTCGACGTGATCAACGTCACCACTCAGGCGTTCATCGACGAGAACGCCAAAGTGAACTGCAACTCCGACTGCTCGGCACTCGCGACCGGGTCGCAAACAGGCCAGTCGGTCGAAGTTGCGGCGACGAACGTCTTCCACGAGATCGGCGTCGCGGCGACGATCGCGATCGGCGGCGACGCGGGCGTCGGCGTCGGTATC
The DNA here is from genome assembly GCA_036501285.1 of Gaiellaceae bacterium. Classification (GTDB taxonomy): domain Bacteria; phylum Actinomycetota; class Thermoleophilia; order Gaiellales; family Gaiellaceae; genus PALSA-600. The sequence goes on from DASYAO010000070.1 coordinate 19,785, forward strand.
GGCGTGCACCTCGTGACGCTGACGACCGATGCCTACGTGAACAGCGGGGCGACCGTCCGCGCGAACAACAACATCAAGGTTCTCGCCAACGGCCTCGACACGATCGTCTCGGTCGTCGCCGGCGCCGGCGGCGGCACGGTCGGCGTCGCCGGAACGGTCGGCGTGACGATCTGGAACGTCCACACCTTCGCCGACACGGGCACAGGCGTCACGCTCGCCGCGGGCAACAACGTGCTCTTCTCGGCTACGGACACCACGAAGCCGCTCCTGATCACCGCGAGCCTCGCCGGCGGCTTCGTCGGCGTCGGCGTCGCGGTCGGCGTCGCCGAGGTCACGAAGCAGACCGAGGCATTCATTGGCGCCTTCAGCAACGTCGCCGCACTTGCGGGCGGCAGCGGCATCAGCTGCATCTACGACGGCTCGACCGGCAGCGGCTGCAACTCGACGATCCCCGGCTACGACACGGCGACGATCGGCGGCGTGCTCGTCCAGGCAACCTCGACCGAGAAGGTCTTCGGCCTCGCGGCGAGCGCCGGCTTCGGCGCCGTCGGGGTCGCGGGCGGCGTCGGCGTGACGCTCCTCCACGTGACGACCGAGGCCTACATCGACAACAGCACCAAGGTGAACTGCAACGTCGGCTGCACGGCCACGATCTCCGGGTCGCAGTCCGGCCAGTCGGTGAACGTCTCGGCGGCCGACGACTTCAACTCGCTGACCGTCGCAGGCGGCGTCGCAGGAGGCTTCGTGGGTGTCGCCGGCGGCGTCGACATCGGTGTCGCCGACGTCTCCGTCCAGGCGTACCTCGGTGTCGGTTCGAACGTCCGCGCGCTCGGCAACGCCGAGGTCAACGCGCTCTCCGAGAAGAACGTGCAGACCTACGCCCTGAGCGTCGGCGGCGGTTTCGTCGGCGGCGCGGCTGCCGTGTCGGTGTGGAGCGTGGGCACGGAGGCGAACTCGACCTACAACGAGGCGGCGGGCGGGATCAACCGCGGGACCTTCGACGCTTCGAACGAGACGAGCTCGAACGAGAGCGACCACTACCACAAGGGCGACGTCGTCACCGATACGAAGTCGGGTTGTGGGTCCTGTTCGGCACAGACATTTGCCGCGAAGGTCGACGATCCGACGACGGCGCCGCAGTTCGACTCGAACGGCAACGGGGTCGACAGCTCCGACTGGCAGGCGAGCTCGGACGCGCTCGCAGGCAGCGGCGGCAGCAGCGCGCAGGGCTCGGCCGACCAGGTCGCCTCGGGCAACGCATCCGGCTCGGCGTACAACGGCGTCCTCGGCGGCAGCACCGACACCTCGTCATCCCCGGCCTGGAACTCCGGAACCTCGTACGGCGTCGGCGACAAGGTGAGCTACAACGGCTCCGTCTGGCAGGCCCAGGTCGCCAACACCAACGTGAAGCCGGGCACGAACAAGGACTGGCTCGACCAGTCGGCCGGCGACGCGACGAACTCGCGGATCAGCGGGTTCACATCGGGCGCGACGACGTCGATCAACAACTCGGCTCCGGGCAGCCACCTTGCGAGCAACGCTCTGACGGCTCCGTCGAGCGGCGGCACGACGGCCACGATCGGCGGCACTGTCGTCGCCGGCGGCGCGGTTCGGGTCCAGGCGAACGAGAATCTGACGATCTTCGGTCTCGCAGGCGCCGCGGCGGGTGGCTTCGTCGGAGTCGGCGCCGGAATCCTCGTGCTCAACGTCGACGCGAACACCGATGCCGGCATCCTCGGCAGCGCGAACGTCACCGCCGGCTCGGGAACATCGGGCGACTGCGTCAACAGTGGTGACTGCGTCCTCGTGCAGGCGACGTTCATCGAGAGCGTCGACGGCCTCGGGATCGCGGCCAGCGGCGGCGCCGTTGCGATCAACGGCGACGTCGTCGTGATCAGCGATTCGAGCACCCAGAACGCGCACATCGACAACGGCGCTTCGGTGCGGCAGGCGGGCGACGGCATCGACGTCCTCGCAAACGGCAACCGGGACGTCAGCGCGCTCGCCGCCGGTGGTGGCGTGGGCGCGGGAGCGGGCGGCGCGAGCGTCGCGACGCTGGAGATGAGCGGCGACGAGACGGCTCAGATCGGCGACGTCACCGTCGGCAGCGGCGGTACCGTCGGCGCGATCGACGTCGCGGCAACTGCCACGATCAAGCCGTCGACATCGGCGATCTCCGTCGAAGTCGGCGCGGTGGGGCTCTCGGGCGCGGTTGCCTGGACTGACCTGAGTGGTACGACCAAGGCGAGCTCCGGTGCGCACGGCAGCGCCGCGAGCCTCACCGTGACTGCGACGGGCGACCAGAGCAACGTCACCGCCGAGACCTTCGACCTCGCGGCCGGCGCGTTCGCCCTCGGCCTGACGATCCGCCACGCCTCGGACGACCGCAACACGGAAGCCGACACGACCGCATCGGCAACGTCAGGCGTCGCACTGTCGCTCACGGGAGCGGCCAACATCTCCGCAATCGCCACGAACCACGCCACCGCTGCCGAGATCGTCGGGATTCCGGAGATCAGCATCGGCGGCGTTTCGATCACGGTGCTCTTCGGCATCGCCGAGGTCGGCGGCGCAACGCGCGTCCAGCTCGACGGCAACATCAGCCACTCGAGCTCGATCACCGCGACAGCCCATGGCGACAACGCGGCCAACTCGCCCGTTGCGATGATCGGCGCCTCGGTCGTCGGCGGGGCAGGCGCCTACTCCGACGCCGAGATCACACAGGGTGCTTCGATCGAAGCGCTGGTCGGCTCCGACGCCACGCTCGACTCGAACGGCGCGATCGACATCGAGGCGCGCACGATGGCCGCCGACGGCACGACTGTCGTCGCGAATACCGCGACGGCAGATGTCGACAGCATCAACATCGGCCTCGCCGCGTCGATCTCGATCATGGTCACGAATGCCGTCGTCGACAGCGACGTGAAGGCGACCCTCGACGGAACGGTCACCGGCTCCTCGTCGATCACCGTGAAGGCGATCGGCACCAACACGGCGACGGCGACGACGAGGACTGCGAGCCTGAGCCTCGCCGCCGGCATCACGGGCTCCGGCGCAGGCGCGGACATCGGCAAGCACGCGGATACGGAGGCGAGCGCGGGAACCTCCTCGTCGCTGACCTCGAACGGGACGATCGCGTTCACGGCGACCTCGCACAACAGCGCGACGGCCACTGACGATGGCGGCGCCGGCGCGCTCGGCCTTGCCGTTGCGATCACGTTGCCGTCGGCGACGGTCGAAGGAGCGACGAACGCTTCGATCGGCGGCGACGTCACGGGCGCCTCGTCGGGCATCGCGGTGTCGGCCACGGCGAAGAGCACCAACAACGCCAATGCAAGCTCGATCCTCGTCGCCGGTGGACTGGTCGCTGCGGCCGGCTCGGAAGCCGACTCGACGATCACGAGCGACGCAGGCACGATCGCCTGCGGCGGCGTGTATTCGTCGGGCTCCTGCTCCGGTAACGGGAGCTGGAACGTGCCGGGCGCCGACGTCTCGTTCTCCGCGACCTCGAACAACGTGAGCACCGCCTACGCGTCCGGCATCGGCGGCGGCCTGGCCAACATCCAGATCCTGTTCACCGACGCGGAAAACGGCGGGCCGACCTTCGCCGGCTTCGACGCCTCGATCGGCCAGGGCGGAGACACCGCGGGCGACTCGTTGAGCGTGACCGCGTCGGCCGAGAACGTCGCAACGGCGGACACGAACGTCGACGGCGGCGGACTTGCAAGCCTGCAGGGCGCGACCTCGACCGCCAAGGTCACGAGCGACGCCGGCACAACCGCCGACCTCGGCTCGCATGCGAAGATCAACGTCACCGGCGGCGTCCTCATCCAGGCCGGGCTCGGGCACAACGGCGTCTCGAACGGCAACTGCGCCAACGGCAGCTGCGGCTGCAACGACGGCAACGGCTCGTGCGCGAGCGCCTACGCCCACGGCGGCGGCGGCGGAATCATCAGCGGCGGCGACTTCAATGCGACCGGCTACGTCGAGGCTCCGGTCACCGCCGAGATGGCGGGCAAAGTGACGAGCGCCGGCTCGCTGACCGTCCAGGCGTCGAGCAAGAACGATGCCGAAGCGCAGACGAAGTCGCTCGGGATCGGCGCCGTCTCGTTCAGCCTCGACATCTCCGACGCCGAGGTCACCAGCACGGCCGTCACGAAGGCCGTCGTCGACCAGAGCGGCTCCGCAACCACCACCGGCTCGTCCGGAGTCGGCTGCGGCACCGCCCCGAGCGCCGGCATCTGCATCGAAGCGACGAGCGCGAACGCCGCGAACGGCGCCGGCGACGGCTTGACCGTCGGCCTGATCGCCCTCGGCGCGGGACTCCCGACAGCGATCGTCGACGGCGGTACCAAGGCCAACTACGACGGCAGCATCGGCTCTGCCGGCAACGTGACCGTCTACGCCTCCTCCGCCAACGTGGCGACCGCTCTGGTCAACTCCGGTGGCTTCGGCGCCATCACGCTGACGGGCGACGCCGCCTCCGCGTGCGTCGGCGGTTACGGCAGCTCGGGCTGCCAGGCCGGCGACGCCTACACGAGCGCGCTCGTCGGTGGTGACGCGAACCTCGGCAGCTTCGACGGGAGCGCGGCCACGATCGGCTCGATCAACGTCATCGCCGCCGGCAACAACACCGCGACCGCGACCGCGAGCAGCGAGGGCGGCGGCCTGATCACCCTGTCGGTCGTCCTGCCGACGGCTGCCGACTATGGCACCACGAACGCCGAGATCGACGGGAACGTCGGAACCGGCCCGGGCAGCCCCGGTGCAGGCTCGATCTCGGTCAGCGCGGGTTCGTCGGACAAGACAATTTCTGAGGTCACGTCGGACAGCGGCGGCCTCGCGGCGCTCAGCGACTCCGAGGCCAACTCCGATACCGAATCGCAGACGACCGCGCAGTTCGGGAACGGCAACGTCGCTGCGACCGGGAACATCACGCTCTCCGCACTGTCGAGCACAGACGCCGACGCCACCGCATCGGTCGCGAGCGGCGGTCTGCTCAACCTTGCGGGCCTCTCCGCAACCGCCACCGACAACCCGCTCGTGCAGGCGCTCGTCACCGGCGGCAACGTCGCAGCCGGCGGAACGCTGACGATCGCGGCCAACCACGGCGCGCAACCCGTTCACTTCTCCGACGGAACGATCCAGGCTGTCAACGTCGGCACGGACACCATCGACTTCGGCGCGCCGACGGGAGTCTCGACCGGCGCGACCGTCACCTACCAGGCGCCGTTCGACCAGGGCTGCAACTGCAACTTCAACATCATCGGCGGCTTGAACGACGGCCAGACCTACGGCGTGATCGCGACCGGCACCGACACGATCAAGCTCGGCGACGAGTTCGTCACGACCTCGGGCGCCGGAAACCCGGGCGACCTGCTCGGTCACGTCGACTTCGCGACGAACACGATCCAGTTCAACCACCCGACGAACTTCGCCGGCTGCGACGAGTCCAACAACGGCGACTTCAGCGGTTGCGACCGGGTCACGTACACGAGTGACGGCTCGGCGATCCCGGGCCTCGTCTCCGGCAACACCTACATCGTCGTTCCGGTCGACGCCTACACGATCCGGCTGCGCGACGGGAGCACGCCGAGCCGCCAGCTCACCTTCGATCCGAGCACGGTCATCAATCCGTGCGCTCCCGGTTCCTGCCCGATCCAGATCGTCAACGGCAACGACTTCTACGTCGGCCCCGGTAGCGGTGTGAGCGGAAGCATCAACGAAGGCGATGCCGTCGTCTACGAGCCGCCGACCGCGCAGACCTTCAACGGCAACAACGTCGACATCTCGCTGACCTCGCAGATGATCAACAGCCAGACCGTTTTCGTCCCGGTGCGTGATAGCGGCACCGGCGCGCTTCAGTACTCGAACACGAACAAGATCTACATGCCGAACACGACGCTCGTGGCCGGCGACAACGTCGTCTACACCTGCGAGGACAATCCAGTCGCCTTCGGTGGAACGCCGACGGGGTGCACGGGCATCGGCGGCCTGACGCTCGGCCACACGTACGTCGTCGTCCACGTGACCGACAGTGGCAACGCGGTGCAGCTCGCGAGCCTGGCGCAACCGACTGTTGTGCTCGACGTCTCGCACGGCGGCAGCGGCGTCCAGGTGCTCACCAAGGTCGGCACCGGGCCGATCGGTGGCCTGACGCCGGGCGACACCTACTACGTGCACTACACGAGCTCCACCGACTTCGAGCTCAAGGACTCCCAGGGCAACGTCGTCTCCGGCGTCAACGCCTCCGGTAACTCCGGGCCGAACACCCTGACGGTGATCGGCATCCCGCTGACCGGCCAGGGGAGCGGCGTCCAGAGCCTGGTCGTCAACCTGACGAGCAGCGGCGGCGGCGTGATGCTCGGCGTCGGCGGCCCGGGTGCGGAGCTCGGCAACGCGGGCGACAACGTCCCGTCAGCGACCGCCACCGGCGTCGGCGGCGGCGCCGTCAACGTCCAGGTCGCGATCTCGACGACCAATTCGACCCCGACCGTCAACACCACGATTTCGTCCGGCGCGACTCTCGAGGGCAACGATGTCGCGATCTACGCCGGTTCGACTGCGAACGGCGCCGCCACGGCGCAGAACGCGGGCGGCGGGCTCATCTCCGGCCAGCACAGCGGTGCGCAGGTCAACATCACGAACAACGAGACGGCAGAGGTCGACGGAACCGTCACCGCCGTGTTCGACCTCCAGGTGCTCGCCTCGAGCGTCGAGTCGCCGGCTGTGGCCGCGAAGGTGGACGGCGGCGGCCTCTTCGCCTTCGGCGACGCCAACGCGGATGCGCCGACCACGCACCACACCGTCGTCAGCCTCAACGGCACGCTCACCGCCGGCCGGACACTGCTCGCAGAGGCGCGTGAAGGCTTCAACGGCTCGCTGACCGCGCAGGCCAACGTTGCCGGCCTCGGAACCGACGCCAACGCGGCCGAGGACGGCTCACTGGCAATCGGTGCCAACTCGCAGGCGACGACCGAAGTGAACGTCACGGGCACGCTCAACGGCCAGACCGTCTACCTGTCCGGCGACGTCGGCGCGCAGCACACGCTCGACTCGAACGGCGTGATCGGGACGGGCGATTTCACCGGCGTTGCCGGTGCAACCCAGGTGAACGGCGTCACCGCCACGGCGCGCGCCTCGTCCGAGTCCGACGCGCTGGGCGCCTCCTCGCGCGCGACCGGCGAGATCGACGTCAACGACGTCGCGGGCGTCTTCCTGAACGGGGCGACGATCACGGGCGGCACCGTCGAGCTTCACGCGCGCCACGAGAACCAGAGCTTCTCGACGAATGCTGACGCCGCGTGCGACTGCGGCGGCGGCTACGCCGGCGCGCACGCCCCGCTCAACTACACGAGCCAGTCGAACGTCACCGCCGACAGCAGCACCGTGATCCGCACTGCCGGCCTCCTGGTCGACACCTTCCAGAACGTCAGCTGGAGCTATAGCTACAACGCCCACGGCGGCCTGTTCGTCGACCACGACGGCGATGCCAACCTGAGCGACAACGGGACGCGCGAGATCCACTGGAGCGCGGTGACCTACCTGCTCGGCGATCCGAATCCGGTCCTGACGGTCGACTCGACCGGAACGATCGTCGCCAAGTCGAGCGACGTGCACGTCTACGACAACGGCACCGGTCCGGAACTGAGCATCGGCGACCAGATCGCGCCGGGCGACACGATCGTCGTGGCGCCGATCGAGTACACGGATCTGCCGACCGCGCTCTTCAAGGCGAACGCCAACATCGGGATCGCCAACACGCCCGACAGCACGATCGACAACGACCCGAGCGGCACCGCGATCTTCTTCATCCAGGAGACGTGGAACTCCGTCAAGATCGTCAACAACTCCGATCGCGCGATGGTCTTCCTGAGCGACAACTCGACGCACCTTTCGATCGACACGCTCAACCAGTCGTTTGGCGAGAGCCCGCAGGCGAACATCAACATTTCGGTCAAGGTCGGCGCCCAGAACAACCCGAGCACCTTCCAGGCCGACGTCAAGCAGCTCTTCGTTCCCACTGACGTCCTCGTCGAGAGTGCTCGCGGTCCGCCGACGACCGGCTTCGACATGACGTTCCAAGGCGGTATCAGCAACATCATCGGCGACACGACGCTCCGCAACGACCGTGGAGACATCATCGTCGCCAGCGGCGCCGGGCCGTTCACGAGCAACGCGCTGCACCTGATCGCCACCGACGGCTCCGTCGGGTGCGCAACCAATGACCCGTCCTGCGCCTCGAGCTCCCCGCTCGACGCAGTCCTCGTTCAGTACGCGACCGGGCCCACGGGCAGCCCGACGATTCAGGACGTCGTCCTCGACGGCACGGCGTTCGACGACTTCCATCTCACCTTGACGACCGTCCGCCGCGACTCGACGGTTGCCTCCAGCGCCGACATCACCCCGGTGATCGGGCCGCTGAAGGCCGGCCGCGACATCTCGATCAAGATCGACGACAGCAACGAAGGGATCGTTCCGATCACGGTCGGCGACGTCGACTTCGTCCAGTTCAACCCGGACACGCTGCCGCCGTCACCTGAGGGAGCCTGCAACGTCTCCGGCTCGAACCAGTGCGTGCCCACCGTCCTGCACTTCCGGCCCGACCCGTCCGGTGCTGCGCCGTACGTCTGCACCGTGCCCTCGCGCAACTGTGTCGCGGACGCGTTCGTCGAGATCGCCTATGCGACGGACACGAAGGCGATCAACGCCGACTACACCTTCACGAACCCGGCGTCCCCGGGTAGCGCCGGCCTTGTCGCAGGCAACGACATCAACGTCCACCACGACTCGACCGCGACCGACGTCACCTTCACCGTCGACCAGGTCGTCGACGGCACGTTCTCGTTCGAGAGCAAGACGTACGGCAGCAAGAACAACACCGGCCGCACCGACCTCCACACGAACGGCTTCATCGTCGACACCGAGGTGACCGGCAGCCTGCGCGTCGGCCAGATCCAGTCCACCGGCGTGTGCTCGAGCGCGACGCTCTGTCCGGGCCAGATCACGGCCGATGTGACGCTGAACTCGCCGGAAGGCGTGATCGACGCCGAGTCCGACGCGGGTGTCCTCGGCACCGATCCGACGCCTACCGACGTGATCGCGCGCAACATCACGATCAACTCCGGCACCGGTGGCACCTCGGGCGGCGTCGGCACGCCGAACGACTTCCTCGAGATCCACGTGAACGCGGACGGCGGCACGCTCGGCGTGCTGACGATCACCGACAACACGGCTCCGACCGCGGGCTGGAGCACGAGCTCGATCCCGTCGAACGTCGCGGCCGCGCACGGCACCTATGGCGTCTTCGTGACCGAGACGACCGGTGACCTCGAGCTCAACCGCGTGCTCACGAACGGCGACGCCAATCTGACGACAGACGCCGGGTCGATCGTCGACGCGCGCAACAACGGCTCGGGCGACAACTCGACTTCGAGCGCCGCGAACGTCGTCGCGAACAACATCGACATGGCTGCGACCGGTGGGTCGGTCGGTACCCGGGGCGCGAACCCAGACGCGACCGGCAACGACGTGAAGATCGACTCCTCGCATCTCAGGACGGGTCGCGTCGGGCTCGAGGCCGATGACGGGATCTACGTGACCGAGACAACCGGCGCGCTCAACCTGATCCTTGCGAAGGCGTTCGGAACCGGCTCCAATGCTGCGACCTCGACGAGCAACTGCTCGGGCGGCTGCGGCGACGGGATCCGCCTGACCGTCCGCGACTCGGGCGCTCAGGGCGAGGACTTCAACCTGATCGATCCGTCCGACACGATCACGCCGGCGCAGAACGGTCGCTCGGTGCTCTTCGCAGAGAACGCGCCGACGGCCGTCCCGCACGGCCTCGTCGACGCGCCCGACGCGTGGATCGTGATCCGCGCCGGCGACAACGTCACGCTCGGGTCGACCAGCGCGCCGATCTCGACCGGCGGCGGCGCCGACGTGGCGGGCTGGAGCGCGGCCTCCTCCGTCAACGATTCGAGCGGCAATACGCAGATCATCGGCGGCCTCTGGATCGACATCGAGGGCGACTACTACGCCACGGCAACGGATCCGGACGTCGGCTTCGGCACCGTGATGAACCTCCACGGGACGATCACGCCGGGCACGCTGACGACGACCGGCGGCCCGAACAACGACGGGTGCGCGAGCGAGATCGACCCGGGCCGCGACTGCAACATCACGCGGATCTTCGGCAACGCCGACACCGACACCTTCAACTTCGATCAGACCTTCCTCGGCGGCCGGACGTTCACCTACGGCTCGAACCTGCCGACGCTGAAGAGCTCGACGGCGCCGCTCGGCGACTCGAACGACTTCTTCGTCGTCAACGAGCTGCAGTCGATGAACGTCGACGCCGGCTACTCGCTCAACCTCGACGGGCAGGCGGGCACCGACACCTACACGATCAACACGACCGGCAGCCAGCCGTGCCTCGTCGGCGACCCGGCCGGCACCTCCTGCCACAACTACGTGATCAACGTGCTCGACACCGGCGCGCCGGACGACGGCACCGACGACCTCGTCGTCAACGGCGTCAACGGGCCGTGCGACGGCTACACGGACGTCGCCCAGACGATCCAGTGCCCGACCGACGACATCTTCCTGCTGCGCGCAGCGAACTACATCGCCGCGGCGACCGATGAGTCGACGCCGAACGTGCTTGCCGACGACCCGGGCTTCGTCGCGGAGCTGCACGGGACGCTCGGCCAGGCGATCGTGCCGACGTCGACCCAGAGCGTGAACCTGACCATCTGCTTCCACGCCGGCTGCGCCGAGGGCCAGACGATCAGCGGTGCCGTGGGCACGTTCAGCGACCCATCCTTCGTGGTCGGCGCTCGCATCCAGATCGCCGGCGGCGACTCGGGCATCTGGGCGGGCAGCTACACGATCGGAAGCATCGCCGCGGACGGCTCGAGCATCACCCTCGAGGAGATCCTCCCGGTCGGCGTCTCGCTCACGACCGAAGAGGTGCCGACGAACGACGTTGCGCTCACCGGCGTCTCGGTCGGCGTGCTCGAGAACGACGTCACGACCTCCGATCCGACCGGTAACTCGGCCGTGCGCACCCAGTCGGTCGAGCGCATCAACTACGACGCGGCGATCAACGGCCGCCTGACCGTCAACGGCCTCGGCGGCAACGACTACTACGCCGTCGACGACGAGACCGTGACGACGACGCTCGACGGTGGCTCCGGCAACGACTCGTTCCAGATCGGCCAGATCTACGGCCTGACGCGCGACGACGGCGAGGCCAACCCGAATCCGGTCAACCAGGATGCGAACACGCGCGACACGAGCGGCGGCTCGCTGGCAGAGCCCGACCAGTTCGGAACGATTGCGACGACGCGCGGCTGGCTCAGCGCCGGCGCGAGCGCACCGCTGATCGCGGTCGGCGGCAGCGGCGACGACATCTTCACCGTCTACTCGAACCAGGCGCCGCTCCGGCTCGAGGGCGACGACGGCAACGACCTCTTCGTCGTCCGCGCCTTCGCGCTCGCCCAGACGACGATCGGCGGCGACCCGAACGGCACGGCGTGCACGCCGACCGTGAGCAACGCGGCGACCTGCCAGATCGTCTGGATCAACGCGCAGGCGATGATCGCGATGCCGGCTCTGACGAGCGGCTTCTCGACCGCCGCCGAGTCCGACATCCGCACGGGCACCGGCAACAACCAGGTCGAGTACAACATGAACGCGCCGGTGTCGATCGACGGCGGGTCGGGCTTCAACAAGGTCGTCATCCTCGGCACCGAGTTCGCCGACCACATCGTGATCACGTCGACGGCGATCTACGGCGCCGGCCTGTCGGTCACCTACACGAACATCCAGGTGCTCGAAGTCGACGCGCTCGAGGGCGACGACACGATCGACGTGCTCTCGACCGCCCCGGGCGTCGAGACGCGCGTGATCGGCGGGCTCGGCAGCGACACGGTCAACGTCGGCGGCGACGTCGTCGGCGACGTGTTCGCCAAGGACATCAACGGGACGAGCGGCACCGTCAACCACCTCGTCACCTCGCAGGATCCGAACTACAACGGCCTCGTCGCGGACGGCGTCCCGCTCAGCGTCGCGCAGGCGGACCAGGG
>DASYAO010000071.1:0-10318 GCA_036501285.1 Gaiellaceae bacterium
CTGCTCTTCCCGCTGCCGTGAGCCCCTGGCTCGAGCTCTGCCGCGCAGCGGTCGTCGACGTCAAAGCTGTGCTCTCCGCGATGCCTTCGCGCGGGGAGCGAGAACGCGTGGTCGGCCGCGGCAAGGGCGGCGACGACACGGGGGCGCTCGACGAGGCGGTCGAGACCGCAGCGCTCAAGCACTTCGAGCGGGACGACGTGCGCATCGTGTCCGAGGAGCTGGGCTTCGTCGGCGAGGGCCGCTACACGGTCGTCGTCGACCCGATCGACGGGTCGCAGAACGCCGAGCGGGGCATCCCGTACTTCTGCCTCTGCGTCGCGGTCGCCGACGGTGAGACTGTCGACGACGTCTTCTTCGGCTACGTCTACGACTTCGGCGCGAACGAGGAGTGGTACGCGGTCAAAGGCGGCGGAGCGTTCCTCGACGACGAGCCGGTCGCCGGCGAGCCCAACGACTACGTCGAGATGCTGTCGCTCGAGGCGACGAAGGCAACGCTCGTCGGCGAAAGCCTGAAGGCGCTCGCCCCGCTCACCGACCGTGTCCGCGTGATGGGCGCTCAGGCGCTCAGCTACTGCCACCTCGCGGCCGGCCGCACCGATGCTGTCATCTGCCTCAAGCCGTCGCGGTCGGTCGACTTCGCGGCCGCACAGCTGATCGTTCGCGAGCGCGGGTTCGCGATTGAGCTCTTCGACGCACCGCCGATCGGCTCAGCACCGCTCGATCTCGAGGCGCGATCGCGCGTTGTTGCAGCGAGGAACGCCGAGCTGTGCCGCTCGCTCGCGTCGGCGCTCGGCGGCTGACCTCCTACAATCGCGCCATGCGCTCGGTGTCGACACCGGACGGGCGCACATTGTCCGTCCGTGAGGGTGGAGATCCGCAAGGCGTGCCGATGGTCGTGCTCCACGGCACACCCGGGTCCGGGCTCCTCTACGAGCCGCATCTTCGCGACGCCGAACAGCGCGGCATCCGCCTGATCTCGTACGACCGGCCGGGCTTCGGCGGCTCGACGCGCGACAAGGGACGCGACATCGCCGACGGTGCAGGTGACATCTCGACGATCTGCGACGCACTCGGCGTCGAGCGCGTGTGCGTCTGGGGGATCTCGGGCGGCGCGCCGCACGCGCTCGCTGCGGCTGCCCTGCTGCCGGACCGCGTCGTCGCCTGCGCGGCGCTCGCCGCGGTCGCGCCGTACGACGCGGAGGGGCTCGACTTCACCGCGGGCATGGGTGAGCAGAACGTCGAGGAGTTCGCCAACGTGGTCAAGAACGAGGCCGAGCATCTGGCCGGACTCAAGCGCGAGCGCGAAGGACTGCTCGCGGCGAAGCCCGACGATCTCGTCGAAGCCTGGCGGACGCTGCTCGGGCCGTGCGATCTGGAGATCGCCTCCGGCCGGCTCGCCGGGTACCTGCTGGCCCAGATGCAGGCCGGCCTCGAGGCCGGTTACGAGGGATGGGCCGACGACGACATCGTCTTCGTCTGGCCCTGGGGCTTCGAGCTCGCGTCGATCCACGTCCCGATCCTGCACTGGCACGGCCGGCAGGACCGGTTCGTGCCTGTCGCGCACGCCGAATGGCTTGCCGCCCGCATCCCCGGCGTCGACTCGCGGATCACAGCCGAAGACGGGCACCTGACGCTCTTCGAACGACGCATCCCCGAGGTACACGCCTGGCTGCTCGAGCGCTTTCACTAAGCTCGAAGGAGTGATCATGCCGTCTCGTGAAGCAGTTCTCGGCGCGCTCGGGAATGTGATCGACCCCGAGCTGCGCAAGCCGGTGACCGAGCTCGACATGGTCCGCGACATCGCGATCGACGGCGGCGATGTCAGCGTGCGGATTGCGCTCACCGTCGCCGGCTGCCCACTCCGTTCTTCGTTCCAGGACCAGGTCGCGAAGGAGGTCGGCGGGCTCGAGGGCGTCGATACCGTCCGCCTCGACTTCGACGTGATGTCACCCGATGAGCGTTCGGCGCTGACGACCAAACTGCGTGGCGGAAGGCCCGCGGACGACAAGTCGATTCAGCTCGAGCCGACGACGCGCGTGATCGCTGTCGCGTCGGGAAAGGGCGGCGTCGGCAAGTCGTCGCTGACGGTGAACCTCGCCGCTGCGCTCTCTGCGCAGGGCCGTCGCGTGGGCGTCCTCGACGCCGACATCTACGGCCATTCGATCCCGCACATGCTCGGCCTGCGGCAGAAGCCGGTGCTCGTCGACCGGCTGATGATCCCGCCGGTCAAGCACGACCTGAAGCTGATGTCGATCGGCTTCTTCCTCGACGACAACGAGCCGCTGATGTGGCGCGGTCCGATGCTGCACCGCGCGCTCGAGCAGTTCCTGCAGGACGTGCACTGGGGCGAGCTCGACGTCCTCGTCGTCGACATGCCACCCGGCACCGGCGACGTCTCGATCTCGCTCGGGCAGATGCTGCCGCGCGCGGAGGCACTCGTCGTGACGACCCCGCAGCCGCTCGCACAGGAGGTCGCGAGCCGCGCCGCCGCGATGGCGCAGAAGACGGGCATGCAGCTGCTGGGCGTCGTCGAGAACATGACCTCGGACGTCTTCGGCTCCGGCGGCGGCGAGCGCCTTGCGACGCAGCTCGACGTCAAGCTGCTCGGGCAGATCCCGCTCGACGCGCGCATTCGCGAGTCCGCGGATGCCGGCGTGCCGCTCGTGCTCTCCGATCCGGAATCTGCACCCGCCGTTGCGATCGCCGACGTCGCGCGGGCGGTCGACGCGTCGCGCAGCGCCGGGTTCACGAAGACGCTCACGCTTGTCTCCTGAGGAGGCAAGGGAACGCCTTTCCGCGCTTGGCTTCGACGACGCTGACGTCGAGGTTCTCGCCGACCACTTCCTGACCGCTCAGGCGAAAGGGCTGCAGGGCCACGGCACGCGACGGATCGAATGGCTCGAGACGTGGACCGAGCTGCACCCGGAGGCAAAGCCTCGGCGCGTCATCTCGGAGCCGGGGTACGAGCGCTGGGAGGGAAACGGCGCGCTCGGCTACCTCGTGCTCGCCGCCGCGATCGACGCGCAGCTCGTCGATCCGCCCGAGCATGCGCGCGTCGTCGTCTGCGACGACACGTTCCCGACGGGGATGCTCGGCCACTGGGTGCGCCGACTTGCGAACGGCGGCCTCGTCGCACTTCTCACAGCGACCTCGCCGCGTCGGCTTCCGCACCCGCAGGGCGGGGCGAAGCTGACGGGCACGAATCCGCTTGCGATCGGGATTCCGTCGGCGGGCGGCGACCCGGTCGTCGCGGACGTCTCGATGGGCAACTTCACCTACGGCGACGTGCTCGCGGGCAAGGCGAGTGAGGACGACCTCCGTCCCTTCGGCGGCGAGCATGCCCACAAGGCATTCGCGCTCGCGGTCGGACTGCAGCTCCTCGTCGATGCGCTCACGCCGAGCGACGCGTTCGGCGCCGTCCTCGTCGTTGCCCGGCCGCAGGCCGATCCCGTGCCGGCGTTCCGGGCGCTCGCCGCGGGCGTGCGTCTTCCCGGCGGTTAGGCGGGGAAGCCCGGCTCGCCGCGGATCCCGTCGAAGTCGGGGTCCTTGCGGGCGTGCTCGACGTACTTCTCGTTTGCCGCGATCGCCTGCGACAGATGCTCGATCGCGTCCGCAGTCCGGCCCGCCCGCGCCTCGGCGCAGGCAAGGTTGTAGAGGAGCGAGGGGTTGCCGGGATGCCGAGCAAGGCCCTCGTGCATGAGCTCGATCGCCTGCTCGTAGCTCTCGGCGCTGAGGAGCGGTCCGGCCGCGAAGGTCGTTTCCCACGGTGAGACCTCGTAGCGGCGGGCAGGGTCGGCGCCGATCGCGAGCACGAGCGTGTCGTCGCTTTCCGCGACGGCTACGCGCCGCACGGTCGGGTCGCGCACGAACACGAATGTTCCCGCAGGCGCCTCGACCTTCTCGCCGTCGAGCGTGAACGTCGCGTGGCCGCGCACGACGAAGTAGACCTCCTCGTGGCCGCCGGCCCCGCTCGTCGACTCGTCGTGCTCCTCGACGACGTGCTTGCCCGGCGCTTCCGCCGTGTACGCATTGATGCCGAATGCCTGGATGCCCAGCCGGCGGCGGATCGGATGCCAGACGACGCCCGCGACCGGAATCGCGTCGAGCTCGTCGACGTGCACGGTTTCGAAGCGGCTAGCGATTGCGCAGCTCCTCGAGCACGACCGGATCGATCCGGTCGATGCCGTCGATGCGCTCCTCGAGGTTCTCGGTGCCCGCCCAGCGCGCGAACGCGGCCGCCAGCTCGTCGTCATATCCCAGCCGCGCCAGGCGGTCGCGAAGCTCGGCGGCGAGCGCGTCGTCGACCTCGAGCCACTCCTCGCGCGGCGTCTCTCCGAAGAGCGAGCGGTGCATGCGGTAGAGGCGCGCGAGCTCCGGAACCGGCTCTGCATGGTCGTCGACGCGCAGGTCGACGAGCGTGTCCGAGAGCTGGGCGTATCCGCCGTCTCGCTCGACGACGAGAAGTGCTGCCGACTGCTGGCCCCGGCGGTCGCCGCCCGCCGCCTGCGCCGCGGCGAGGCACGCGATCAGCCGCTCGGCGAGCGGCCTGCCGGTGCTCCCCGTGAATGTGTCCGCAATCGCGCGCACCGTCGCCTCCGAGACGAGGATGTTCCCTTGCGCGGCGAAGCACGGGCCCGCGATCCCACCGGCCCAGTCCATGCACTCCCCGCCGGTGAAGCTCTGGCTACCGCCGGTCCCGTCGACAACGCCGAGCTGGCGGTGGTCGCGGCCGTCGTCGGCGCTCGTCAGCCGTTCGACGACCTCCGCCGCCGAGCGGCCTTCCCGTAGGAGCGCGAGGCCGTCGGGGCCGTAGCGGGGGTTCGCGTAGGCCTGTGTTGCGATCGCGCCCACGTGCGGCTCGGCCCACGGAACGACCGAGCCGACGGCGAGGAACTTCGACTGCGTCGCGACGCCCCACTGCCCGGCATCGAGGTCGCACGCTGCGATCGAGTACGTGGCGACGATCGGCGTCACTCGAGCTCGACCGTGTTGCCCGGCTCGATCCGCAGGATCGCGGCGTCGGGCTTCTCCTCCTGCAGCTTGTCCGGCGTCCCGGTGAGGACCGGGAAGGTTCCCCAGTGGCATGGGACCACGCGTGGGTTTCCGAGCATGTCGATTGCGATCGCCGCCTCGGCCGGGCCCATGGTGAAGAAGTCGCCGATCGGGAGCACGGCGTAATCAGGCTCCCAGAGGTGTCGGATCAGCTGCATGTCGCCGAACACGCACGTGTCGCCCGCGAAGTAGATCGTCAGCCCCTGCTCGAGGCGGATGACGACGCCGCAGGCCTCGCCCGCGTACTGCCCGTCCGGAGTGCTCGAGGAGTGGAAGGCGTTCACGAGGCCGTACGTGATGCCGTCGGCCTCGTAGCGCCCGCCCTTGTTCAGGCCCGGGAGCTCGCCGATGTTCGCTCCCTGCTCGCCGAGCCAGCCCTTCAGCTCGACCTGGGCGATGATGAGCGCCTCCGGGAAGCGCTTCGAGAGCTCGACGGTGTCGCCGACGTGGTCGCCGTGGCCGTGCGTGAGGCAGATCACGTCGACGCGGTCGGGGTTCTTCTCGCCGTCCGGGCACTTCGGGTTGTCGGTCAGGAACGGGTCGACGTAGATCCGTTTGCCACGGTCGCTGCCCAGCATGAAGCTCGAATGGCCGAGCCAGGTGAGGGTTGCCAATCCGCCTCCTTTTCGTGAGGGACGGCCTGAGCATAAAAGAGGAGCGTCCGGTTTCGGCGCGAAGCTATGACTCCATGGGACGGCGTGTTCTCCCGGGGCTGCTCGTGACGGTTGCGGCGATCGCCGACGGCCACGGAAGACACCACCTCGCGCTCGATGCGCTGCTCGGAGCCGTTCCCTTCGCAGCGGTTTGCGCGATCGCCGCCTTCGGCGCCTTCCTCGACAAGCGAGACGACGCGGTCGTCGCCCTGCAGGCGCTCCTCTGGGGCGTCGTGCTCGTCCTGCTCGTGCTCTCGTGCGAGGTGCGCTCGAACGCCCTCCACGGCGTGCCGCCGCTCGCGGCTTCGTCGCTCGCCGCCTGCCTCGGGATCTTCGCGATCAAAGCCGCGTTCGCAGCGCCACCGTATCTGCGTCGGCTCGTCGAACTCAGGCCCGCGAAGCCGTAAGAACGAAAGCAAACCGAGCGGCTCTATGTGCCTCACTTCGCGGCCTAGAGCAGCCTTGACGAGAGGAACAACTCGGTCATCGGCACGGTCAACCAGACGGCGCACGCGAGGAGTGCGGCAGCCAGCCAACGAGGCACACGCGGCAGCAGTACCGCCAGCGGCAAGAGCGCCGCTTCGTCTCGGGAGTTCGAGACCGCTGTCAGGCTTTCAGCCAGCAGCCATGTCCCTACCCCGAAGAGAACGATCAGCAGGTCACTGCGTGTGCGGGCCGCCAGGGTGGTCGCGATCAGCACCGCCGTGACGAGAACCGTTTGCAGCGCGGGACCGGCGTCGATACGGAACGGGAACCCTTCGAAGACGACGCGCACCGCGCGGGCGACCCCGCCAAACGGCTCCTGCAGGCGATGATGGTAGTGCGCCTGCACCCTGAGGTACACATCCCAGTGGCCGGTCTGGAGTCGCTGCACGAAGACGATGAGCCCTCCCGCCGTGGCGACGGCGGTCGTGACGATCACCGCGTCGCGATACCGCCGTTGTAGTACAAGCCACGCGCCCGACGTGACGGCGAGCACGAGTCCTGCGGGGTACATCAACGCCGCGAAGAACCCAGCGACCGCGGCGATCACAGTCCTGTCACGTAGCAACGCGAGCAGGTGCAAGAGCGAGAACGTGGTTACCAGGCTGAGCGGGAAAAGCGCGTAGTCGTAGATCCGCCCGGGCGCAAAGGCGGCAAACGCCACTGCGACCGACGCGGTACGGCCAACGGCCTCCCAGATGAGCACCACCGTCGCGAGCGCGAAGAACCACGCGACCACCGCAGCCGTTTGCATCGGAGGTAGGCCAAGCCAACCGAGCGCGTGGATCAGCCACGAGTAGCCTGGAAACCACCCGGCGTCGCCGCACAGCTCCTTCTGGTCGGGCGGATGACAATGTTCGACGAAGTAGCCGCGATGTGCGATCGTCAAGTATTGGTAAGAGTCGAAGCGCGCCCACGTCACCGGGCGGAGCGGGCTGTATCCCTTGGCGACGGCGACGGCGCAGTAAGCGACCGTCGCGGCGACCCACGCTGCGACTGGCAGGGCAATGCGAGGGAGGCGCATCCTTCGCGCATCTTGTCAGCCGCGCCGCGCCGACACTCGCCCCGGGCCGGCGCGTCTAGAACGGAAGCGAGTTTGCCGCGCTGTGCGCGACGTCGATCAGCGGCTGCACTGCGAAGAACGACCCGACCGTGACCGCGAGGCATATCGCGACGCCGGTCGCAAGCGCTGGATCGCGCGGCGGTGAGCCGCCGGCCGGAGCGAGCTGGAGCTCGGCCGAGTCGCGGAAGTACATCGCCCGGACGACCGCGAGGTAGTACGCCGCCGAGACGATCGTGCCGGCGACGCCGACGACGATCAGCCACCACCAGCCGTGCTCGTAGGCTGCCGAGAAGGCGTAGAACTTGCCGATGAAGCCGCCCGTCAATGGGAAGCCGAGAAAGCCGAGCATGAAGACCCACATCGCGGCGCCGAGGAACGGTCGCTCCCAGCCGAAGCCGGCGAGGTTCTCGAGCGTGACCGGCGCGTTCAGCTCACGCTCGCGGGCGGCGATCACCGCGAAAGCGCCGAGCGACATCGCGCAGTACGGGATCAGGTAGTAGAGGAGCGCCCGCTCGCCGAGCGCACTCGCCGCTGCGATCGGGATCAGCATGAAGCCCGCGTGTGAGACCGACGAGTACGCGAGCAGACGCTTGACGTTGCGCTGCGCGAGGGCGGCGATGTTGCCGATCGCGATCGATGCGCACGCGATCCCGGCGATCGCCCAGGTCCAGAGATGCTGCTCGGTTGGGAACGCCGTCGTCAGCAGGCGGTAGGTGACGACGAGCGCGGCGACCTTCGTCGCAGACGACATGAACGCGGTCACCGGTGTGGGCGCGCCTGTGTACGCGTCCGGTGTCCACATGTGGAACGGCGCGGCGGAGGTCTTGAACGCGAGCCCGGCGATCACCATCGCGAGCCCGAGCACGTAGAGCGAGTCGTGCGAATGCGCGACCGGGCCGATCTTGTCGAAGCTGAGCTGCCCCGTCGCGCCGTAGACCAGCGCCGAGCCGAAGAGCAGTGTCGCCGAGCCGACGGCTCCGATGATCAGGTATTTCAGCCCCGCTTCGAGGGAGCCGACGAGGTCGATGTCGATCGCGCAGAGCACGTAGAGCGCGATCGAGAACCACTCGAGCCCGAGGAAGAGCGTCATCAGGTTCGACGCCTGCACGAAGAACGCCATCCCCGCGCCGGCGGCGGCAAGCAGCATGTAGTACTCGGCCACGTGCTCTGCGCGCCAGCGCTCGCCGTAGGAGACGAGGACGGCGACGACGCCGCAGCCGGCGACCAGGATCTGCGCCACGGCGGCCCAGCGGTCGCGGAAGATCGCGTCGGCGACCTCGGTCGTGCCGTGGGGACTCTTCGCTGCGAGCACGATCGCGAAGACGAAGGCGGCGACGAAGCCCACCTCGGCGCAGGCGGCCGAAACGAGCCTCCGTGCGCGCGCCGGCACGAAGACCGCGACGAAGAGCAGCAGCCCGGCTGCGGCCAGCATCGCCAGCGTCGGTGAGAGCGCAAACCAGTCGATGTGCGGCTTGTGGATCACGAATGATGAGTTGACGGATGGAGGATCACGACGAGGCAGTTCGGGCAGGAGTTGGCAAAGAGGTAGTGGTGCGATCCGCCGGCGAAGGAGCGGCCACTGATCGCCGCCGGCCAGGCCGAGAGCACGAGCAGGAGCGCGACGAGCGGGACGACGATCGCGAGCTCGCCGCGTCGCAGGTCGAGCGCAGCGTCGCTCACCGCAGGCCCGATGTCACGGTGAAGCACCGCCGAGATCAGCCGCAGCATGTACATCGCCGCGAGCACGATCGAGGCGGCGCCGACGACGGCCCAGCCCCAGCCCTGCTGGAAGACGCCCGCGAGGATCAGGAATTCACCGGCGAAGTTCGTCGAAAGCGGAACGGCGAGCGCGATGATCCCGACCGTCATCAGCACGGTCGCCAACGCGGGTCGACCGCGCGCCATCCCTCCGAGCAGCGAGAGTTCACCTGTCGTCGCGCGGCGCTCGACCATCCCGGCGAGCAGAAAGAGCGTCATCGAGATCAGGCCGTGGTTCACCATCTGCAGTACCGCGCCGTTGAAGCCGAGGTCGTTCGACGCGAAGAGGCCGTACGTGATCAGCCCCATCTGCGCGAGCGACGAGTACGCGACGACGCCGCGGAAGTCAGGCGCGCGGAACGCGAGCAGCGAGCCGTAGACGAGCCCGATCGACGCCAGCACGAGGATCGGCACGCGGAAGTCGTGCGTCGGCCCGGGGAACTTCGCGATCGCGATCCGCAGAAACCCGTACGCCGCGACCTTCGAGATCACGCCTGAGAGCAGCCCCGACACCTCGGCCGGCGACTCGCGATAGGCGTCCGGCAACCAGCCGTGGAACGGCCAGAGCGGAGCCTTGATCGCGAACGCGATCGCGAAGCCCGCAAAGAGCCAGTCGTTGCCGCTCGTCCCGGTCTTCGTCAGGTCGAACGTCCCCTGTTGCAGACCGTAGACGACGATCGCCGCGAGCATCAGCAGCGACCCGGCGACGGTGTAGACGACGAACGTGATCGTCGCGCGCATCCGGCCGGCGCCGCCCCAGACGCCGATCAGCACGTAGAGCGGGATCAGCATCGCCTCGAAGAACGCGTAGAAGACGAGCAGGTCCTGCGCGGAGAAGACGCCGACGACCGCGCCGGTCAGGAAGAGCAGGAGGCCGAAGTACGCGCGCGGCCTTTCGCGCCCGGCCCACCACGCGTACATCGACGCGGCCGCACCACAGACCGCCGTCAGCCCGACGAGCCAGAGCGAGAAGCCGAACTGACCGACGTGCCACGAGACGCCGAGGTCGCGGAACCACGGGTGCTGCTGGCCGAGCTGAAGCGCGCTGCTTCCGAAGTCGAACTTGCGCAGCGCGTCGATCCAGAACCCAATCTCGACGAGCGAGACGAGCGTCGCGAGCGAGCCGACCCATTGCCGCGGCAGCGGCGTCACCCAGATCACGACCGCCCCCGCGAGGGGCAGCACGATCAGGATCGTCGTCAGCCAGCTCGTCATCGTGTGGAGAGGAAGACGACTGCGAGGACGGCGACGCCTGCGGCGACCGCGAGTGCATACGAGCGGACGAGGCCGTTCTGCACGCGACTCACCT
>DASYAO010000072.1:0-2380 GCA_036501285.1 Gaiellaceae bacterium
GCGAGCTTGTTCTCGATCTCGAAGTTCCAGGCGGTCTCGGCCACGTCGACGACGAGGAACAGGTCCGAGAGCAGCAGCGTCTCGAAGGCGGCGACGCCGAGGTGCTCGAGCCATTTGCCGATGCCGATCTTGACCGTGAAGTCGTTGGAATCGCCGGTGATGGAGATCGAGAGTGCGCGGTCGGCGGCGATTGCCTTGTCGAGGAATCCGCCCTTCTTCGCCTGGATCACCGTGCCCTGCTCGCTGGCCGCCGACGTCTGGACCGTGAAGCCCTGCGACTGCAGGTTGCTCGCGATCTTCGCCTGAAGGTCGTTGAGATCCGTGCCCTTGCCCTGGAAGTGCTGTGTCTTCTCGCCGATCATGTCCGTCTCCTCGGGCCTGCCGGGGTTGACGTGAAGACGGACGCTACAGGTCGCCCGCCTTTCGTGACATTCCCGACCGAAGGCGCCGGTACGGTGGCTCGATGGATCCGCTCGCCGGCCTGAACCCCGAGCAGCGGCGCGCCGCCGAGGCGGTGCGCGGCCCCGTCTGCATCCTCGCGGGAGCGGGCACCGGGAAGACCACGACCATCACCCGGCGCATCGCGCAGCAGGTCGCGTCCGGCGCGTTCGATCCCGCGCAGATCATGGCCGTCACGTTCACCGACAAGGCGGGCGGCGAGCTGCGCACGCGCCTCGGCGCGCTCGGGGTGACGCGCGTGCGCGCGGGCACGTTCCATTCCGCGGCGCTCCGGCAGCTGCGCCATTTCGCGCCGGACGAAGTCGGCCGCATCCTCCCCTCGAAGGCGCTCCTCCTCCGCCAGATCGGCAACCGCTTGCGCGCGCCGTACAAGTTCCGGCCGGCAGGTGACCTCGCCGCCGAGATCGAGTGGGCGAAGAATCGCCGCATCGGCCCCGAGCGCTATCTCGACGCGGCCGATGACCGCGAGCCGCCGATCCCCGCCGACCTCATGGCGCGCGTCTACCTCGACTACGAGCGGCGCAAGAAAGCGGAACGGCACCTCGACTTCGAGGACATCCTCGAGCGCGCCGTGCGGGTATTCGAGAACGACGAGCGCGCTGCGACGACGTTCCGCGCGCAGTACCGCGCGTTCACCGTCGACGAGTACCAGGACGTCAACCTGCTCCAGCAGACGCTGCTCGAGCTCTGGCTCGGAGAGAGCGACGACCTGTGCGTCGTCGGCGACGACTACCAGTCGATCTACGCCTTCACCGGTGCCGGGCCCGAGCACCTGCTCGGCGTGCCTGCGCGCTTTCCGAACACGACCGTCGTGCGGCTCGAGGAGAACTACCGCTCGACGCCGCAGGTGCTCGCGCTCGCGAACAAGCTCGTCCCGCGGCTCGGCGGAGCGGAGAAGGTCCTGCGCCCGACGTGTCCCGCAGGCGACGAGCCCGTCGTCGCCGCATTCACCTCACCGGCCACGGAGGCCGCCGCGATCGTCGCGGCGATCCGCGCGGCGACGGTGCCGCTCGAGGAGATCGCGATCCTCTGCCGCACGAACGCGCGCCTGACCGACTTCGAGGAAGCGCTGCACGAGGCTGCGATTCCGTTCCAGGGCTCGTCGCTCCTCGACCGCGATGCGGCGCGCCGGCTCGTACGCCGCCTCGAGCGGAGCGACCGCGCCGCGCCCGACGCGGTGCGTTCGGCGGCGCTCGAAGCCGGCTGGCTCGAGGAGCTCCCGGACAAGCTCGGCGATCGCGAGCTCGTCCGCCAGACCGACTTCGCGCGCCTTGTCGCGCTCGCGGATGCGTTCGACGGTGACGCCGCCGCGTTCGTCGCCGAGCTGCGGCGCCGCTTCGATCCCGGCGGAGAGAGCGCGCGCGGCGTCAACCTCCTGACGCTGCACCGGGCGAAGGGGCTCGAGTTCGACACCGTCTTCATCCCACGCCTCGAGGAGAAGGAGCTGCCCTCGCGCCAGGCGCGCACCCCCGGCGAGATCGACGAAGAGCGGCGGCTGCTCTACGTCGGCATGACGCGCGCGAGGCTCACGTTGTGGCTCACGTGGTCGGCGAAGCGGTCGCGATTCGTCCTGGAGCTTGGCCACGCGCCGACGCCCGACGCGCCGCGGGCCGCCCGTGAGTGGACGCCGGCCGCGGAACGGCTGCGCGCGTGGCGGCTCGCGCGGGCGCGCGAGGACGGCGTGCCCCCGTACGTCATCTTCCACGACACCGTTCTCCACGCGATCGTGGACGCGCAGCCGACCTCACTCGGCGACCTCTCCCAGATCGCGGGAGTCGGCCCGGCCAAGCTCGAGCGCTACGGCGACGCCGTGCTCGCCCTGCTGGCACCGGCCTGACCGAATCTCTCCCTTTCTTCCCCACTTGAAATTGGTCCGGTGTTGGGGGAGGATCGCTCCACTGCGAACCACGCCGGCCGCAGC
>DASYAO010000073.1:0-2452 GCA_036501285.1 Gaiellaceae bacterium
CGCGGCTTCGAGCCCGATGCCTTCGACGAGCGGCGCGCGGCCGACGGCGACGAGCATCAGGTCGCACTGCACCGTTTCGCCTTCGCCGAAGTGCACCGTCAGCGCGTTGCCCGACTGCTCGACCTTCGTGCACTGCTTGCCAAGCTCGAGCTTGATCCCTTTCTTGCCGAACGCCTTCGCGAGCTCCTTCGCCGCGTCGGCGTCCTCGGCCGCGATCAGCGAGTCGAGCATCTCGACGATCGTCACCTCGCTGCCGAACGTGGCGAAGATCGACGCGAACTCGCAGCCGATGATCCCGCCGCCGAGGATGACGAGCCGCTTCGGCACCTCCGTCTGCGCGAGCAGGCCTGTCGAGTCGACGCAGAGGTCGGATTCGAGGCCCGGGATCGGCGGCCGCATCGGGAACGAGCCGGTCGCGACGATCGCCTGCTTGAAGCTCACGTCCTCACCGCCCTCGACGGAGATCGTGTTCGCGTCCTTGAAGGCCCCTGTGCCCTTCACCCACTCGACGCCGTTTGCCTTGAAGAGCGAGGCGACGCCGCTCGTCATCTGCTTGACGACGCCGGCCTTCCATTCGTTCGCGGCGCCGAAGTCGAGCGAGGGGTCGGCGACGGTGACGCCGATCTTCCCGAACGTGTCGCGTGCGGCGTGGAGGTACTGCGCGGTCTGCACCCACGCCTTCGTCGGGATGCAGCCGACGCGTAGGCAGGTGCCGCCGAGCTCCGGCTCCTTCTCGATGCACGCGACCTTCGCCCCGAGCTGCGCGGCACGGATCGCGGCGGTGTAGCCGCCGGGCCCGCCGCCGAGCACCGCCACGTCGAACTCCATGGCTGCAATGCTATTCGCGGTGAAGCTCGAGGGGATCCACCATGTGACGTGCATCACGGGTGACGCGCCGGCGAACGTCGAGTTCTACGCGGGCACGCTCGGGCTGCGGCTCGTGAAGAAGACGGTGAACCAGGATGACCCCACCGTCTACCACCTCTTCTACGCCGACGAGCGCGGCTCGGCCGGCTCCGACATCACCTTCTTCGAGTACCCGGGCGCCGCGCCCGGCCGCTCGGGCGACGGGATGGTGCACCGGGTCGTCTTCCGCGTCGGCTCCGAGGCCGCACTCGACTTCTGGGCCGAGCGCACCGGCGGGCGGCGCGAGTTCGGCGGCGTGCTGCTCGAAGATCCGGAAGGCCTTGCGCTCGAGCTGATCGTCGACGAGTCCGGCGATCCGCCGCTTGTCGCAAAGCACCCCGAGATTCCCGAGGAGTTCGCGCTGCGCGGCTTCGGCGGGGTGCGCGTGTACACCTCCGACGTCAACCGCAGCGCGTTCTTCCTCTTCGGGCTCGGATTCACGCCTGGCTGGGAATGCCGCGGCGAGAAACGCGGCGGCTTCTACATCTACGACGAGGCGCCCGTCGAGCGCGCACTCCCCGGCGCGGGCACGGTGCACCACGTCGCATGGGCATGCGAAGCAGACGAGCAGGAAGCATGGCGCGACAAGGTGATCGCGGCCGGCGGCTCGCCGACGCCGATCATCGACCGCTTCTACTTCAAGTCGATCTACTTCCGCGAGCCGTCGGGCGTGCTCTTCGAGATCGCGACGCTCGGCGGTGCGGGTTTCGCGGCCGACGAACCGATCGAGTCGCTCGGCGAGCGGCTCTCGCTCCCGCCCGACTACGAAGAGCTCCGCGACAAGCTCCGCGCCATCCTCACCCCGCTGCCGAACCCGCGCGGGTGATCCGGTTCATCGACCGGCCGGCCGCCGGCGAGCCCGAAGGCGCGCTCGTTCTCTTCCACGGCCGCGGTGCCGACGAGCACGACCTCTACGGCCTGCTCGACGGGCTCGACCCCGAGCGGCGCTTCCACGGCTACTGCCCGCGAGGCCCGCTGTCGCTGCCGCCGGGCGGCGCGCACTGGTACGCCGTGCCGCGCGTCGGCTATCCCGACCCGGCGACCTTTGCCGAGGGCTTCGCCGCCGCGTGCGAGTTCGTCGACCAGCTGCCCTACGAGCAAAAGCTGCTCGGCGGCTTCTCGCAAGGAGCGGTGATGGCGCTCTCGGTCGGCCTCGGCGCAGGCAGACCGAAACCCGCCGCAATCGTGGCGTTTTCGGGGTTCATCCCCACGGTCGAGGGTTGGGAGCTCGGCGCAGGCCCCTGGCCGCCGATCGCCGTCGGTCACGGCACGTACGACCCGGTGATTCCCGTGCAATTCGCCCACAAGCTGCGCGATACGCTGGTCGGCGCCGGCGCGACCGTCCTCTACCGCGAAAGCGCGACGGAACACGCCATCGACCCGGGCTTCGTCGCCGACCTCCAGGGCTGGCTCCCGCGGAACTCAACTTTCTCTTAACACCTTCGTCTGAGCGAAGAAGCGGGATGGCGATACCTCCTGGCGTGAGCCAGCAGTGACCACGCCATCCCGCTCTCTCCATTCTGCCCGGTCTAACCGATTTATGCCC
>DASYAO010000074.1:0-25991 GCA_036501285.1 Gaiellaceae bacterium
ACCCGGACCTCGCAGGCAGGACGGCGCTCGTCACCGGGGGATCGAAGGGCATCGGACTCGCAACCGCACGCATGCTCGTCGCCAACCGTGTGAAGGTCGGGATCGTCGCGCGCGGCCGGGAGGCGGTCGACGTCGCTGTCGCAGAGCTCGTAGGCGCGGGCGGGGAGGCCATCGGCGTCGTTGCCGACTGCACGAGCTTCGCCGAGATCGAGGCCGCCCGCAGACGCACGGAAGACGAGCTCGGCCTGGTCGACATCGTGCTTCCGTTCGCGGGCGGCTTCGCCGCGCGAACGCCGGTGCAGGAGATCACAGAGGAAGAATGGCACTACGTGATCGAGTCGAACCTGACCTCCACCTTTCTCACCGTCAAGTCGTTTCTCCCGGGGATGATCGAGCGCCGCCGCGGAGCGATCGTGACGATGGCGTCCAACTCTGCGCGGGTCATCGACCTCCTGCTCACGGCGTCATATGTCGCGTCGAAAGCAGGGATCGCGATGTTCACACGCCATCTCGCGAAAGAGGTCGGTCAGTACGGCATTCGCGCGAACATCGTGGCGCCGGCCACGCTCGCGACCGACCGCGTGAAGGGCGTAATGGACGATGCGATGCTCGAGTCGGTCGGCGCTATGGCGCCTCTCGGCCGCATCGGGCACGCCGACGACGCGGCTTACGCGATCCTGTTCCTCGCCTCGGATGCAGCGAGCTGGCTCACGGGCATCACGATCGATGTTGCCGGCGGAAGAATCATGATCTGATGGTGGCTGGCGGGCGCAAGCACGCGTGGGGAGTTGTCGGCACGGGCCGTGCTGCCGACGCGCTCGTGGGTCCCGCGATCGCGGCCAACGGCAGCGAGGTCGTCGCCAGCGTGGGCAGCTCGCTCGAGAAGGGCGAGTCGTATGCCTCGAAGCACGGTGGCCGCGCGTTCGCGCGTTTCGAAGAGCTCCTGGCCGATCGTGCAGTCGAGATTGTCTACATCGCGACGCCGAACGCGCTCCACGCCGAGCAGGTGATCGACGCGGCCGCGGCCGGCAAGCAGGTCTTCTGCGACAAGCCGCTCGCGACGAGCGTCGCCGAGGCGGAGAAGGCCGTCGATGCGTGCGTCAGCGCCGGGGTTGCGCTCGGCATCAACTTCCAGACGCGCCACCACCAGGGGATGAGCGAGATACGCGATGCGCTCGCCGCGGGGGAGATCGGCGCGCCGCTGATCGTGCAGTGCGAAGTGAGCTCGGGCCGCGGTGAGCTGCGAGGCTGGCGAAGCGATCCGGGCCTCGCAGGACTCGGCGCGATGAACAACATTGGCGTCCATGCATACGACATGCTCCGGTTTCTTCTCGGGGCGGAGATCGTCGAGGCAACTGTGCTGACGGACGCAACGGACGACCAGCCGCTCGAGCTCGCCGCGCTCGCGCTGTTTCGGTTCGACAACGGCACGCTGGCATACGTCAATGCGAATCAGACCACGCCCAGGTTCGAGCCCGACCTCACCATCCACGGGACGGAAGGCCGAATCTCAGGTCGCTCCGTGACTCGTCCGCACCTCGAAGGCGGCGAGTTCACGATTCTGCGGGGCGAGAACGAGCGACGCATCCTGGCGTCGACGACCGACGCGTTCGTCCGCACGGTCGCCGCGTACGAGCAGGCGATCGAACGTCGCGAAACCCCGAATGCGTCGGGCGTCGACGGCTTGCGCAGTGTGCAGCTCACAGAGGCGCTCGCACGTTCTGCGCGCGAGAAGCGCACCGTGGTCATCGAGTATTGATGTGAGCCGAGCTCGTGTTCGCTAGGCGTCCTCGTACCAACGCCTGCGAGTCGAGTGCTCCGCACCGACCGGGCCGCTCCCGCCGGCCGGCAGATACGTGATCAGCCGTTCGTCGGGTAGCTGGCGCCCGTCGATCCGATCCTTCAACCAATCGAGCGCCAGCTCGTTCATGTCGCCTTGCCAAGCGGCCGTGTTCGAGTTGGGCTTCGTCAGAGAGACCTTGTGGTGCTGGTCGCCGAAGACCCAGAGCTCTGCGGGGCAGGTGAGCAGGTCGAAGAGTTCGTAGACCTCCTCGAGGGGGCTTCGCGGGTCGAACTCGCCTGTCACCTCGAGCGTCGGGCAAGTGATCCGCTGGACGACGTCACGCATGTCCATTGCCTCGACGATCTCGTCGAGCTCGTCTTCGTCCTGCGCACCCGTCAGATACATGAAGAGCTGCTTGTAACGGGGCGACTCTTCCTGCATGAGGTGGTACTTGTCGCAGTAGGAGGCCCACGGCGCCGCAACCGCCTTCACCCGCTCGTCATGCGCGGCGACCCGAAGAGCCCAGAACGAGCCGAAGCTGATCCCGAACACGACGAGCTGGTCGGCGTCGACCTCTGGACGAGCCAGAAGGTGAGTGATCGCAGCCGACGCGGCGCGCTCGTAGTTGTCGGCCGTGAGCCTGATCCCGCGCACGTTGCTCTCGCCCTGGCCGGGTCCGTCGAAGGAGAAGATGTGGAGTCCGCGCTGATGCGCGTGGTTGAGCTGCGGATGTGGATACATCTCCTTCGTCATGTCGCAGCCCGGGATGAAGAACACGAGCGGCTTCGGCTCGTCGCCGGGGCAGAGGTGCAGGTTGCCCGAGACGACCGAATCCTCCCACGGAATGTCGAGATGACCGATGTGGTACGGAGAGAGCTCGCGAACTCGGTCGTAGCAGCGGATCGACGCGCCGTGCAGGTAGCGCTTCTCGTCGTTCGTGCGCATGATCGTGTGCTGCGCCGTTGCATACGCGGTGCACGCGTCGAAATACCGGGCAAGCGCAGTGGCGTCGTGCCCCGCGGCGCGCTCCTCGTCTGCGATCTTCTCCATCCGGCGCGCGCCGAGGCCGACGTGCTTGCTGATCATCGAATGGCGCCTGACCGCCTTCGGCAACGGCCCTCGTCCGTCGGTCTGGAAATGGAAGACCTTGCCGGTCTCCTGGATCATCCAGTCGAAGAACCATTGCTGTCCGTCGCGGCGCAGGCGCCGGGCTTCAACGTCGGTCGTACTCATCGAGCCTCCTGTGAGCGGTCGTTGGCAAGACCACGATAGTGTCGGCTGCAATGCGTCGTGTTGCGGTGATCGCCGGCGACGGCGTCGGACCCGAGGTGATCGCCGAAGCGCGCAAGGTGGTCGACGCGCTCGAGCTCGATCTCGAGTGGAACGAGCTTCCCTGGGGAAGCGCGTACTTCCACGCGAATGCCTCGATGATGCCTGCTGATGGGCTTGACGTCGTGCGCGAGCACGACGCCGTGCTGCTCGGAGCCGTCGGCGATCCGTCGGTCCCCGACGACGTCACCTTGTGGGGGCTTCTGCTCGCTCTGCGCCAGGGACTCGATCTCTGGGCGAACGTCCGACCTGCGCGCTTGCTTGAAGGAGTCGCCTCGCCGCTTGTCGGATCACCTGAGGTCGACATGCTTTTCGTGCGTGAGAACACCGAGGGCGAATACGCCGGAGTTGGCGGCCGCGTGCACCGCGGTCTTCCGAACGAGGTGGGCATCGAAACGAGTGTGTTCACGCGCGTCGGCATCGAGCGCGTTGTTCGCTACGCCTTCACACTTGCGACCCCTCGTCGCGGTCTCGTGACGAGCGCGACCAAGTCGAATGCGTCGCGGTACGGCTACGTGCTGTGGGACGAGATCGTCGACGAGGTCGCACGCGACTTCCCCGATGTGCGATACGAGAGAGTCCTGGTCGACGCGCTTGCCGCTCGGATGGTGAAGAGCCCTTCGAGCCTCGACGTGGTTGTCGCCTCCAACCTTTTCGGGGACGTCCTCACCGACATCGCGGCAGTCCTACAGGGTGGAATGGGAATGGCGGCGAGCGCGAACGTCGCACCCAGCACGACGTCAACCGCGTTGTTCGAGCCCGTGCACGGCTCAGCGCCCGACATCGCGGGACAGGGGGTCGCAAACCCGGTGGGTGCGATTTGGAGCGCGATGATGATGCTGGAGCACGTTGGCGAAGTTGCAGCTGCGGCGACGCTCATTCAGGCTCTCGAGAGCGTCTGTCGAGAGGGAATCCTCACTCGCGACGTGGGCGGATCTGCAAGTACCGCCGAGGTGGGCGACGCGATCGCGGCTCGACTCAAGCGGTGAGGCAATAACGGTCCGCCCTCTCGTTCGCGGTCAACACAGAGCTGATATGGAGCGCGTGATGTCAAGGGTCCAGGCCGCGTCGCGCGGTTGTTGTCCGGCGGTGGTTGCCGTTGGGGTGGGCGTCGGGCGCGGCTACGACGTCGCGTGCGGTCAGTCTGATGATGCGGGGTTGGTTACCCCGTTGCCCTGGTTTTCGTCGCCGGTGTGCAATGTCTAGGGACGGGCGTGGCCTTGTTGGGTTGTCCATAGCTCTATCGCGTGTGCCGGCAACGTGTGGCCCGGCGCCCGCCCGAGCAGGCGGCTGTTGTGTGCACTTTTGGTTGCCACCCGAACATGTTGCAGCGCGTTGCAAGTACAGGAAACGGCGAAAGCGCCATTCTCCAGCGTCTTGGTGCATGGGCCGGGCAGGTTTCGAACCTGCGACCTTGGGATTAAAAGTCCCCTGCTCTACCAACTGAGCTACCGGCCCCGATCGCGCATACTGCACGGGTGGGCAAAGGGTACGCCGAAGGATCAGCCGTCGAAGAGCGGCAGGCGGCGCTCGAACGGGGCGACGACCAGCGCAAGGGCATCGACCCGGGGCGCGGAGCCGTCTACGGCTCGACGGACGACGAGCCGGAGCGCCACTTCATCGGCTGGGCCGACGAGGTCGACGTCGACGAGCTCTTCGCGTCGGGTCGCGCGTGGGGCCTGCAGGTCGTGCACAAGCCCGCATCGGACGACTAGAGCTCGCGCTCCCATTCGTCGAGCAGGTGGGCGACGTGGTGCTGCTGCGCGTCGGAGAAGTCGAAGCGCTCGACGATCCTGCGCGCCTCTGCGGGGTCGCCGTTCTCGATCGCCGCTTCGAGCCGCTCACGCAGCGGCTCGGGTTGGCGCAGCTGCCGGCGCAGCCAGCGCAGCAGGCCGACCTTCGCCGCCCGTCCTACAGGCTCAAGGCCCAGATCTGCTCCCTTCGCTCGGTGCGAAAGCCGTTTCGCTCGTAGAGGCCGACGGCGCCCGTCGGGTTCGCGGCGTCCACCTTCAATCCGACACGCTTCATGCCGCGTCGCGCGAACTCGGCGAAACCCTGCACGAGGAGCGCGGCTCCCAGCCCGCGCCCGCGCTCGCTCTCGCGCACGACGATGTCCTTCAACCAGCCGTTCTCCCACCAGAGCGCGCAGCCTGCAAGCTCGCCGCTGCGCTCGGCCAGCCACCACGTCGTCGCGTCGAACTCGACGTCCCCCGTCATCGATCGCTTCCAATCCTCGTGCGCCAGCGGCACGTACGCCTCGTCCCATCCACCATATGCCTCGTCGAGCAGCGCGTGCACGGACGGAGCGTCGGCGAGCTGGAAGGTGCGCGCTGTGATTCCGTCGGGCCACGCAGGCTCGGCCTCGTTTCGGCCGAGCGGCCGCCACATCGCGAGCAGATCCACTTCGAGCTCGAACGGATGCGCCTGCAGGAGCGCGGCATGACATGCGTCGCCGGCGACCGGCGCGAGCTCCAGCTTCTGCAGTTCGCGCTCGCGCGCCGATGCGACAGCTTCCGCGAGCAGCGCTTCGGCGGTCGCGGCATCAGGTGCGGTGAGGACGAGCGTGCCCTTCGGCGACACCGCCGCGTAGCCCCCTGCTCCTGCGAGCCAGTTGTCGCGGCCGACCTCGAAGCTCGGCAGCTCCCAGTCGGTGCGCACGAACTCTGCCCGCACTCCTGCGATGCCGGTCGCGGCACGGCTCTGTGCAACGAGCAGCTGGACGACGCGGTCGAAATCGTCCCAGGTCGCCCCGCGGACAGGGTCGCTACGCTCCAGCGAGGCCCCCATCGTCTAGTGGCCTAGGACGCCGGCCTTTCACGCCGGTAGCGCGGGTTCGAATCCCGCTGGGGGTATCGCGAGCGCTTGACAAGGCGGCCCATCCCGGCCATCGTAGTTTGCGTGCCGACTAATGGGACGAAGCGTCTGCTCGCCCCGGCCGCGCTCTGCGCCGTCGCATTGACGACTGGGGGCGCGGCGCTCGCCGCAGGCGGCGCGACGATCTCGGGCGCGCCGATCGTGAAGGCGGGCGCCGCCGAATCGGGGGACACGCGCGTGCAGGCGACCGGTGACGGCAGCATCGGCTCCGACCTCTCGCCCGGCTGCTGGACCGACGTCCAGTACTGGCGGCTTCCGCTCGTCGCCGGCGACCAGATCGTCGTCAAGGGAACCGCGACTTCGCCCGCCTACCACTTCCAGGTCGGGCTCTTCCCTGCCGGCACGACCGACAAGAACATCAACAGCAAGGTCGCAGCCGTGAGCGTGTTTCCCACGCGCGGGACGATCCGCTTCAACGCGAGCAAGACAGGCATGTACGCGCTCGTCTTCGGCCCCGGTTGCTACGACAGCGCCGAAGGGCCGTACAACTTCACCGTCAGCGTCACGAAGAAGCACTGACGGTCGAAGGGCGGACCGGTGCGCCCGCCCTCCGCGGTCGAGCTAGGACAGCGACACCGATCCTGACGTCGAAGTCGACATCGACGGCCGAGCCGGCGGGCCGCTCGAGTTGACGATGTCGTCGATGTGCGCCTTCAGGTTCGCGAGCTGCGTTGCGTCGAGGTGCGTGCTCGCGTCGGCGAGCATCGCCGCCTCGAGGCCGCTCACGGTCTTGCCCTGCGCGGTCGCGACCTGCGCGAGCGTCTTGCCGCCTTGCAGATCGCTTTGCAGCTCGGCCGTCGTGACGCCGAGATACGTGGCGATCGCCTGAGCGCCGGGAGGGCCACCGGGCCCGCCGGGACCACCGGGGCCATGGCCGGCCGGCGGCCCGGTGCTGTTGACGATGTCGTCGATGTGCGCCTTCAGGTTCGCGAGCTGCGTCGCATCGAGGTGCGTGCTCGCGTCGGCGAGCATCGCCGTTTCGAGGCCGCTCGCGGTCTTTCCCTGTGCGGTCGCGATTTGCGCGAGCGTCTCGCCGCCCTGTAGGTCGGTCCGGAGCTGGTCGGCGGTGATGCCGAGGTAGCTCGTGATCGCCTGCGCGCCGGGCGGGCCGCCACCGGGCGGCCCGCCAGATCCAGCACCGCCGCCGCCTGCTGCGACGGCGATGCCCGTGCCTGCTCCGAGGACGAGTGCCGCGGAGGTGATGCCGACTGCCATGCGCTTCGAGGTTCTCATTGCCGACTCCTGACTGTTGTTGGGGGCGAACGTCTTCCATCCCAACAAGCCCGCCTGAGAGGAGCCTCAACCGATTCCGTGAATTTCCTCAACGACGCCGAAGAGGATCGTGAGAATGCACACTTCCCCCGGGGGCGGTTAGCTCAGCTGGGAGAGCGCCTGGTTTACACCCAGGAGGTCGGCGGTTCGATCCCGTCACCGCCCATGTGAACTCGCGGAGTGCCGAGTTGCGTTCGCTCGCGCAGGCAATCGCGGACGCTTTGCCGGCGGTGGCCGAGGAAGTCGTCGTGACCGGAAGCGTCTCGCGCGGTGTCGCCGACGACGTCTCCGACATCGAGATGCTGGTCGTCACGAGCGACGAGCTCAGCCTCGAGGAGTGCTTCTCGCTCGCCTCGGCGTGCGGGCTGACCGAGCTCGGGACGTGGGGCGAGCAAGGCATGCCGACGAAGCGCGTGTCGGGGTATCGCGACGGCGTTCCCATCGAGCTGATCTGGTGGTCGCGCTCGCACGCGGAGAAGACCGTCGACGCGATCTTCGGCGGCGAGCTCTCGGCGACTGCAGACGCGCTGGCGAACGGCATCACGCTCCGCACGTCCGGGCTCCTCGGGGAATGGCAGGAGCGGCTATGGCACTACCCCGACGAGCTTGCACGCCGGCGGATCGAAGAAGCTGCGCTCACGTGGGGAGGGTTCGCGCCGGCGGGGCTTCTCACTCTGATCCGTCCCGGCGAGCGACTCGCGTTGGTCGAGCGAATGCTCGACGACGCATCACGCGTCGTGCGCATCGTGTTCGCGAAGAACCACGTCTGGCAGCCAACGCTCAAGCGGCTCGCCGACCGGGTCGAGGCGTTGCCGTTGAAGCCCGAACGTCTTGCCGAGCGGATCGAAGAAGCGCTGACCGAACCCGATCCACGCCGCGCGGTGACGATCATGACCGACCTCCAGCTCGAGACGGTCTCGCTCGCCCCCGACGGCCCGAACGTGAATCGCGCGCGGAAGTGGCTGAACGACGGGCTCGAGATCCTCGCTCGGCAGAGCTGATGCCGGCGTCAGACGGCCACCACGCGGCAATCACGACGCCGAGAGCGAAGGCGACGATGTGCTCGGAGTCGAGCGCGGTCACGTCCGGCCGGAACGCGAAGCCGATCAGCGCGCAGCCGATGCAGCCGAGCACGTTCAGCACATGCGCGCGTCGCGCGCGGTAGCGTTGCCAGTACGCGTGTGAAACGACGCCGATCCAGGCGGCGATGATCGCAGACAAGCCGATGTCGGGCGTGTGCAACAGCGAAGCGAACGCACCGTGGTCGAACGCACGCGCGACACCGAGCACACCGTAGACCGCGAGCGTCGCGAGCACCTGTCCCGCGACCGCCGCCGCGACGACGATGCGGAGCGGCGCAACGGCGAGCGCCACGGTTGCGACGATCGCGAAACCGATCAGCGAGGCGAGCCACGGGCGATCGGCGACGATGCCGCTCGTGAGGAGCAGCCAGACCTTGCCTTTCGCGATCGCGTCGGGGCTCGCAGCCATGTTCGACACCCCGACCCAGCCCATCCTGGTTGCGAGCGTGGCCAATCCCGCAACTGCAGTTGCGGCAAAAACCCCCGCAGTTCGGGCGGTCGGGAGCCGGGGCATGCGCACTGTCGTATCAAACGTAACGCGAGGTTTCGGCCCCGCCTAATTTCGCAAAACGCGCTTGACGGTGTTTGGCCTGATGACGACCGGACACGCCCTTAACATCACCCACATAGCGCCTCGTTAGCTTGACTGACTGCCGTTTCGCCCGACTTTGGGAGGTTCCATGCTTTCTACTCGCCTGTTTCGCCTCGCCCTGCTCGCAACGCTTGTCCTCGTCGTCTTCCCGGCAGCGGCCGTCAAGGCCGCGCCGCGAATGCAGATCGGTTTCTACGACGATCCGAGCTTCAGGTGGGCTAGCCGGTCGGCGGTCATCGCGAACCTGAAGGCAGCTTCATCTGCGCACGCGACGATCATCCATGTGCTCGCCGACTGGTCGCAGATCGCGCAGAAGAGACCGAAGAACGCGCTGACCGGCAACGACCCGGCGTACAACCTCACCGATCTCGACGCGCTCGTGAGCGCGGCGCCCCACTACGGGCTCCAGGTCTACGTCACGATCTCGAACACGCCGTCATGGGCGAACGGCGGGAAGACCGTGAACCATCCGCCGACGCATCTCTCCGATCTCACGAACGTCGCGCACATGCTCTCCGCCCGCTACAACGGACGACACGGCCACGGCATCGTCACGCGCTGGTCGATCTGGAACGAGCCGAACCTCCAGCTCTTCCTGACGCCGCAGTTCAACGCGAAGGGCAAGATCGTGAGCGCAGCCGAGTACGCGAAGCTCTACGCAGCGGGCTACGCCGGCATCAAGGCCGGAAACCCAGGCGCCCAGGTCGCGATCGGCGAGACGTCGAACCGCGGGCACAACCACCCGACCGAGCCGTCGAGCTCGAACTCGGTCGCACCGGCGACGTTCGCGCACCTCGTCGCAGTGGCGAACCCGCATCTCAAGTTCGATGCATACGCGGAGCATCCGTATCCGACGATCGGCGCGAAGCTCGGGCCGGACCAGAAGGTCGCCTATCCGAACGTCTCGCTGATGAACCTCGGCAAGTTCGCGGCTTCGCTCAAGCAGTGGTTCCACCGGACGGTTCCTCTCTGGCTGACCGAGTGGGGTGAGCAGACGAGGCCTCAGATCTCGTTCGGCATCAGCTATGCCCAGCAGGCGAAGGATGCGAAAGAGGCGCTGGCTCTCGCGGCAAAGGTGCCGGACGTGCAGATGTTCATCTGGTTCATCCTGCGCGACTCGACCGGCAAGACGTGGTTCAGCGGCCTCGAGTCGGCGTCGGGCGCCAAGAAGCCCTCCTACGCGGCTTTCACGTCCTCGGCGAAGAAGCTCACGGGCCAGACGCAGGCCGTGAGCGACAAGGCCCGCTCGTTCGCCGTGCACGCGACGGTGCCGTACCTGAGCTACTTCGACCCGATCGGCTCGAAGGTATTCGTCGAGTACTCGCTCCTCCAGCCGAACGGGAGGACGCAGGTGACACACGGCGCCAAGCGCAACGTCCCACTTGCGGCCAACCAGACCGTCCCCTGCACGGTCAAGCTTCCGACCAAGTACCGGCTGCTCAAGGGACTCGACTACACGCTCCAAGTCACGGTCGTGGACAAGCACGGAAATACCACCAAAGAGAACTTCACGATCTCCGGTTCGTAGAGAATCGGCGTCGTGGGACGCCTCGACGGCAAGACAGCCCTCGTCACGGGGGCATCGAGTGGCATCGGCAAGGCGACTGCGGCCGCGCTCGCCGGTGAGGGTGCGCGCGTCGTCGGCGGCGCGCGCCGGGTCGACCGGCTCGAGACGGACGTCGCGCTCGCGCTCGACGTCACCGACCCGGCCGGCTGCGAGCAGTTCGTCGACGCGGCGGGCCAGGTCGACATCCTCGTCAACGCCGCAGGGCTCGCACTCGGCCGTGAGCCGTTCTCCGAGTCGAGCGAGGACGACGAGCACCAGGTGTTCGAGACGAACATCAACGGCCTCGTCCGGATGACGCGGCTCGTCCTGCAGCGCTCGCTCCGCGAGCCCGGGCACATCGTCAACGTCGGCTCGATCGCCGGGCGCTGGGCGTATCCGAACGGTGCGACCTACATCACGTCGAAGTTCGCAGTCCGAGGCTTCACGCGGGCGCTGCGCGAAGATCTGCTCGGGCGGGACATCCGCGTGACGACCGTGGACTCGGGGCTCGTCGAGACCGAGTTCTCGCTCGTCCGCTTCCGCGGCGACGCCGAC
The DNA here is from genome assembly GCA_036501285.1 of Gaiellaceae bacterium. Taxonomy (GTDB): domain Bacteria; phylum Actinomycetota; class Thermoleophilia; order Gaiellales; family Gaiellaceae; genus PALSA-600. The sequence continues at coordinate 11,034 of DASYAO010000074.1, forward strand.
AAGGCGAAAGCGGTCTACGAGGGAACGCGGCCGCTCTCGCCGGAGGACGTCGCCGACGCGATCCTCTACGCGGTCACGCGTCCGTTGCACATGGTCGTCGACGAGGTCGTGCTGATGTCGATCGACCAGTCGAACGGGTTCCGCGTCCACCGGTCCTGAGCCGACTACGCGGCTTCGCGCTTGTCCCAGTAGCGCTTCAGCCCGCGGTACGACATCCCGAACGTGAACACGGCCTGATAGCGCTCCGCGGGCGCGTCCGAATCTGCGATCACCGACGCGACGAACTCGTCCTCGCTCATGCCGCTGCGGACCCGGTCCGACCAGAGGTCGAGCGTCTCGCGGAACCGACCAAGGTGGCCGGGGACGTCATCGACGACGTCGAAGTGGATCAGGGCGAGCGAGTCGGGCCCGCGGCGCTCGATCTCGTCGATCGTGCGGTGCCAGAGCTCGACGTCGATGTCGGGCGGCGGCGCGACCGGCTGCACGAAGGCGCTCGGGGGGATGCGCACGCCGCACGCATCGCCCGCCAGCAGCGTGCCTTCGCGCAGGTAGCAGACATGGTGCGATGCGTGGCCCGGGGTCGGGAACGAGTCCCAGCCGACGACATCGCCGGCAGCGATGCGGACGTTCGCCGCGGGCACGGGGTGGAGCGGACCCCAGAGTGCGTCGAAGTTCGGAAACAGCCGGCGTGCCGACGATTCGAGCTTCGCCGGGTCGACGAGATGTGGTGCGCCGAGCTCGGAGACCCAGACGGTGAGGTCGGGGTTCTCCTCGACGAGAATCCCCGCGGCGCCCGCGTGGTCGAGGTGGATGTGCGAGAGCAACAGATGCCGCAGGTCGCGCACCTCGAGGCCGTGCTCGCGCAGGCCGGCCCGCAGGCCGTCGAGGGCGGAAGCGGGCCCGCAGTCGAAGAGCCCGAGACCATCGGTCGTCTCGACGACGTAGACGCCGATCTCCTTGTCGAAGCCGAGGAACTGGAGGTCGAGCGGCTGCAACGGTTTCATAACTGCATCTTCGCAATCCCGGCCTAGGCTCGTGACCGTGCGTGTGCGTCACGTGCTGGCAGGGCTCGCAGTCGCGGCGTTGCTGCCCGGAACGGCCCACGCGGTCAGCGGCTACCGGACGCTTCCGAGCACGAACCTCGAGCTGATCCACTACCGTGCGCACGGCGGCGATCTCCGCAGCGCGTGGCTGCTCGTGCCGGTGAACATCCGCCGCAAGACGATCCCGCTCGTGATCTCGCCCCACGGCCGCGGCACCTCGGCGCTCGCGAACATGCGCGTCTGGGGCGAGCTGCCGGGGCTCGGCGACTTCGCGGTGATCAACCCGGCCGGCGAGGGCCGCAGGCTGAAGCTCTTCTCGTGGGGCTACGCCGGCCAGATCGACGACCTCGCACGCATGCCGCAGATCGCGAAGGCGCACGGCGTGCCGGTCGCGCTCACGCGCGTGTACGCGATCGGCGGCTCGATGGGCGGCCAGGAGACGCTCCTCCTGCTCGCGAAGTATCCGCACCTCCTCGCCGGCGCCGCTGCCTTCGACCCCGACACGGACATGGCCCGCCGCTACTGGGACTTCGCCAGGCTGCCCGGCGGGGCCGTCCTCCAGCGGCTTGCGCGGGAAGAGGTCGGCGGCACGCCGCTCACCGATCCGCGCGCCTACGCCTTTCGGAGCCCGGACGCCTACGCCCGCCAGATCGCGCTCTCGGGCGTCCCGCTCCAGCTCTGGTGGTCGAGCCGGGACCGCGTCATCTCCGACCAGGTCGACGAGACCGGGGCGCTCGCCGAGGAGATCCTCGGCTGGAACCCGAAGGCACCCTTGATCGTCTTCCGCGGCACCTGGCGGCACACGGCCGAGATGAAGTGGTCAACGCGGCTGCCGGTGGCTCTCATCCGGTTCCATCTGCTCCGCCGCAGCCAGGCGATCCAGGTCTAGTTGACCGCCGAGTAGACGACCTGTTAGAAGTGCGCATGGAACCGGGCAGGCTCGATGCGACGGCGCGCCAACTTGCGTCCTCGACGAGCCGCGGCCAGGCGCTCAAGATCCTCGCCGGCAGCCTCTTCGGCACCGCGCTCTTCCTGAAGGGCACCGGGCGCGCGCTCGGCGACAACCCTGGTCACCCCGTGACGCCGGCGCAGCCGTGCAAGAAGGACCCCGACTGCCCGGCCGGCTCGACGTGCGCGAACGGCGTCTGCCGCGTGACCTCGACCTGCTCGTGCGACGACCTCGAAGCGCGCATCGCGCGGCTCGAGCAGATCTGCGCGAACGGCTGCGGCGGCAGCGGCGGCGGCGGGACTCCCTGCACTTCCGCGGCCGGTTGCCCGCAGCCGACGAGCTCCTGCCAGCAGGCGACCTGCACCGCCGGGGTGTGCGGGATGACGAACGCGCCAGTCGGAACCTCATGCGCGCAAGGCGTCTGCGACGGAAACGGCAACTGCGTCACCTGCGTCAGCGCGACCGAGTGCCCCCAGCCGAGCAGCACCTGTCAGCAGGCGACATGCACGGCGGGCGTTTGCGGGACGGTGTTCGTGACGAACGGGACGGCGTGCAGCGGCGGTGTCTGCCAGAACGGCACGTGCACCAGCTTGTGCGCGGGAGTTGTCTGCAACAACCCGCCGGCGAACTTCTGCGTGTCGTCGACGGAGGCGAACATCTTCGGAGGCGGTTCGTGCGATCCGTCGACCGGGGTCTGCTTCTACACGCCGAGGACCCAGGACTGCACGCCGTACCGCTGCGCCAACGGGGTCTGCCCGGCGACGTGTTCGACGAGCGTCGACTGTGCTGTCGGCTTCGTCTGCTCGTCGAATCACTGCGTCGCGGGTTAACTCATGCCTGCGATCTTGCTCGCCTGCCGGCTCGTCCTTGCCGGCGTCTTCGCAGTCGCCGCGGCGACGAAGCTGGCCGCGCCCGACGAGACGCAGGCGACCCTTGTCGCCTTCGGTCTCCGCGAACAGGCCGCGCGCTTCTCGGCGCCGCTGCTACCGGTCGCGGAAGGAGCGGTTGCCGTTGCGCTTCTCGTCGGCGATGCCTCGCACATCGCCGGCGCTGCAGCCGCCGCCTTGCTTCTGCTCTTCAGTGCTGCGGTCGCGGTCAATCTCGCGCGTGGCCGAACGCCTAACTGCAACTGCTTCGGCGCCGTCCATTCGAAGCCGATCGGGCCGGTGACCCTTGCGCGAAACCTCTCGCTCGCGGCGCTCGCACTGCTCATCGCCGCTCGCGGCTCGGGCACGAGCGCCTTCGCGTGGCTCGGGAGGCTTTCGACCGCCGACCTCGCGCTGACGCTCGCCGTCGCGGGGCTCGCCGTTGCACTCGGCGTCGTCGCTTCGTTCGCCTTTGCGCTTTTCCGCCGGCACGGTGCGCTGCTCCTGCGCGTCGACGCGCTCGAGACGGGAGCGCCGGTGCCGATGGTCGCCCAATACGGACTCGCGGTGGGAACGCCCGCGCCCGATTTCGCGCTCCAGGGCCTCGACGGCGAGACGATGACGCTCGCCGCGCTTCGCTCGCACGGCCGGCGTGTGCTGCTCCTCTTCACCGATCCGCAATGCGGCCCGTGCAACGCGCTCCTGCCCGAGTTCGGCGGCTGGCAGCGCGAGTACGAGCAGGCGCTCACGGTCGGCATCATCAGCCGCCGCGACCCCGAGGCGAACAGGCCGAAGGCAAAGGAGCACGGTCTCGTCAACGTGTTGCTGCAGCAGGAGGACGAGATCGCTCAGTCGTTCGGCGTCAACGGGACGCCCGGCGCGGTGCTCGTCGGCGCCGACGGGGCGGTGGCGAGCACGGCGGCGATGGGCGCCGACGCGATCCGCGCGCTCGTGCAGTCGGCGACGTTCCGCCCGGCCGCGGCAGGCGCCGAGGCGCCCGACTTCGCGCTCACCGATGTGCGTGGCCGCGAGCGGACGCTGGGGGAGTTCCGAGGGCGCGAACTGATGCTGCTCTTCTGGAATCCGAGCTGCGGCTTCTGCAATGCGATGACCGAAGACCTGCGCAGACTCGACGCCTTCGCGGGCTCGGGCGGGATGCCGGAGCTCGTCGTCCTGACGGCGGCCGACGGCGTGCCGCCGCTCCGCTCGCCGGTGCTGGTCGATCAGCCGATGGCCGTCGGCGCGAGCTTCGGCGCGAACGGCACGCCGATGGCCGTGCGCGTGAGTGCCGAAGGAATGATCGCGTCCGAGGTCGCAGCGGGCGCCGAACAGGTGCTCGCGCTCGCGGGGCTCAGCCCCGCACAGTCGCCGGCGAGCTGACGAGCGCGGTCTCGAGATCGGCGACGAGGTCGTCGGCCGACTCGATCCCCACCGACAGGCGGATCAGGTTGCGCGGCGCGGCGAACGGCGCATCGGCCGTCGAGGCATGCGTCATCCGCGCCGGGTGTTCGATCAGGCTCTCGACGCCGCCGAGCGACTCTGCGAGCTGGAAGAGCTTCGTGCGCGCGCAGAACGCGACGGCCTCTTCCTCGGACTCCATCAGGAACGAAACCATGCCGCCGAAGTCGCGCATCTGCGTGCGCGCGACCTCGTGGCCGGGATGGCCGGACAGACCGGGGTAGAGCACCTGCTCGACCGCATCTTGGTGCGTGAGGAATTCCGCCACGCGCCGCGCGTTGTCGCAGTGCTGGCGCATCCGCACGGCGAGCGTCTTGATTCCGCGCAGGACGAGCCACGCGTCGAATGGGCCGGGTACCGCCCCAAGTGACTTCTGCAGGAAGCGCAGCCTGTCGGCGAGCGCGTCGTCGCTCGTGAGGATCGCGCCGCCGATCACGTCGGAGTGGCCGCCGAGGTACTTCGTCGTCGAATGCACGGAAAGGTCGGCGCCGAGCGCGAGCGGCTGCTGCAGATAGGGCGTCGCGAACGTGTTGTCGACGGCGAGGATCGCCCCGGCCGCGTGGGCTGCGTCGGCCGCGCGCCTGATGTCGACGACGTTCAGCAGTGGGTTCGACGGCGTCTCGACCCAGACGAGCGCGACATCGTCGTCGAGATACGACGAAAGGTTGTCGTCGAACTCGTCCGCCGGGACATACGTGAACTTGTAGCCCTTCGGCTCGTAGACCTGCGACGTCATGCGGTAGACGCCGCCGTAGACGTCGGCGATCAGGACGACGCGCTGCCCCGGGTCGACGAGGTGCATGATCGTCGTCGTCGCGCCGAGCCCGGACGAGTACGCGAGCCCGTGCCGCGCGTTCTCGAGGCTCGCGAGCGCCGTCTCGAGCGCAGTGCGTGTGGGGTTCGCGACGCGCGAGTAGTCGTAGCCCTTGTGCTTGCCGACCTCCTCCTGGACGTACGTGGAGGTCTGGTAGATCGGCGTGATCACGGCGCCGGTCGCCGGATCGGGCTCCTGGCCTGCGTGGATCGCCCGGGTCTCGAAGTCCATGCGAGGATCGTACCGCCGGTAAGCCAGTGTCAGGCTCAAGGCTGACACTCGACGGAGTCGAGCCCCAGCGATCGCGCCAGCCGCGCCGCCGCCTTCGCGAGCGGCTCGTCGAGCTTTCGCTTGATCCCGGGCTCCTGCGTGAACTTCTTGAGCTGAAGCACGCCGCGCTTCCGGTCTGTCTTCAGGTCGGCGCGGCCGACGAGGCGGTCGCCGTCGAGGAGCGGCAGCACGTAATAGCCGTAGACGCGCTCGTGCTCGCGCTTGTAGACCTCGATCAGGTGGTCGAAACCGAAGAGGCGGCGCACGAACGGGCGGTCCCACATCAGGTTGTCGAACGGCGAGAGCAGGACCGACGCCGTTGCAGATCCGTCGATCGTCGCCTCGGCCGGCACGACGACCGGTGGCCCGCCGTCGCCGGGATCGATGCGCCGGACGAAGCCGCCGGCGACGAGCTCGTCGACGAACGGCTTGATCCCCTTCGCGCCGCCGTCGACGCGGCAGTGCTCGGCGATGCCCGACTCTGTCAGCGCGCCGCGGCCTTCGACGGCACGCAGCGCGTACTCGCGCCTGAACTCCGGCTCCGGCGGTGTCGGCGCGCCGAGGTACTCGTCGGGGATCACGCGCTCGGGCAGGTCGTAGACGCGCTGGAACCCTTGCCGGCCCGCGATCGCAAGCTCGCCTGCGGCGAAGAGATGCTCGAGCGCGCGCTTCTCGGGTTTCCAGCCCCACATCGGACCGCTGCGACCCTCGAACGCGCGCACCGGCAGCGCACCCTCTTCACGGATGCGGGCGAGCACGTTGCGCTCGACCTTGCGTCCTTCCGCGGTGCGTTCGCGGCCCCACCAGTGGTGGTCCTTGAGCTCGTGCATCCGCCGTTTGAAGAGCGGGTAGTCCTCGATCGCGAGCAGGCATGCCTCGTGCGCCCAGTATTCGAACACGCGCCCTTCGCGCAGGAGGCGCGAGAGCTCCTGCTCGTCGTAGGAGCCGACCCGTGAGGTGAGCGTGATCCGGTGCGCGCGGTCGACGGTCGCGATCGAGTCGAGCTGCACCGCCTGGAGTCGCTTGATCTCGACCGCGACGTCGTCGGCGCCCGCGCGACGGAAGCGCGACGTATAGCCCTGGTGGGCGACGACGTAGCGGCGCAGGGCCGCCACGTTGAGGCTCATTTGTTGTGGGCGAGGTACTCGAGCAGGTCGGAGCGCGTGACGACGCCCACAGGGCGTCCCTCGCGCGCGACGAGCACGGCGTTCGAGCGGCCGGTGAGCGCCGCGAAGATCGCCTCGACCGACGCACCCTCTTCGACCGCCGCGAGCGGTGGCTGCATCGCGGTCGCGACGTCCTCGTGCAGCGCATCGGAGTTCTTGAAGATGCGGTCGAGGAGATCGCGATCCTGCAGCGAGCCGATCACGTCGGCGAGGGAGTCGGACGATCCATCCCGGACGACGATGACCTGGGAGATCGAGTAGCGCTGCATCATGTCGATCGCCTCGTCGACCTTCTGGTGAGCCGAGATCGTGACGAGCGCCGGCACGGAGAGCTCGTCGATCCCTTTCGAGCGCAGCAGCTGCGACACGGTCGGCGCGGGCGCGGTGCGCTCGAGGAAGCCGTGCTCGAGCATCCAGTTGTCGTCGAGGAACTTCGAGAGGTAGGAGCGCCCGGAGTCGGGCAGCATCGCGAGGACCTTCGCGTCCGGGCCGAGCTTCTTCGCCGTCTCGATCGCGGCGTGGATCGTCGTCCCCGACGAGCCGCCCGCAAGCAGCCCCTCTTCGCGCGCGAGGCGGCGCGCCGCAGTGAACGACTCACGGTCGGACACGCGCACCCACTGATCGACGACAGTCGGATCCATCGTCTTCGGCCACGTGTCCTTGCCGATGCCCTCGACGAAGTACGGATGTACGCCGCGCTCGTCCTCGGCGGTGTAGACGGAGCCTTCCGGATCGGCGCCGACGATGAGCACGTTGGGCGCGTGCTCCTTGAAGTAGCGGCCGACGCCGCTGATCGTGCCGCCGGTGCCGACCGAGATCACGAGCGCGTCGATCTCGCCGCCGGTCTGCTCCATGATCTCGGGCGCGGTGTGCTCGTAGTGCGACTGCGGGTTCGCCATGTTCGAGTACTGGTCGGGCTTGAAGCCACCGGGGATCTCCTCGGCCAGCCGCGAGCTGACGGAGTAGTACGACTCCGGCGAATCGGGCTCGACGGCGGTCGGCGTGATCACGACCTCGGCGCCGTACGCGCGCAGCATCGAGATCTTCTCCTGGCTCATCTTGTCGGGCATCACGAAGATGCACCGGTAGCCCTTGTGAGCGGCCGCGATCGCGAGGCCGACGCCGGTGTTGCCGGATGTGGGCTCGACGATCGTCCCGCCCGGCTTCAGCAGCCCCTCACGCTCGGCGGCCTCGATCATCGCCATGCCGATGCGGTCCTTCACGGATCCACCCGGGTTCAGGTACTCGAGCTTCGCGAGGATCGCCCCGGGGACGTCGCGCGAGATGCGGTCGAGACGCACGATGGGAGTACCGCCGACGAGCTCGAGGACGCTCGGATACACGCTCGCCATACGGCGAAGGTTAGCCTGCGCCCTGTGAAGATCGTAAACATCGGGCGGGGCAACGTCGGCGGCGGCCTCGCTGAGCTCTGGCGGAAGGCCGGTCACGACGTGACCGAGCTCGGCCGCGACGGCGGCGATGCCTCGAGCGCGGACGTCGTGCTCCTCGCCGTGCCGTCCGGCCAGATCGACGACGCGCTCTTGAAGGTGACGGGCCTCGGCAGCGCGCCGATCATCGACTCGACGAATGTGGTCCGCGCCCCGCGTCCCGAGGGCTTCGAGTCGCTCGCCGAATATGTGCGCTCGAAGACCGGCGCGCCGGTCTCGAAGGCATTCAGCGCGAACTTCGCGTCGGCCTACGACAAGATCGCGTCCGCACGCGAGAAGCCGAGCATGGTCTTCGCCGCCGACGAAGGTGCGAAAGACGTGACCGCACTGCTGATCACCGACGCCGGCTACGAGCCCGTGTATGCCGGCGACCTCTCCAAGGCGCGCACGGTCGAGGACTTCCTCGGCGTCCTCTTCGCCGTCTCCTCCGAGCGCGGGCCGTTCTTCTACCGGATCTACTAGCGGCCGATGAGTCTCCGCTTCGGGGCCGGTCTTAGCGCTCGAGACCAATGTAGAAGGAGGAGATCGAGATGGGGAAGCTGGTCGTCACCGAGTTCGTCACGCTCGACGGCGTCTTCGAGGATCCGGGTGGAGCGGAAGGGCTCGCCGCCGGAGGCTGGGCGTTCAAGTTCGAGCGCGGAGAAGAGGGAAACGCGTTCAAAGTCGAGGAGCTGATGGCGGCCGACGCACAGCTGCTCGGGCGCAAGACGTACGAAGGCTTTGCGAAGGCGTGGCCGGCGATGGACGGCGACGACTTCGGCAAGAAGATGAACTCGATGCCGAAGATCGTCGTCTCGAAGACGCTGGTCGAGCCGACGTGGACGAACACGACGGTGCTCGACGGCGATCTCGGCGCAGGCGTCGCGGCGCTGAAGCAGCAGTACGAGAACATCCTCGTCGCCGGCAGCGGCACGCTCGTGCGCGGGCTGCTCGACCTCGGTCTCGTCGACGAGCTGCGGCTGATGGTGTACCCGACCGTGCTCGGCTCGGGCCGGCAGCTCTTCGAAGGCGTCGCACAGCCCCAAGGCTTCGAGCTCGCTTCCGTGGAGCGCGGCGGTGACTGCTCACTGCTGGTGCTGGCTAATGCCGGAAGTGGCGACGCTCAGTAAAGAGCATCGCCGCGCCGGCAGCTTCGACCGCGGCAACCACTTCGTCGTCGCGGCGCGATCCACCGGGCTGGATGATCGCCGCGACGCCCGCTTCGAGCGCAAGCTGCGGCCCGTCGGCGAACGGGAAGAACGCATCGCTCGCGAGCACTGAACCCTGAACGTCGTGGCCGTGCTCGCGCGCCTTCTCGAGCGCGATCTTCACCGCGTCGACACGGCTCATCTGCCCGGCGCCGATGCCGATCGTCTGGCGTTCCTTCGCGATCACGATTGCGTTCGAAGTCACGTGCCGGCACACCTGCCAGGCGAAGAGCAGATCCTCGAGTTGCTCGTCGCTCGGTGAGCCGACCGGAGTTGAGAGCGTGTCGGGCTTGCCGAACTGCGCGTCGCGCTCCTGCACGAGCAGGCCGCCGAGCACGCGCTTGTAGTCGAGCTCGCCCGGCGTGTCCGAGCGGCGCTCGCGTTCGAGCAGGATGCGAAGCGCTTCCTTCTCGGTCAGCGCGTCGAGTGAGCCTTCGTCGTAGCCGGGCGCCTCGATCACCTCGACGAAGTTCTCGGCGACGCGCGCGCCGAGCGCTGCCGACACCGGCCGGTTGAGGATCATCACGCAGCCGTACGCAGAAACCGGATCTGCGGCCAGTGCTCGTTCATATGCGTCCTCGATCGTTTCAGCGCACGCGACGCCGCACGGGTTCGCGTGCTTGACCAGAACTGCGGCCGGGTCGGAGAACTGACGCGCGACGCGACGCGCGCCTTCGAGGTCGGCGAGGTTGTTGTACGAGAGCTCCTTGCCGCCGAGCTGGTCGACGTTCGAGAGCAGGTGCCGCCGCGCGCCGATCTCGCTGTAATAGGCAGCACGCTGGTGTGGGTTCTCGCCGTAGCGCAGGTCCATGTGCTTCTGGAAGGCAAGCGTCAGCTGCTCCGGGAACTCCTCGGTCTCGCCGAACCAGTTGGCGATCGACGCGTCGTAGGAGGCGGTCGTCGCGAACGCCTCGTTCGCAAGCGAGCGACGGAGCTCGCGCGACACCGATCCCTGCGTGCGCAGCTCATCGAGGACGACCTCGTACTGCTCCGGTTTGCAGATCGCGATCACATGCTCGAAGTTCTTCGCGGCCGCGCGCAGCATCGCGGGCCCGCCGACGTCGATCATCTCGACCGCCTCGAGGTCGCTGATGCCGTGACGGCCCGCGACCGACGAGAACGGATAGAGATTGACGCAGACGAGGTCGATCGCCTCGATCCCGTACTGTCCGAGCTCGAGCATGTCCTCCGGGACGTCGCGCCGCGCGAGGATGCCCGCGTGCACGTTCGGGTGGAGCGTGACGACACGGTGGCCGAGCATCTCCGCCGCGCCGGTCACGACCTCGACGGGAATGACGACGATGCCGTCTTCGGCGAGCCGCCGCGCCGTGCCGCCCGACGAGGTGATCTCCCAGCCGAGATCGACGAGCCCGGCCGCGAACGACTCGATACCCGTCTTGTCGTAGACGCTGAGAAGAGCCCTCATGGGATCATCATCTCGCGGATGACGGCGGGCAGGAGCCGGTGCTCGACGGAGTGGATCCGCTCTTCGAGCGTTTCCCTGGGCTCGAGCGGCACTTCTTCCTGGAGGAGGACGGTCCCGGTGTCGAGGCCCTCGTCGACGAGGTGGACCGTGACGCCGGTCGTTTCCACGCCTGCGGCCAGCGCATCCTCGATCGCGTGGGCGCCGGGAAAGGCCGGCAGGAGCGAAGGGTGGACGTTGACGATCCGACCGGGGAACCGGTCGAGGAACGGTTTCGTCAGCAGGTGCATGTAGCCGGCGAGGACGACGAGGTCGACGCCGTGCTCCTCGAGCCACGTCGCCATCACGAGGTCGCGCTCGTCGCGGTCGGCGTGGCAGTCGAGCGGGAAAGTCGCGACGGGAACGCCGGCGCCCCGTGCGCGCTCGAGCGCGTAGGCGTCTTTGCGGTTCGCGGCGACCGCCACGATCGGCAGGCCCTCGTCGAGCAGCGCCTGCAGGTTCGTGCCGTTGCCGCTGACGAGGACCCCGATCAGACGATCTTCCCGATGACCAAATCGTCGGGCTCAGCCTCGCCGACGACGGCGCAGAAGCCGATGCCGAGGTTGAAGACGCGGCGCAGCTCGTCCTCGTCGACGTGGCGCGCGAGCCACGCAAAGACCGGCGGCCGCTCCCACGACTCCCAGTCGAGCTCTGCGTTCGTCCCCTCGGGCAGCACGCGCGCGAGGTTGCCGAGGATGCCGCCGCCGGTCACGTGCGCGAGCGCCTTCGCGCGGCCGCGCAGCGAGCGTGCCGCGGCCAGATAGAGCCGGGTCGGCGCGAGTAGATCGGGGCCTGCGTAGTCCTCGTCGTCGAGCACGCGCCGCACGAGCGTGAAGCCGTTCGCGTGCACACCGGCGGAGGGAAAGCCGATCACGATGTCGCCTGCCTCGACGCCCATGCCGTCGACGAGCTCGCCGCGCTCGACGATGCCGACGCAGGTGCCGGCGAAGTCGAGCTCGCCTTCGCGGTAGATGCCGGGCAGCTCCGCCGTCTCGCCGCCGACGAGCGCGACACCCGCAGCGCGGCAGACGTCGGCTGCGCCCTCCACGAGCTCGGCGACCTCCTCGAGCCGGATCTCGCCGGCCGCGACGTAGTCGAGCAACATCAGCGGCGTCGCGCCCGTCGTGAGGACATCGTTGATGCAATGTGCCGCCAGGTCGCGGCCGCAGTCGGCGAGTTGTCCGCGCGCCCGCGCGAGGATCAGCTTCGTGCCGACGCCGTCGGTCGACGCCGCGAGGAGCCGGCCGTCGCCGATCGGAACGAGACCCGCGAAGGCGCCGAAGCCGGTTGCGCCGGTCGACTCGACGGCCGCGCGCAGCCGCTCGACCACGGCCTCTGCCGTCGAAAGCGAGACGCCCGCTTGCGCATAGCTCTTCGGCCCCGTCACGCGAAGCGTTCAGCGTAGAGCTCCGGTCGGCCCTCGGGCCCGCCCGGCAGGAAGCGGACGATCGCATCGCCGACCTCGACCGCGTCCCCGAGGAGCTGCACGCCGAGGATGTCGGCGAGCGCACCGGCTTTCGACTCGGGCTTGTCGACCTTGAGCTGCAGCTCGTCGAGGCGGAACTCGTCGGCGTTCGCGAGCAGCTCCTCGATCCACTCGCGCGGCGGGTGGATCTCGATGCGGTAGCCCGCGTTCGTCGAGACGAACGTGCGGCGGCTGCCGCGCTCCTGCACCGGCAGGTTCCAGTGAAGCGCGCGCGCGAGCACAGCCTGGAAGTCGTCCTCGTCGAGCGTGACGCCGAAGTGGTCGACGCGGGGGAGGCGCCAGTGGCCCGGCTGGACGACCACGTTCAGCGAGCCGCGCTGGAGCTCGGAGAGGCGCAGGCGGAAGCCGTCGCGGTCGAGCTGCTCCCAGGTCGCGCCCGGCTCGATCGTGACGTGGTTCTCGCCGATCCGCCCGTAACGGGCGATCAGGTCGAAGCCGAGCTTCCCCACGTAACGCGCCTCCAGATCCCTCAGCTCGCTCGTCACGAGGTGGTAGTGGAAGAGCTGCACGTCGGCATTGTCCACACTGTGTTCTCGTGCTCGTCGCCTCGATCGGTACCCAGTGGAATCTCGAGCCGCTCCAGCTCGTGCCCACGCTGCTCGCCGCGTTCGCCTACCTCCGGCGCACGCGCACGCTGAAGCGGCGCGGCCAGCCGGTGCCGGGCTGGCGGCAGTTCCTCTTCTGGCTCGGCATCTTCCTCGTGATCGCCGCGCTCAACTCGCCGATCGACGAGCTCGGCGAGCAGCACTTCTTCTTCGTGCACATGTTCCAGCACGTGCTGCTCGGCGACCTCGCTCCGCTCTGCTTCGTCGCCGGGCTCACCGGCCCGGTGCTACGGCCGGTGCTGGCGCTGCGCCCGGTCGAGCGGCTTCGCTTCCTCACTCACCCGTTCGTCGCGCTGCCGGTGTGGGCGGTCGACCTCTACGTCTGGCACATCCCGACGCTCTACGACGCTGCGCTCCACCACAGCGCGATCCATGCGCTCGAGCACGCGCTCTTCTTCACGTGCGGCGGCCTGATGTGGTCGCCGGTGCTCGAGACGCTGCCGGCGCCGACGTGGTTCGGCACCGGCTGGAAGCTCGGCTACATCGCGATCGTGCGGATGCTCGAGACGATCCTCGGCAACGTCTTCATCTGGTCGAGCACCTCGTTCTATCCGCCGTACCAGCACCTGCATCCGCTGTGGGGGATCGGTGCCGTGCACGACCAGAACCTCGCCGGGATCGTGATGATGGCCGAGGGTGGTTTCGTCACACTCGGGGCGCTCGCCTGGCTCTTCCTCAAGCTTGCCGCGGAGGGCGAACTGCGCCAGCGGCTGATCGAGGAGGGATACGACCCGGTGCAGGTAAGGCGCGCTGTGCGCTACGGCCGGGCCGCCGCCTTCGGCGAAGGAACCGCGCCCGGTCCGCTGAACAAGTAACGCTCGCCACATGCATCCGGCAGGCGTCCACCACGTCGATCTCGTCGTGTCCTCGATCGTGCGAAGCCTGCCGTTCTACCGCGACCTGCTCGCGCCGCTCGGCTACCACCGCATCCGCGAGGTCGAGGGCGAGCGCGGCGAGACGATCTGGTACCTGGGAGGCCCGGACGTCGCGATCGGCCTGCGCGAGGCGCGGACGCCGGGGGAGTACGACCGCTACCACGTCGGCATCCACCACATCGCCTTCGAGGCCTGGTCGCGCGCCGTCGTCGACGAGCGCCACGACTGGCTCCTCGAGCGGGGCGCCGAGGTCGAGAGCCCGCCGCAGGAATACGGGTACCTGCCCGGGTACTACGCGGTTTTCTTCTACGACCCGGACGGCATCAAACTTGAGATCGTTCACGTGCCAGGACAGGCCGCATAGGCGAGCGAAAGGAGTTCGAAATGACCGAAGGTCCCACCCAGCACATGCCTCCGCCTCCTTCGGCGCCACCGCCCGGTTACGGCGGCGGGCCGGGTGCACCTTGGGGTCAGTGGCAGGGGGCCCGGATGCCGATCCCGGGCAACGCCGAATGGCTCCTCTGGTTCATCGTGGAGATCGTGTTCGCGATCATCTGGGCGGCGAGCAACGTCACCGCGCTCGAGTTCATGGTCGTGTCGGCGATCATCACGCTCGGCTACCTGATCTCGCGCGGCATCGCCAAGGCCGGCAAGGTCCTCGAGCAGTAGCTGCAGGCTGAGGGTCTGACCCCTCGGGGTCAGACCCCGGCAGCCTCGAAGCGGTGCTTCGAGGCGTCGACAGGGACGCGCGTCGGATATTCCTTCGTGAGGCACGCGCGGCAGAGCGCATTCTCGGGCCTGCGGGTAGCGGCTTGCAGGCCATCGAGTGAGAGGTAGGCGAGCGAAGTCGCGCCGATCGCCTCGCGGACCTCGTTGACCGTATTCCGCGCGGCGATCATCTCGTTCTCGCTCGCGAGGTCGATGCCGTAGAAGCAGGGCGAGACGATCGGCGGCGACGAGACGCGCACGTGCACCTCGGCCGCGCCGGCGTCGAAGAGCATCTGCACGATCTGCCGCGTCGTCGAGCCGCGCACGATCGAGTCGTCGACGACGACGAGCCGCTTGCCCGCGACCTCGGCGAGTGGGTTGAACTTCATCTTCACGCCCTGCTCACGCATGCCCTGCTCGGGCTGGATGAACGTGCGGTGGACGTAGCGGTTCTTGATCAGCCCCTCGCTGAACGGGATTCCGGTCGCGCGCGAGAAGCCGATCGCCGCCGGCGTGCCCGAGTCGGGGATCGGCAGCACGAGGTCGGCCTCGACGGGCGCTTCCTCGGCAAGGCGCTCGCCCATGCGCACGCGCGCGCCGTGCACCTCGACGCCCGCGAGC
>DASYAO010000075.1:0-2582 GCA_036501285.1 Gaiellaceae bacterium
TTGTCGGCGAGCTTTCCGAAGGCCGCGCCCGCGAATCCGAGCAGCGCCAGCAGGCTGAGCACGACGGCGCGCCGGACCATCGATCCACCGTAGCAACCGCTCCTGAAAGCTTTGTTAGGACACGCGACGCTTCAAGCGCTCGCCGTACTGCTGCTCGTAATAGACACGAAACTCGCCGGACTTGATCGGTTCCCACCAGTCGCGGTTCGCGCGATACCACGCGACGGTCTCGGCGAGCCCCGCGTCGAACGAGTGCGCAGGCGTCCACCCGAGCTTTCGAAGCTTCGTGGAGTCGATCGAGTAGCGGCGATCGTGTCCGGGCCGGTCCTCCACCATCTCGACGAGATCCGGGCTCGCGCCGGTCAGATCGAGCACACGGCGCACGACGTCCATGTTCTCGCGCTCCTGCCCGCCGACGTTGTAGATCTCGCCGGGCGCGCCTTCGCGGAGCACGAGCTCGATGCCCGCGCAATGGTCGTCGGCGTGCAGCCATTCGCGGCGCTGTCGCCCGTCGCCGTAGACCGGCAGCGGCTGGCCGTCGAGCGCGTTCGTCGTGAAGAGCGGGATCATCTTCTCCGGGTACTGGTGCGAGCCGTACGTGTTCGCTCCGCGCGTGATCGACGCGTCGAGGGAGAACGTGCGCACGTACGCCGGGATCCAGAGGTCTCCCGCGGCCTTCGCGACGCTGTACGGGCTCGACGGACGGACGGGATCGGTCTCGAGCGCCGAGCGGCCTTCGGGCATGTCGCCATAGACCTCATCGGTCGAAACCTGCACGAGCCGGATCTGCTTGTCCTTGACATGCTCGAGCAACGCCTGCGTGCCGAAGAACTCAGTGCGGCCGAAGTCGGTCGCGTCGAGGATCGAACGGTCGACGTGCGTCTCCGCCGCGAAGTTGACGATCGCCGCGCAGCCTTTCGCCGCCGTCGCGACGTCGCCGGGGTTCGCGATGTCGCCCTCGTGGAACTCATGCTCGACTCCGTCGAGGTTCGCGCGGTTGCCCGAGTAGGTCAGCTTGTCGAGCACCACGACCTCGTCACCGCCGGCGGCAAGGCGCCGTACGAAGTGTGAGCCGATGAAGCCCGCGCCGCCTGTGACGAGCACCCTCATCGCAGCAAGGCTATGCACTCGGCGAGTCCCTCTCGCCAATGGGGCAGCTCGGGCGCACCACGCTCGGAGCGCAGCACCGAGTACGCGGGCCGCTCGACCGGCGTCGGGTACTCGCTCGTCGGGATCCGCCGGACCCGGCACCCGACGCCCGCCTCCTCGAAGATCGCCTCGGCGAAGTCGGCCCAGGTGCAGTCGCCGCCCGCAGCGACGTGGTAGACGCCGTACGGGAGCTCGACGACCTCGCGTACGGAAGCCGCGAGATGACCGACGTAGGTCGGGCAGCCGCGCTGATCGTCGACGACTGCGACCTCGTCGCGTTCGGCGCCGACCCGCAGCATCGTGCGGACGAAGTTGTGCCCGGTCGGACCGAAGAGCCACGCGGAGCGAACGACCCAGGCATCCGCGCCGGCGGCGGCCTCCGAGTGCAGCTTCGTGCGCGCGTAGGCGCCGAGTGGGTTCGGTGCGTCCGACTCGACGTATGGCTCACGCTTGCGACCGTCGAAGACGTAGTCCGTCGAGAAGTGGACGAGCGGGACGCCGAGCTCGGCCGCGTGTTGCGTGCCGCCGATGTTCACGGCTGCCGCACCCTGCGGGTCACGCTCTGCGCCGTCCACGTCCGTCCACGCCGCAGCGTGGAGGACGAGTTCGAAGGAGCGATCCGTCACCAGCTTCGGTGCGGGCTCGCGCACGTCCCACTCCCCCAGGTCGACCGCGAGCGCGTCGGGATAGATCGCCGCGAGCGCCGAGCCGAGTTGGCCGGCGCCGCCGGTGATCAGTATCCCGCGTCCCGGTCCCGTTGCGACAGGATCGGCGATCGGGTGCTCCAGACGTGTGCGACGCGGGGGTCGTTCCAGGGATGCGAATGCTCGTCGGGCTCGGACGCGTCGTATTCCTCGGTGACGAGGTAACAGAAGACGCAGTCGGTGAGCGCCTCGTAGCCGTGCGCGTGCGTGCCCGGGACATAGATCGCAACCGGGTTCTCGTCGCCGATGTCCTCGGTGAAGACCTCCCCGGTCTCGCGGTCGAGCACGACGACGCGCACCATCCCGGAGAGGCACGTGAAGAGGTCGTCTTGCCCGCGTTCGTGGAAATGGAGCCCGCGGATCACGCCCGCGCGCGACCACGACAGATTCGCCTGGCGTACCGGCCTCGGCAGCGCGCTCGACCGCGCGAGCTCGGCGAACCAGCCGCGCTCGTCCTCGTGGCGCACGATCGGGAAGCGCTCGACGATCACGTTACTTGTTGACGCCGGTCTCTTCGATTCGCCGGCCGACGTCGGCAAGGTCGCGCCAATGCTTGCCGCCGTCGTGCCACCAGCCCTCGACCTGGCGCACGGAGAGCCGGCTCTGCTGCGCATAGACGCGGTTGACATCGGTGATCTCGAGCTCGCCGCGACTCGAGGGCTCGAGGCCGTCGACGATGTCGAACACGTCGGGCGGGTAACAGTAGAGACCGACAACCGCGTCGTTCGA
>DASYAO010000076.1:0-17907 GCA_036501285.1 Gaiellaceae bacterium
CCGGTCTTCGACCGGCTCTGGCAGGCCTACCCGCACACGACGCTCGACGCCTCGGGCGAGGCGGTCGGCCTGCCGGCGGGGCAGATGGGCAACTCGGAGGTCGGCCACCTGACGATCGGCTCGGGCCGGCGCCTCTACCAGGACCTCGCGCGCGTGAACAAAGCAGTCGCCGACGGCTCGCTCGTGAAGAACGACACGCTGCTCGCGGCCTTCTCCCGCGGCAAGAACGTGCACCTGCTCGGGCTCGTCTCTTCAGGCGGGGTGCATTCGCACATCGACCACCTGCGGGCACTGCTCGAGATCGCGCCGGAGAAGACGTGGATCCACGCCTTCACCGACGGGCGCGACGTCTCGCCGCACGCCGCGCTCGCAGACCTCGCGACGCTACCCGCCGACCGGATTGCGTCGATCTCGGGCCGCTACTGGGCGATGGACCGTGACCAGCACTGGGAGCGAACCGAGCGCGCCTTCGAGGCGATCGTCGATTCGAAGCCCAGCTCGCCGTCTCACCCCGTCGGCTACGTGCAGAAGCAGTACGACGCCGGAATCACCGACGAGTTCATCGAGCCGATGCACTTCATCGACCGGCCGGCGATCGAGCCCGGTGACTCGGCGATCTTCTTCAACTTCCGCCCGGACCGCGCCCGCCAGCTCTCCAGGAAGCTGCTCGACACCGGCGTCGACCTGACGACGATGACGCGCTACAGCTCGGAGCTCGACTGTCCCGTCGTCTTCGAAGAGCAGCACGTCGCCGAAACGGTCGCGGAGGTGCTCTCGCGGCACGGGATTCGCCAGCTCCACGTCGCCGAGACCGAGAAGTACGCGCATGTGACCTACTTCTTCAACGGCGGCGAAGAGCGCGAGTGGGAGGGCGAGACGCGGATCCTCGTTCCGAGCCCGCGCGACGTCGCCTCCTACGATCAGAAGCCGGAGATGTCGGCGGCGGAGGTCGCAGACCGCTTCTGCGCCGAGATCGGCGATGGGTACGGGTTCGCGATCGTCAACTTCGCGAATCCCGACATGGTCGGCCATTCGGGCGTGATCCCGGCCACGGTCCGGGCGGTCGAGGAGACCGACCGCTGTCTCGGGCAGATCGTCGAGCGGGTCGGGGAGCTCGGCGGCGTCTGCCTCGTCACCGCCGATCACGGCAATGCCGAGCAACTGCTCGCGGCGGACGGCGTCTCGCCGCACACGGCACACACGACGAATCCGGTGCCGCTTGTCGCGACCACGGCAGGGAAGCTCGCGGGCGGCGGCGAACTTGCCGATCTCGTCCCAACGACCCTCGCCCTGCTCGGGATCGAGGCGCCGGCCGAGATGAGCGGTACCAATTTGCTCGGACCTGACCCGGGCATGTGACGTTCCTTACAAATTGAGGGATACTGTGAGAAGAGATGCCGCTCGAGCAGCCTGATCCGGAAGTACTCCGCAGGGCGCAACGCGGTGACGAGCGCGCGTTTGCGGTGATCCTGCGCACGTACGAGACGCCGATCTTCAACTACGTCTACCGCATCGTCGGCGACCGCGCGCTTGCGGAAGACCTGACGCAGGAGGTCTTCGTTCGCGTCTTTCAGGCGCTGCCGCGGTTCTCGTTGCGGTGCAAGTTCACGACGTGGCTCTTCCAGGTGACGAAGAACCGGGTGCTCGACGAGTTGCGCGCGCGTGAGCGCCGGCCGCAGACCGTCGTCGCGATCGAGGATGCGCCGCGGCTCGAGGTCGTGGATGCTCCGGTCGAGCGGCTCGAGACGATTGACGCGATCTGGCGCGCGATCCGCGAGCTCAACCCGGACCTGAAGATGGCGCTGCTCCTGCGCGACATCGCCGGGCTTCCGTACAACGAGATCGCCGACTCGCTCGAGATCACGCTCGCCACGGTCAAGTGGCGGATCTTCAAGGCGCGCGAAGAGGTGCAGCTCGCACTCGCACGCGAGGGCATCGGCTTCGAGGAAGCGTCACCTGCCGGAATAGCGGCGAATCCACGCGGCTAGGTCGTGCGCCTGCTGCGCGGCGTCGCTCGACCGTGAGACGGGTGCGATCGGCCTCGGTGGAGTGGGGTGTGACGGCGAGCGGTTCGCTGCGAGCAGACCAATCACGATTCCGATTACGGCGAGCGCCGCGGCGATCGCAACGATCCGTCCGCGCCGTCGCTGCACGTGCTGGACGACCGTGACGGCGGTGAGCGGCAGCGTTTCGCCGCGCAGAGCAGCCGCGACCTGGGTTGCGGCCGGCCGCCGGCGCGGCTCGCGCGAGCGCGCCTGCTCGAGCACGCGGCGCACCGCCGGCGGCTGCTCGGCGAGCAGCTCCTCCAACACGACGCCGAGCGAGTAGACGTCGGCGTCAGGCCCGACTTCGCGTCCCTCCGCTTGCTCGGGCGAGAGGTAGCGAAGCGTGCCGAGCACCGTCCCGATCTGGGTGACGCGTGTCTCCTCGGCGGCGCGCGCGATCCCGAAGTCGGCGATCTTGACCACGCCGTCGCGCCCGCGCAGCAGGTTGCCGGGCTTGAGGTCGCGGTGGACGACGCCGCGCGCGTGCGCGTAGGCAAGCCCGTCTGCGACCTGCGCCGCTTCCGCGAGCGAAAGAGTGCCGCCCGACAGCGTAGGTCCATCGACGAGCTCCATCACGATCGCGGGCAGGTCGCCGACCTCGGTGATGTCGTAAACGCGCACGAGGTTGTGGTGGGAGAGCGAGCCGGCGATGCGCGCCTCGCGCAGGAAGCGCGTGCGGAACTCGCCGTCGCCGGCGAGATGCGCGGCGAGCACCTTGATCGCGACGGCGCGGTTCATCTCTCGGTCGTGCGCGGCGAACACGACGGCCATGCCCCCGCGACCGAGCTCCTGCGCGAGCTCGTACCTACCCGTCTTTGCCGTGACCGTGTCCGTGTCCATGTCCGGGTCCGTGGTCGTGCCTGGGCTTCGGGCCGTGGGGCTTGCCGTGCGGCGCAGGTGGCGTCGGGGCGGGCGGCGTGCACGGCGGCGCATCGGCGGCGAGCGCCGCGACCCCGACGAGCAGATGCGCGCGCAGCCGTGTGGGGATGCGGCCGGCGGCGACGAGCTGGTCGACCTTCGCCTTGAAGGCGGCGATGTCGTTGTCGGCGGCGCAGGCGTCGCCCGGCGCGTCCTTCGTGACGTTGCCGGCGAGCGCGACGAGCTGCGACGCGTCGCTGCGAGCGAAGTGCGGCGCGGGCGGCGGGGCGGCCGCGTGACCGCCACAACCGGCGGCGACGCTACTCGCCGACACCAAGGCGAGCCGCCAGCGGCTCCGGCAGGCCGCGCGCACGAAGCTCCTCCTGCGTCTGCTCGACGGGATAGGCGACACGTCGAAAGGTTGCCCGTCCCGCCTCCTGGTCAATCAGGAGCCAGGCGGCGCGCGGGTCTCCGCCGCGCGGCTGGCCCACGGAGCCCGGGTTCAGAAGCCAGCGAGCGTCCGCGAGGTCGACCGCGGTTCCGTCGCCCGCGATCCCGCCGGCAAGCGTCTCGCCCGACCACGAGATCGCGAGCGCGACGTGGCTGTGGCCGACGAGAACGAGCGGCGCGTCGGTCATCTGGAAACTGAGCTTGGCGGCCTGCTCGCTCAGGACGTAGTCCCAGACCGGGTCCAGCGGGCTCCCGTGGAAGAGCTCGACGCCCGGCCGGCGAGCTGAGGGTGCGAGCGCTTCCAGGAAGCTGCGCGCCTCGGGCTTCAGCACGCTCTGCGTCCAGCGGACGGCCGTCGCCGCGTCGCCGTTGAACTCGGCGACGGAGAGCGCGCCCGTCACGGCCAGGTCGTGGTTCCCGGCGAGCGTGAGCGCGGCGCGCTCGCGGAGGAGTGCGCAGCAGCGGTTCGGGCGCGGCCCGTAGCCCACCGTGTCGCCGAGGCACCAGATCTCGTCGACCTCCTCGGCGTCAGCTGCCGACAGCGTCGCCGCGAGCGCGTGATAGTTCGCGTGGATGTCCGAGAGAACTGCAATCCGCATCGGCACTGCACTCCTGGGGTTGGCGGGGTGGATCGTCGCTGCAGTCTTCCTGTGGCGGACGAGCGTTCCGAAGCTGCAGCTCGACGGACTTGATCCGCACCGCTATTTCTCCGCGGAGCTCCTCGCGCGCGCCCATCATTACGGTAACGGCGAGCGGGTGCTCTGGCTGCTCGGGCGGCTTGCGACCTTCGCGACGCTCGGTGTGCTCGTGTGGCGGCTGCCACGGCTCGCGCGCGTGATCGGGCTCGGGCGCGTGAGCACGGCGATCGTGCTCGGGATGGTCGTCGTGACGTCTCTCTGGTTCGTCGGCCTGCCGTTCTCGATCGCCGAGCTCTGGTGGCAGCACCGTTACGGGCTCGGGCCGTTCGGCGTCGGCAGCTGGTTCGCGTCGCAGTGGGCGCTGCTGCCCGCGCGCGCGATCTTCGCGCTCGCCGCGATCTCGCTCGTCGTCGCGCTCGCGGTGCGCTTCCCGCGCCGCTGGTGGCTTCCGGCGGCGACGGCCGTCGTCGCGCTTGCGACGCTGCTCGCATTCGCCTCCGGCTGGCTCGCCTCCGCCGGGACGTACCGGCTGCCCGCGGACCTGCGGGCAGACGCCGCGAGGATCGAGACGGCCGAGCACGTGCACCCGCCGGTACGCGCGCTCAAGGTGAGCTCGTGGACGAATGAGCCGAATGCATTCACCGTCGGCTTCGGGCCTTCGACGCACGTCGTCGTCTGGAACACGATGCTCGACGGCCGCTTCACGCGCGCCGAGGTCGACGTCGTGATGGCGCACGAGCTCGGCCATGCGCGCAGCCGCCATGTGCTGAAGGACATCGGCTGGTACGCGCTCGTGATGTTCCCGATCGCGCTCGGCGTCGCCTTCGTCACGAGGCGTCGCGGCGGCCTGCGCAACCCCGCGAACCTGCCGCTCGCGATCCTCGTCGTCACCGCGCTGCAGCTCGCGTCGCTCCCGCTCTTGAATGCGGTGTCGCGACGCTACGAAGCAGAGGCCGACTGGCGTTCGCTCGTCGCGACGAAGGACACGACCGCGGCGCGCGGGCTCTTCGTCCAGTTCGTGCCGACGACGCTCGAGGAGCCGGACCCGCCCGGTTGGGACTACGTGTTCCTCGAGAATCACCCGACCATCGCGCAGCGGCTCGCGATGGTCGCCGCGTTCAGGTCTGCTCAGGCGTCTCGGGCAGGTCCTTGATGCCCTGAACGGTCAGATGCTTCGACCAGCTGTCGCCGAGCGCGTCGATCAGCTCCTTCGTGAACTTCGGCGACATGTTCACGCGCGCGACGACGACGCCCGGCATCTCGCCGTCCTCGACCGAGTGGTCGATGCGGGCGAAAGTGATCGTGAACTCGTACTCGGTGAAGCTGACGTTTGCGAAGTTCGCGTATGTGCCCGCGAGATGCTCGGTGTCGACCTGGAGGTTGAGCTTCCGGTGGTCGTCGTCCATCGTCCTCGGACGATACTAGGACCATGGAGCGTGCCGACCTACGGAGGATCGCGATTGCGATCGTTGCGATCGCAGCTGTCTTCACCGGCGGTGCAGTCGGTTTTGCGCACTTGCTGCACGAGTCGTGGCACGACGCGCTCTACCGCACCGCCGTCACCGCGACGCTGACCGGCCTCGACTCGACGCCGCGCGGCACCGGCGCCGAGCTGCTGACGATCGGGATCGCGCTCGCCGGCGTGGCTATCTTTGGCTACCTCGTCGCCGGCGCCCTCGAGGCGATCGCGAACGAAGTCGCCGGCGACAAGCGAAAGGCGAGGCGGCGACTACGCATGATCGACAAGCTCTCCGACCACTTCATCATCTGCGGCTACGGCCGTGTCGGCCGGCGTGCCGCCGAGGAGTTCTCGATCTCGGGCCAGCCGTTCGTCGTCCTCGACTTCAACCCGGAGGCGCTCGCGGTCGCGGCCGAGCGCGGCGTGTTCTTCCTTGAGGGTCGCGGCTCCGAGGACGGCGACCTCCAGCGCGCGGGCGTCGACCGTGCGAAAGGACTGCTCGCCTCTGCCGACTCCGATGCGGAGAATCTCTACATCACGCTCTCGGCGCGCGCGCGCTGCCCGGAGCTGACGATCGTCGCGCGTGCCTCCGACGCCGAGGCCGAGCGCAAGCTGGGGCTCGCCGGCGCCGACCGCGTCGTGCAGCCGTACTCGAGCGCGGGCGTCGAGATGGCGAAGCTCGCGCTGAAGCCGCAGATCGCCGCGTTTCTCGAGCTCGTCTCGTCGCACGCCGGCCCCGACCTTCGCTTCGAGGAGATCGAGGTGCGCGGCGACTGCCCGAGCGCGGGGAAGTCGATCGGCGAGCTGCGCATCCAGAGCACGACCGGCGCGGTCGTGATTGCGCTGCGCAAGACCGACGGCTCGTTCGACGTGACGCCGGCGTCCGATCAGCGCGTCGAGGTCGGCGACGTCGTGATCGCGATCGGCACCGCGCCCGAGCTGCGCGCGCTCGAAGACCTCTTCGCCGGCGGGACCGTTGCGGTCTGACGCCGTAGACCGGCTCGCTGCGGCTGTCGGCGAGCTGGCCGGCTCGGAGCTCCAGCTCGAGCGGCCGCCCGACGGCCAGTTCGGCGACTACGCGACGAACGTCGCGCTCCGCACCGCGAAATCGGCCGGGCGGCCGCCGCGCGAGCTCGCCGAGGAGCTCGCCGCGAAGGCGACGGCGATCCCCGAGGTCGAGCAGGCGCAGGTCGCCGGACCGGGCTTCGTCAACGTGCAGGTGTCCGACGCATTCCTCGCCGATGCGCTGGCCGAGATCGGCGACGGCTACGGCGGCGGTTCCGCGGAGAACCCGGAGCGCGTCCAGGTCGAGATGGTCTCGGCGAACCCGACGGGACCGCTGACGGTTGCATCGGCGCGAAACGGGGCGTATGGCGACTCCGTCGCCCGCCTGCTCGAGTTTTCGGGCCACGAGGTCTCGCGCGAGTACTACTGGAACGACGCCGGCCGTCAGATCGACCTCTTCCGCGCCTCCGTCGACGCGGCCCGGAAAGGCGAGGCGCCCCCCGCCGACGGCTACCAGGGTGAGTACATAAAAGAGCTCGCTGCCGAGCCGGGCGACCCGGTGCCGGCGATGCTCGACCAGATCGCCGCCTCGCTCGAGCGGTTCCGAGTCGACTTCGACTCGTTCGTCCGCGAGGTCGAGCTCGTCCCGGAGATACCGGCCGCGATCGAGAAGCTCGACACCTACGAGGCCGAGGGAACTCTCTGGGCCCGGACGAGCGCGCACGGCGACACCGAGGACCGCCCGCTCCTGCGCTCATCCGACGGCAGTCATCTCTACTTCGCTGCCGACGCCGCGTACATCCGCCACAAGCTCGAGCGCTTCGATCGCGCGATCTACGTGCTCGGTGCCGACCACCACGGGTACGTCGCGCGTCTCAAAGCGGCGGCGGCGATGCTCGGCTACGAGGCCGGCCGTGTCGAGGTACTGCTCTACCAGCTCGTCCACCTGACGCGTGGCGGTGAGAAGGTAAAGATGGGCAAGCGGAGCGGCAACGTCGTCTTCCTCGACGAGCTCGTCGATGAGATCGGCGTCGATGCCGCCCGCTGGTATCTCGTCAACCGCGGCCCTGACCAGACGATCGACATCGACGTCGACCTCGCGGCCGAGAAGAGCCAGAAGAACCCGGTCTACTACGTGCAGTACGCGCACGCGCGGATCGCGAGCATCCTCCGGGAGGCGCCGGCGTCGCCCCGCGACGAGCCGGGCACGCTCGCGCCCGAGGAACGCGAGCTCGTTAAGCGGCTCGCCGAGTTCCCGTCGGTCGTGCGCGATGCGACTGCGAAGCGCGGTCCGCAGTCGATTCCCGCGTACGCGATCAAGGTCGCCGACGACTTCCATCGCTTCTACCACGAGTGTCGCGTGCTCGGATCCGAGCGCGAAGCGTTCCGTCTGTCTTTGTGCCGCGCGTCGCAATCGGTGATCGCGCGCTGTCTGCAGCTTGTCGGAGTGGACGCGCCCGAGCGAATGTAGGATCGCGCACTCGATGCGTGTCGGAATGCTCACAGGGGGCGGCGACTGCCCCGGCCTGAACGCGGTGATCCGCGCCGTCTGCAGACGGCTGTGGGAGAACGGGCACGAGACCGTCGCGGTGCTCAACGGCTGGCGCGGCATGGTCGACACGAACCTGAAGCCGCTCGGCTGGGACGAGATCTCGGGGATCCTGCCGAAGGGCGGCACGATCATCGGCACCTCGCGCACGAACCCGTACAAGCTCGAGGGCGGCGTCGACGGCGTCAAGAAGACGTTCGAGCAGCTCGACGCGCTCATCGCGATCGGCGGCGAGGACACGCTCGGCGTCGCGTCCAGGCTCTCCTCCGAGTTCGACCTGCCGGTCGTCGGCGTGCCGAAGACGATCGACAACGACCTGAACGGCACCGACTTCACATTCGGCTTCGACACCGCGGTGCACGTCGCGACCGAAGCCGTCGACCGCTGCCACTCGACGGCGGAGTCGCACAACCGGATCATCGTCGTCGAGACGATGGGACGGCACGCAGGCTGGATCGCGCTCTATGCGGGGATCGCCGGCGGCGCCGACTTCATCTTCATTCCTGAGCAGAAGGTCGACTACGACGAGGCGGCTGCCGCCGTCGAACGGCGCAAGGCTCGCGGCAAGAACTTCTCGGTGATCGTCGCGAGCGAAGGCGCCGAGCTTCCCGGCGTCGAGGACTCCGGCGAGGTCGACGACTTCGGCCACGTGCGCGTCGAGAACCGTGCCGTCGGCGAGACGGTCGCGGCAGAGATCGAGAAGCGCACGAACATGCAGACGCGCGCGACCGTGCTCGGCTACATCCAGCGTGGCGGCACGCCGACAGCGCGCGACCGCATCCTCGGCCTGCGCTTCGGCCTCGAGGCAGCCGACCTGGTGATCGCAGGCAAGTGGGGACGGATGTCCGCGCTCCACGGTGACGTGGTGGACTCGGTGCCGCTGACGGAGGCGACCGCAGAGCTCAAGCTCGTGCCGCAGTCCTGGTACGACACGGCGAAGACGTTCTTTGGTTGAGCACATCCGCCTGCCGACGGTGGTCAAGGGCGTCGGTCAGAAGCTGATCGAGGAGTTCGCAGGACGCGCGTCGACAACCGACGAGCGCGTGTCGATCGCGCGGATGACGAGCCCGCCGGGCTGGGAAGAGCCGGCGCAGACGCCCGAGTTCGACGAGTGAACGCTCGTCCTCGAAGGGCTCGTCGTCGTCGAGCATGAAGGCGGCCGGGTCGAGGCCGGCCCGGGCGAGGCAGTGATGGCGAAGGCGGGCGAGTGGGTGCGCTATTCGACGCCCGAAGGCGCGCAGTACGTCGCGGTTTGCCTACCGGCGTTCGCGCCCGAGACCGCGCACAGAGACGGCTAAGCTTTCCCGCGACCCGCGGGCGTAGCTCAGTTGGTAGAGCATCAGCTTCCCAAGCTGAGGGTCGTGGGTTCGAGCCCCATCGCCCGCTCTCACTGACGATCAGCGAGATCAAGCTTGTCTTCGATTTCGCGCTCGACGGAACGGGACATCACGATTGCGTTCTGAGAGGCCGGCGCGACCCATCCGCCCGGTGCGAGGATGCGCGGGAGTTCAACACCGAAAGGACGCATGGTTCCATGGACACGAACGCCGCTCCGCTCCTGTTTACGATCTCCGAGACATTCGACGAGCCTGATCAAAACATGAGTCTCGAAGTCCGTGTCATGCACGCAGCGGTGCATGGGTGGTTCGAAGGGCACATCGCTGCGCCTGAGCATCGGATAGACAGGGATGCTGCAACCAGCGCGATGCCAGCGGCCCCGTTTCCCGATCCGACCGACCGACGATTGACGTCGATCGTCGACGAGACGCTCGGTCGGTTCACAGACGGAGAGGAACCCGCTGCCGTGTCTTACGCCGCGGCGCTCGGCTGGAAGACCGGTAGACACGCGGGCCAGGAATGCCCCGGGTGCAACCCAGAAGGCCACACTGCGGCGATGTCGCAAGCCATGCGATCTGGAGAGGTGCAGATTCGATTTGAGCGAACTCGATGAGATGCGCGCCAGTGAGCACCAAGACCGAGCAGGGTTAGAGCGGGTCGCCCGCTCTCAGGACGGCCTCCTGGGGTGTCCGCCGTTCGGTGTGAGATCTCTCTTCCATGGGTAGGCAAAAACGTCTACATTTCGGTTTACACGAATGTCCACGGCCACGACGTTCGCTGAAGGAGGGGATCCATCTATGCCGGGAACGACTGTCAGGATCCGCGAGGAGACGCGCGAGACACTTCGTGTTCTCGAGCGCGAGACCGGGGAAAAGACCCCCGAGCTGCTGGCACGTGCGGTCGACCAGTTCTACCGCAGCCTGCTTATCGCCGAAACCAACCGCGGCTACGCAGAGCTTCGTGCCTCGGGGGCGACGCTCGACGAGCTCGACGTCCTCGAAGGGTCGCTGTCCGACGGGCTCGACTAATTGGCGAGCCGGGGAGAGGTCTGGCTCGTCGACTTCGATCCGGTCCGCGGGCACGAACAGGGCCGCCGGCGGCCGGCGGTCGTCTTCTCGAACGACCAGTTCAACCATGGGCCGGCGGGACTCGTCGTGGTCGTGCCCTTCACGACGAGAGAGCGCCAACGGATGCCGCTTCGCGTGCGGGTCGACCCCCCCGAAGGCGGTTTACAGGAGGCTTCGTGGGCTCTGTGTGAAGCTGTGCGTTCGGTTTCGAGCGATCGTCTCATCGGAGAGCCGTGGGGTTCCGTTTCCGCTCGAACGCTCGAAGCAATCGCGTACCGCGTCCGGACACTGCTAGACCTCTGATGGCGGCCGTGCGCAGGCCGTGGACGCGCGACGGGCTCGTCTTCCTGGCGTACGCGGCGATCTCGTTCGGCTACTTCGGCGTGCGCCTGCTGCCGCACCCGGGGCGCGTCATGGTCGGGAGCGGCCAGGACCCGTTCATCTTCGCCTGGTCGTTCGCGTGGTGGCCGCACGCGCTGCTCCACGGCACGAACCCGTTCGTCACGCACGCGCTCTACGCGCCGCAGGGCATCAACCTCACCTGGACGACGTCCGTGCCCGGCCTCGCGATCGTGTTCGCGCCGCTGACGCTCGCGGCCGGACCGGTCGTCGCCTTCAACACTTGCGCGATCCTGCTGCCGGCGCTCGCGGCCTGGACGGCCTACAAGCTTTGCCTTCACCTGACGCGCTCGGTGTGGGCGTCGCTCGTCGGCGGCTACCTGTTCGGCTTCTCGAGCTTCGTCGTGCAGCAGCAGCTGCAGGGGCACTTGAATCTGATCGGCGTCTTCCTGCTGCCGGTTGTCGCGCTCGTCGTCCTGCGCTACCTCGGGGGAGAGCTCGACACGCGCGGCCTTGTCTGGCGTATCGGCTTGCTCGTCGCCGCGCAGCTCACGATCTCGACCGAGGTGACGCTGACGCTCACCCTTGCGGTCGTGGTCGGTCTCGTACTCGCCGCGGCGCTGCTGCCGGCGACACGTGCTCGCATCCGCGCCGCGGTCGTCCCGCTGCTCGGCGGCTATGTTCTGGCCGGCGTCGTCACGGCGCCGCTCGTCGCCTTCCTGCTGCTCGGCTTTCACGCCTCGTCGTTCTCGGGCGCGGAGATCTCGGACCTCGACGGGGCGAACTTCCTCGTGCCGGCCGCGCAGAACGCTTTTCTCGGCGGCTCGTTCAAAGGCGTGCACGTGCATTTCCACGACGTCGAAGCCGGGGCGTATCTCGGTCTGCCGGTACTCCTGATCCTCGTCCTTTATGCCTGGCGCTTTCGCCACGCGCGGACGACGTGGCTTCTGTTCGGCGCCGCGTTCCTCGCCGCTTTCTCCGCGCTCGGCGACGTGCTCTACCTCGATGGTCACCGGTTGATCACGCTGCCGTGGACGTATGCACGCCACGTGCCGGTCCTCGACAACCTGAGGCCGACGCGCATCGTGCTCTACCTCGCGCTGACGGCGGCAATCGTCGTCGCGCTCTGGATCGCGCGGACGAGTGGCCGCGTCTTCGCGCGGCCGTATCTTCTGCCCGCCCTCGCCGTCGCGGCGCTCGTCCCGGCCGCCTGGGGTGCCGACTACACGCAGCATCCGAAGCGCTGGGCGTTCTTCTCCTCTTCGTGCGCGAAGCAAGGTCAGACGCTCGTCGCGTTCCCGTGGGGGGACGTCGGGCCGTTCATGCTCGCGCAGGCCGAGAACGGCTTCCGCTTCCGGCTCGCAGAGGGCTACCTGGGGCCGCTCGTGCGCAGCGCACATCCGGTGTCCTCCTTCGAAAGCGATCCGACCGTGTTCGACATGCAGTGGCTGAGCAACGAGGCGCTGCCGACGGCGACGCGACTGCTCGCCTTCGCCGGCTCTCACGAGATCGCGCGCATCGCGGTCGATCGCGGCGACAGTGGCTGGCCGACCCGCGGCCAGCTTGCGAAGGCCGGCCCGATCGAGCAGGTGAGCGGCCTGCTCGTCGCGCCTGCCTGCGACCGGCCGCCGCTCACGAGCCGCGACCTCTCACCGCAGATCCAGACGATCGCGAAGATCGACAGCAGTCAGGCGACGACAGGGTGGTGCCTCGGCACGAACTACTTCGCCTTCGCGCGGGAGCTCTATCCGGCCGGGATCCTCGCCGGCGCGAAGCACGCCGACCTGATCGCCGGGACGGGGCTCGGATGCGCCCCGCCGGCGGGCTACACGCGCCAGGGGATGGCGACCGCGGCGATGGGCGTGACGCCGGGCACGTATCCGTACTACGCGCCTCCGGGCTGAAGAGGCCATAGGTCCGCGCTTCTCATTTCATAGAGAAACGCCGAGATTAGCTTGTGCCTGACTATTGCTGGTGCCCGTGACCGGTTGTACCTTGTCTAGCGGCCGGCCCTGGGCAAGGGTTTCTCGCGTCCGGGCCAGCCATGTGTCTAGACACACAACCTCACACTCCGAAACGGAGGGGGAATGGCGAGCAAGTTGAAGATCAAGGTGAACGGACTCGTTCATAGCGTGTCCGCGAGTCTTGATACTCCGCTCCTCTACGTCCTGCACAACGAGCTCCACCTGCACGGCCCGCGGTTTGGTTGTGGGCTTGCGCAGTGTGGTGCTTGTTCGGTGTTGTTGGACGGCAAGGAGATTCGTTCGTGCGTGACGCCGGTTGCCGCTGTCAGCGGCCGCGCGGTGACGACGCTCGAGGGCCTGCCGGCTCTCTATGCGCAGCAGCGTGGCACGACGGCTGCGACACCGGTGTTGCATCCGATTCAGCAGGCGTGGATCGACATCCAGGTCCCGCACTGCGGTTATTGCCAGAACGGGATGATGATCCAGGCTGCCGATCTGCTTTCGACGACGAAGAACCCGACCGAAGACCAGATCAGGACGGCGATGAACGGTCATCTCTGCCGTTGTGGCACCTATCCGCGGATCCTGTCGGCGATTCAGCAGGCCGCCGGCGTGATCGCCAAGGGAGGCAAGTAGCGATGACGGGCTTCATGCACGAAAAGGAGTTCTCGCGCAAAGCATTCGTCAAAGGCGGCGGATCGCTCGTGATCGGTCTCAGTCTCGTCGGCGCCGGCAGTGCGCGTGCTGCGAACAACCCGGGCGCGACGCTTGCGGGCCACACCGGCGCGCTGCCGGGTCCGCCCGATCCGGCGCAGATCGACTCGTGGCTGCAGATCAATCCCGACAACACGGTGACGCTCTTCCATGGCTGGGCCGAGATGGGCCAGGGCTCGCCCACGGCGGTGCGAATGATCGCCGCCGAGGAGCTCGGGCTCTCGATGGATCAGGTCGGCGCGGCCCAGATCGACACGAACGTCTCCCTGTCGGCCTTCGCGGCGGGTAGCTCCTCGACGCTGACGGCGATGGGCTCGACGAGCATGCGCGGCGCTGCCGCCGCTGCCCGCACGCTGCTCGTCGACATGGCCGCAGCGCAGCTCGGCGTCCCGGCCTCGTCGCTCTCGGTTTCGAACGGCGTGGTCTCCGGCGGCGGTAAGAGCCTCAAGTACAGCGACCTGATGGCCGGGAAGGCCTTCAACAGCACCGTCGCCGCCGTGAATCCGACGTTGACGAGCCCTTCGAACTACCGGCTGATCGGGAAGGCCGTCCCGCGGATCGACATCCCCGACATCGTCACCGGGAAGCTCACCTACGTCCAGAACGTTCGTGTGCCGGGAATGCTTCACGGCCGGGTCGTTCGTCCGCTCGGCCAGGCGGCGCTCGGGCAAGGGGCGAAGCTGCTGAGCCTCGACAAGAGCTCGATTGCGCACCTGCCAAGCGTGCAGATCGTTCAGAAGGGCAACTTCCTCGGCGTCGTCGCACCGCTCGAGTACGACGCGATCCAGGCAGCCGCGCAGCTGAAGGTGACGTGGGACAACACGCCGTCCCTTCCGGGCAGCGGCAACCTCGAGGCTTCACTGCGTAATCCCGCCAACCTCCTCACCTCGACGCTCGCGGTCAACGCGGGCGACGTCGGCACAGGTCTGGCATCAGCGGCGAAGACGGTGTCGTCGAGCTACTTCACCGCTTACCAGTCACATGCTCCGCTCGGCCCGAACTGCGCCGTCGCCGACGTCACGTCGAACGGAGCGTTGATCCTCTCGTTCACCCAGGCCGCGTATCTCCTCACGCGGGCATCGGTCTCGGCGGCGCTCGGCATGCCGGCCGCGTCGGTTCGCGTCGAGGTGTATCCGGCATCAGGGACGTACGGGCACTCCGGCTACGACGACGCCGCGATTTCGGCGGCGTTGCTCTCGCAGGCCGTCGGGAAGCCCGTCCGCGTGCAGTTCATGCGTTGGGACGAGACCGGCTGGGATCAGTTCGGCGCCGCACAGGCAACCGACGTCCGCGCCGGGATCGACGGCAACGGGAAGCTCGTCGCCTACGACTACACGGCGTACAACACCGGCTGGACGCAGGTGATCGAGTCGGCAGCGGAGCTTTCCGGCACGCCGCTCCCCGCAAAGTCGCCGGCCGGCCAGATCGACACGGTCAACTCGGGATCGTTCTACACCGTGCCGAACCGGCGGGTGACGAGCAACGCGATCGACGGCTACAAGGGCTTCTTCAAGGCCATCTGGCTGCGGGCCCCCGGCGCACCACAGGCTGTATTCGCGTCGGAGCAAACGATCGACGCACTCGCACACGCGGCGAACATGGATCCGATCGCGTTCCGCACCCAGAACATCGACGCCACCCAGACGTCGGGCGTTGCACGCTGGATCGACGCGCTCAACGCGGTCGCGAAGGCTGCCCGCTGGCAGCCGGCGGTTTCGGCAGCCAAGCTCGCAAGCGGCAACGTCGTCAAGGGCCGCGGTGTCGCGGTCGGCGGCTTCGCCGGCTCCTATCCGGCGATCATCGCCGACATCACCGTCAACAAGAAGACCGGCGTGATCACCGTCGACCACGTCTACGCGGCACAGGACGCGGGCACGACAGTCAACCCGGCCTCGGTCGAGAACCAGATGGTCGGCTGCTGCGTCCAGGGTGTCGGCCGGGCCATCCTCGAAGAGGTCAGGTTCTCGAAGGTCCGCCAGACGAGTCTCGACTGGATCAGCTACCCGGTCCTCCGCTTCAAGCAGGCACCGCAGGTCACGACCGTCGTCGTGCAGCGGCTCGACCTGCCGCCGAGCGGCTCGGGTGAACCGACAACCGCAGCCGTCCCGGCCGCGATCGCCAACGCGTTCTTCGACGCGACCGGAGTGCGTCTCTACCGCATGCCGATGACGCCGGCCTACGTTCGAGACGTCCTTAGATCAGCCTGACGCTCCAGTTCCCGGGGGGCGGGCCGCGCTCGACCCCCGGGAAGACTTTTCGGCGCCGGTGCGTTGACCAGGAAGAGCGGATCGCCTCCGCACGGGTACGACGATGACGACGATAGAAACAGATCAGAGCGACCGCGTCACCTGGAAGGCAGCGCGCTGGGTGGCGCCGTTCTTCGCGGCGGCGGCAATCGCGCTCGTGCCATGGATCGTCGTCCTCGCCACCCGCCTGCCGGCGACGCACGCGGCGCCGCACTGGAACGTGACCTGGGCCGGCTTCGACGTCGTCCTCACCCTTCTTCTGATCGCGGTCGCGGCCGCGGCCTGGCGACGCTCTCCCTGGCTAGAAGGCGCAGCGACAGCAGCAGCCGCGCTGTTGCTCGTCGACGCATGGTTCGACGTGACGACCGCGTCGCCGGGCGTCGAGCTCGCCGCCTCGCTTGCCGAAGCGCTCCTCGTCGAGCTGCCGATCGCGATCCTCTGCCTCCTGCTTGCACGGGACGCCGAGCGTGTGCTTTTCGTCACCCGGGAATACGGTATTCGCGCGCAGCGTTCGAAATCGTGAACACGACACGGGAGGCCGCATGAGTCGCTTCGTCACACCGATAAGGCGTATGGCACTCGTAGCGGCGATCGCGGTCGGAGTGCTCGCGGCAGTCCCCGATTTCGCGGAAAGCGCCGTCCCGACGTCGCAGTGGTATTGGGCGCTCACGGTTGCGTCGTCGAACTCGAACGTGCTCCTCCTCGGCACGGGCCAGGGGCTCTACCGGTCGAACGACGGCGGCAGGTACTGGAAGGTGACCGGTCCCGCCGGACTCGACGCCACCAGCATCGTGCAGAGCGGCTCGAAGATCTTCGCCGCCGGCGTCTTGCAGAAGGCACACGCACTGCCGACCGTCTCGACGCACGGCGAGTATCTGGTCGGCAAGGGCAAGCCCGTATTCGTGGAAAGCACTGATGACGGCACGAGCTGGAGCCGCCTCGTTCCGAAGGGCTTGCCGGCCATCGCCGTACAGGCGCTCGCGGTCGATCCAGGGCACGATCAAACCGTCTATGCGGTACTTCGTAACGGCGCCGTCTACCGGTCGACCGACTCGGCCGCGTCGTTCCAACTCTGGGCTGGGAAGATCGGCGGAACCCCGTGGGCGCTCGCGATCACCGTGGGCGGCCATTTCGTTGCGGGCAACATGACCACAGGCGCCTATCAGAGCGCGAACGGCGCCAGCTGGCTGCACACGGCCTTCACGGATCCGCGCGGCAGCCACATGGTCATGGAATACGCGGTTCAGCCGACCGATACGAACCACGTGCTGATGACGAGCTATGGGGTCCTCAGCTCGACCGACGGCGGCACGACCTGGCAGCCGTCATTGAAATCGAAGGTGATGTTCGGGCCCGTCGCGTTCTCACCGGGTACCCCGACTCTCGCTTACGCCGTGGGCTGGGACCACTCGCTCTGGCGGACGGACGACGCGGGCGGCACCTGGACGCAGGTGGGCTGAGCGGCCGACCGGTGACGCGAGAGTACGCTCGCGTCATGGCAGTTCCTCCAAGCCCTTCGCTCTCGGCATCCCAGTTGGCGACGCTCGCCGCGCTGGGCGAGGAGCGGACGGCGGCGATCGGCGACGTGCTGTACCGGCTCGGAGATGCGACCTATCCATTCATCGCCGTCCGCGAGGGGGAGGTGGCGATCCTGGATGCGGCCGGCAACGAGATCGTGCGTCACCGCGCCTCCAGCTTCCTCGGCGAGTTCAATCTGCTCTCGGGGCAGACGGTCTTCGTGACCGCGGTCGTGACGGAGCCGCTCCGTTACATCGCCGTCGACCGCGACGCCCTTCGCGCGCTGCTCTTCGACGACGGGCCGCTCAGCGACCTGGTCCTGGCGACGTTCATCGCCCGCCGCGAGGCACTCCAGCGCGTGCAGGGCATCGGCCTCGAGATCGTCGGGCCGCGTACCTCCGCGGCGACGATGCAGATGCTCGAGTTCGCACGCAACCGGCTGCCGTTCAACTGGCAGCAGGCCGATCTCGCCGATGGCGCAGAGGCGCCACTCGTGCGGCTGCCGGGCGGCGTCGAGCTGCAGCACCCGACGAGAGGCGAGGTGCTGCGGGCCCTTGGAGTCGGTCGCGAGCTCGAACCGCGCGAAGAGGTGGACCTGCTGGTCGTCGGTGGTGGTCCCGCCGGCCTCGCCGCCGCGGTTTACGGGTCATCTGAGGGGCTCGACACGCTGATCGTCGAAAGCACCGCGCTCGGGGGCCAGGCCGGATCGTCGCGCAG
>DASYAO010000077.1:0-27275 GCA_036501285.1 Gaiellaceae bacterium
GTCGCGCGAGAGGCTGCCCGGCCTGCTTGCCCGCGAGCCCTCGGGAATCCCGTCCAGGTAGCGGTCCGTGAGCAATCCTTGCGCGAGCGGCGAGAAGCAGATGCAGCCGATCCCCTCCGCGCCGAGAACGTCGAGCAGCCCTCCCTCGATCCAGCGGTTGAAGAGCGAGTACGAAGGCTGGTGGATCAAGAGCGGAATGCCGAAGCCGGCGAGGATCTCCTTCGCTTCCTTCGTCTTCTCCGCCGAGTACGACGAGATGCCCACGTAGAGCGTCCTTCCGCTCGTGACGGCCGTCGCCAGCGCGCCCATCGTCTCCTCGAGCGGCGTGTCGGGATCGAACCGGTGCGAATAGAAGATGTCGACGTAGTCGAGACCCATGCGCGCGAGGCTTTGGTCGAGGCTCGCGAGCAGATACTTGCGCGAGCCCCACTCGCCGTACGGGCCCGGCCACATGTCGTAGCCTGCCTTCGTCGAGACCACGAGCTCGTCACGGTACGGCGCGAGGTCGCCCTGCAGCAGGCGTCCGAAGGTCTCCTCGGCCGAGCCGTACGGCGGCCCGTAGTTGTTCGCGAGGTCGAAGTGCGTGATCCCGAGGTCGAACGCCCGCCGGACGATCGCGCGGCTCGTGTCGAAGGGCCGGTCGCCGCCGAAGTTCTGCCAGAGCCCGAGTGAGATCGCGGGCAGCTTCAGGCCGCTCCGGCCGCAGCGCCGGTAGGTCATCTGCTCGTAGCGGTCGTCGTCGGGCCAGGGCGCCATGTGCTGGTCCTACATGATGCCGCGCCCGCGTAGAGTCGGGTCCGTGCTGAAGGGGACGCTTGCGGCCGCTGCGACGCCGCTTCGAGACGGCGGCGCGCGGCTCGACGAGCCGGTGTTCGAGGCGCTGGCGCACTTCCTGGCCGGCGCCGGGCTCGACGGGATCCTGGCGCTCGGCACGACCGGGGAGGGGATCCTCTTCTCGGTGACCGAGCGCCAACGGGTCGCCGAGCTCTTTCTCGCGGCGGCCCCGCCCGGCTTCGCCGTGGCAGTGCACTGCGGCGCGCAGACGACCGCGGACACGGTTGCACTCGCGCGTCACGCCGCCGAGTCAGGTGCGGCCGGGGTTGCGGTGATCGGCCCGCCGTACTTCCAGCTCGACGACCGCGCACTGCTCGAACACTTCAAAGCTGCTGCGGAGGCGGCGTCGCCGACGCCGTTCTACGTCTACGAGCTCGAGAAGGCGAGCGGCTACGCGATCCCGGTCGACGTCCTCCATGCGCTCCGCGAAGAGGCAGCGAACTTCGTCGGCATGAAGGTCTCGGATTCGCCCTGGGAGCGCTTCGAGCCGTACCTGATCGACGGGCTCGACATCTTCGTCGGGCCGGAGGCGCTGATCGCGCAGGGGATCGCGGCCGGCGCGGTCGGCGCC
Organism: Gaiellaceae bacterium; assembly: GCA_036501285.1. Taxonomy (GTDB): domain Bacteria; phylum Actinomycetota; class Thermoleophilia; order Gaiellales; family Gaiellaceae; genus PALSA-600. The sequence goes on from DASYAO010000077.1 coordinate 1,406, forward strand.
GTGTCGGCGCTCGCGACCGCGTTTCCGGAGGCAATCGCCGAGGCTGTGCGCACCGCCGATCCCGCGCGCTCCGACGACGTTGCCGCCCTCCGGGCGACCGTCGACCGCTTTCCGCGGCATGCCGCGCTCAAGCACGTGCTTCGAACTAGGGGGGTGCCGATCAACGAGGACGTCCGCGGTCCGCTGCGCGGGCTGACGCCGGAGGAGAGCGAGGAGCTCGACCGCCGGGTCGCCACGTGGCTCCCTTGACTAGACCGGGACCGGCGCCAGGTAGCCCTCGTTCACGATCCGGTCGGCCATCGCCTCGTACGCCGCCGGATCGGTCGGCGCCCACGTCGCAAGTCCGTCGACGTAGCGGTTGAACATGCAGAATGCCGCGGCGATCAGCACCGTGTCGTGAATCTCGACGTCGGTCGCGCTCTGCTCTCTGGCCGCGGCAACGTCGTCTGCCGACACCGAGCGGCCGCCGTCCTGCACCTTCGCCGCAATCGCCAGAAGCGACCGGAGCTTGTCGTCGATCGGCGCTGTCAGCGGATCGCGCTTGACCTGCTCGACGAGCGTCATCCCGCCGTCGAGCTGAGCAGCGGCAAAGGCGCTGTGGGACGACTGGCAGAACATGCATTCGTTCAGGTTCGAGACGTACGCGGCGATCAACTCGCGGTCACCACGGCTGAGCGAGTTGTCTCCGCGGAGGAGTACCTCTGCAAGCGCGCAGAGCGGATCCGCGGTCTCGGGGCGAAACGCAAACGCGCTCCGGATCCCAGGCACTCCTTCGGGCAGGTCGATGTGAGGCATAGCCTCGCTCCTCTCTAGTGCGTCGCTCGTAGCTGGGAGTTGATCACGGCGTTCATCGGCACCGGGTTCGAGCCGAGGGTGTTTCCGCGCAGGTCGGCCTCCGACTGGAAGCTCGCAAGGATGCCCACGCCGTTCCGGGTCGGATTGCCGGAGGCCACGTCGCGCCTCGTGGCGACCACGGTGTTGTGCTCGAGCATGCACATCGAACGGTCGTTGCAGTAGATGCCGATGCCGAGCGCATTCGTCACCTCGCTGTCCATGACCGTGCCCATCGACATTTCGGTCACCGAGATGCCGTGCTCCCGGGTTCCGCTCACCTTGTCGCGGACGATGTCTGTCATCGAGGAGTGCGTGTCGATGCCTTCCATGCCGCCGAAGACCGTGCAACCCTCGACCATGCTCATCCCCATGCCCATGTTGTACGAGATGTCGATCCCCTTGCCGATCGGGTTGCCGTGCATGTCGACCGTGCAGTTGCGGATCATTACGCCGGCGCCGGTGACGTGGATGCCGTCGAGCTCGGCGCCCGAGACCGATACGCCGTCGAGCACGGTGCGGCTGACGTTCTGGACTGCGATCCCGTATTCGCCGCCGACGACGGTGACGTTGCGAATCGTGACGCCGCTCGCCTCGACGACGATGCCGCCGCGCACGATCGCCCCGGGCCGGCCGACTAGCACTTCGCGGTGGGTGATCACGAGCGGGCCCTTGTGGACGCCGGACTTCAGGTAGACGACAGGCGGCTCGAGCGCGTACGCCGTGGCGCCGGTCGTCGCGAGCAGCGCTCCGACGACGACTGCTGACACCAGCCCGACCCGCCCGAGCTCGCCGCCGTCCTCGGCGTACGCGAGCCGGAGCAACGGGAAGCCGGCGTGGCCGAGGGCCTGCGCGACGAGCCAGCCGCCGCCGAACAGCGCGACGGCCTGCCAGAGCGGCGCCGTCACGCCGAGGACGCGCATCAGCCCGAGCAGCGCCGCCAGCTCGAGTGCGCCGAGCGGCAGCGCAACCCAGCCTGGCTGATAGGGCAGAAAGCGATGGTAGAGCTGGAGGTCGAGCGCGACGCCGACTCCGAGCATCAGGCCGACGGCCTCGACGGGCCAGTAACGGTGCTCGGCGAGCGCGAGCACGCACGCCGCGACGATCACGGGAACGAGCACGCCGAGACGCGACTCGATGCGCCCTCTCAGCGTGTACGACACGAAGCGATCCTCCGAAGGAAGCCGTGGGCGACGTAGCGCGCACCCGCGAGTGTGTCGGCGGCCGGAAATGCCATTGGCGCGGGCGCGCCCGCGAGTGCGAGCGTGCGCGTGTCGTCGGTCAACGACGGCACGGACCCGTCAGGCGCGAGGACGATCCAACCGCCTGCGGTCTCGAGCCCGTGGTCGCCGACGAGGCGGGCAAGCAGCGCGTCTTTCTCGAAGCCGCGGACGAATCCCGTCGCGCAGATCACCTGCGCGCTTCCGTTCAACGACGGCTCGACACGGAACCGATCTTCCGCGGCCGCGCGCGCGAGCGGCTTGTCCCAGGTCGAGCCCAGGGGATAGGACGGAGCGAGCAGCGCGCGCAACCGCGCGACCCGTTCCTCGAGGCCGAGACGGTGGTACGCAGCGAGCCCCCGACGCGAGAAGTACTCCCGCGGCACGTTCAGCGGCCGGCGCAGCGGCTCTCGACGCCGGATGGACACGACCTCGGACCCGGCTGCGAGCGCGTTCAGCCACTCCGTCGCCGCGGCGATGCCGGCACCGATGACGGTCACGGTCGAGGCATACTCGTGCGGCTCGTAGGAATGGACGGCACGCGGGTCGTCGCGTAGCTCGGTCGGAATGTTCAGGCCGGGATGGCCGGGCGCGACGAGCACGTGAGCGAAGACACCGCAACCATCGAGCTCGAAGCCGCCGTCGACCGCGCGAACGCGCTCGATTCGGCGATCGTCGAGGCTCTTGTCCCAACCGCTCCTTTCCCGCAGCGCTTCGACGTGACCAAGGAACTCGTCGACCGTCGGGTGGTAGCGGTCGAACGCCGACGCGAGCAGCGGCGCCGCCGAGCGGCGGCGCGCGGCCGAGCGGATTGCGAGCCCGGGAAAGCTCGTCGGCAGGCAGTGCCCGTCGCTCTCGGAACGCATCTCGCGCTGCCGAATCGCCGCAGCGCGGCGCCGCCAGCCCGCCGCGGGATCTGCCTCCGTTCCGAACACCGTGATCTCGCCCGGCTCGAAACCGCCTCTGCGCAGCGTCTGGTAGGCGGTGAATCCGGCGAGACCTGAACCGACGACGGCGATGCGCGCGTCTGACGTCACTTCACCGAGCCGGCGAGGAGCCCCTGTACGAAGTAGCGCTGGAAGGCGAAGAACACCGCGAGCGGGATCACGAGCGAGATGAACGACGCCGGCGCGATGATGTCAATGCTCGTTCCGAACTCGCGAAGCTGCCCCGCGATCCACACCGTGATCGGCGTCGTGTTCTGGCCGAACGTCAGGGCCACGAGGAGGTCGTTCCACGTCCAGAGGAACTGGAAGATGCAAAGCGACGCGATCGCGGGCAGTCCGAGCGGCAAGATCAGCCGCACGAAGATGACGATCTCGTTGGCGCCGTCGATGCGCGCCGATTCCATGATGTCCTTCGGCAGGCCGGCGAAGAAGTTTCGCAACAGGAAGATCGCGAACGGCAGCCCAAACGCGGCGTGGAAGAGCGCGATTCCTTCCCAGGTGTCGAACAGCCCGAACGTGTCGTAGAGCTTGAACATCGGGATCAGCGCCATCTGCAGCGGCACGACGAGCAGGCCGATCACGCCGATGAAGAGCCAGTCGCGACCGGGAAAGTCGAGCCACGCGAACGCGTAGCCGGCGAGCGCGCCGACGAGCACGACGAGCAGGGTGTTGCCGATGGCGATGTAGGCGGTCACCTTCAGCGCGGTGATCAGCCCGTGGTTGTGGAAGAGAGCGTCGTAATTCGACCAGGTGGCAGTGCTGGGTTTGGTGAAGATCTGCCACCAGCCCTTCGACGCGTCGGCCGACGCAGGCAGGATCGACGTGATGAAGAGGCCGATCGTCGGCACGAGCCAGAGCAGGCCGACCACCGCGAGGAAGAGGTTGAGCGGCGTGCGCGCTGCAAAGCGCAGCAGGCGGGCGGCCGTGCTGTCGCCCGGCTTCGGAACCTCGATCGCAGTTGCGGTTGCGGTCGCCATCACGCCTCCCTCTTGAAGCGCCGGATATTGAGGGCGAGCACCGGGACGACGAGCAGGAAAAGGAACACCGCGATCGCGGAGCCGATGCCGAAGTTGCCCGCGCCCTGGAACGCGGTGAAGTACATCGCGAGCGCGATCACGTTCGCCTTCGCGTACTCCGACTGCGGGGCGAGCGCGTAGACGATGTCGAAGACCTTGAGGACGTTGATCAGCATCGTGACGAACACGACGCTCAGGACCGGCGCGAGCAGCGGCACCGTGACGCGCCTGAACACCTGCCATTCCCCGGCGCCGTCGGTGCGCGCGGCCTCGAGCACGTCTCGTGGCATCGACGCCAGCCCGGCACCGATCACCACCATTGCGAATCCCGCCCAGATCCAGATGTAAGCGATCAACAGCGACGGGACGATCAGATTCGGCCCGAGCCAGCTGTAGCCGCCGAACGGCTTCGCAAACGTCTGCGAACCGATCGCGGCGTTGTAGCTGCCGGCCGGCACGTTCGAGAAGTCGAACGTGCCGCTCGCATCGGACTTCGTCGACTGCACCACCTTGCCGTTCGACGAGCGGAGCTCGACCGACACGCCCGGCAGCCCGAGCTCGCCCTTCTCGACCACGCCGGCCTTGCCGCCTCCGGGCTTGAAGTCGCGCCAGACGACGCCGGTGATGTCGCCGGGTTTCGCCGCCGGCTTCACTGCTTGCGCTGCGCCGCCCGGAACCTGATCGGGCGGGATGCCCGTCAGCGGCAAGAGCGCCACGCCGCCCGGCGCAAGCGGGGTCTTCAGCACGAGCGCGCCGCCGCTTTTCTGCTGCAGCGACGGGGTCGAGGGAAAGGCGCTCGAGAGCACGCCCGCCGGACTGAAGACGCCTGCGATCGTCTTGCCGAGCGCGTTGACCGCGCCGAGGCCCGGGTCCTGCTGGTACATGATCCGCCACGTGACGCCGGTGGCAAACGCCGAAATCGCCATCGGCAGGAAGACCGCTGTCTTGAACGCGACCGCCCAGCGCACTCGCTCGGTCAGCACGGCAAAGATGAGGCCGACCGCCGTCACCATCGCCGGCACGACGGCAACCCAGATCGCGTTGTTCTTGATCGCCTGGGTCAGCGTCGAGGTCGTGAACAGTGTCTTGTAGTTGTCGATCCCGACCCAGTGGCCGAAGAAGCCCGTCGGGCCGAAGAAGCTGCGCGCGATCGTGTAGACGGCCGGGTAGACCATCCACACTCCGAGCAGGAAGATCGCCGGAGCGAGGAAGAACGCGCCGACGAGATACCGGCCGAGCCTGCCGGGCTCGGCGGTGGGGGGCGGAGCCGCCACGACCGGCGGCTCCGCTGTGATTCCCCCAGCGCTCAACTCGTTACTTCTTGTACGCCTTCGCAGCCGCTGCTTCGAGCTGCTGCTGGATGCCGGTGATGTTCTTCGGGTTCTGGAGGAACTTCTGGAACAGTCCCCACTCACCCTGGCCGGACGTTGCGCCGAAGGCCGGCGGCTGCTCGTCGGACATGTCGAACACGACGGCCTTTGCCTGGCTGATCGGGGCCTCGGTCGCGCGCGTGATCGCATCCGGATAGATGCTCGCCGGCACGTGCTCGTTGCCGGTGCCGAAGCCGCCCTGCTTCGCCCAGGCCTCGGCAGCCGGAGCGGTTGCGAGGAACTTCACGAACGCCTCGATCGCCGGGTTGTCGCGGAACGTGACGAACAGGTCGCCCGCGATCTCGACAGCCGTCGAGTCGGGCCCGGGCGTGATCGACGGCCACGTGAACGTGTTGAAGCCGGTGTTCGCCTTCGCCTTCGTCGACGAGAGGATCACGCCGCCGACGAAGTCGGCCTCGAACACCATCGCCGCCTTCGGCGGAGAGGCGAACGCGTTCGTGACGGAGTCGTTGAAGCCGTACTGGAGGGCTCCGGACGTCCCGCCGTAGATGTTCGACGTGTCGCCGATGATCTTCGCCATCGTCTTCAACGCCGTCGTCACCGACGGATCAGTCCACTTGATCTTGTGCTGGCTCAGCTGGTCGTACTTCGCCTGGCCGAACGTTCGCAAGTAGATGTTCTCGAACATGTCGGTGAGGGTCCAGCCGTCGGAGCCACCGATCGAATACGCGGGCGCGCCCGACGCGTGGATCGTCTTCGCGTCGGAAAGCAGCTGCGAGAACGTCTTCGGAGGCTTGACGCCCGCCGCCTTGAACGTCGGCACGCTGTACCAGACGACCGACTTGTTGGCGGCCTTGAACGGGAGGGCATACAGCTTCCCGCTGTAGGTGCCGAGCTGCTTCCACGCAGGCGCAAAGTTCGCGTTGATCGTGGACGTCGCGTAGGTGATCGGCTTCAGCTTGCCTTCCTTCGCGAACTGGGCGATCGTCCCCGGCTGCGCGATGTCGGCCATGTCCGGCGGGTGCCCGCCCGCGACCGCCGTCGAGAGCACCGTCGGCAGGTCGTTTCCGACCGGCTTGTAGTCCACGTGCACGTTCGGGTAGCTCTTGTTGAAGAGGTTGATCACGTCCTGGAACTGCTTCTGGCCCGATGAGGACGTCCAGATGCCGTCGAACGTGATCGTTCCGGAAACGGCCGTGTTCACCCCTGCCTTGGCGTGTGAGCTGGTCCCTGCACCGGCGAGGCCGGTGGCAACCAGCGCGATCGCAGCTGCCATCGCGATTGCGATGCGTGTGCGGGTCATGCCCCTCCTTTCATTGCTGTCCGTCATAGATGCCGAGCCCTGTCTCTGGATCGAAGAAGTGGAGTGAGCGGGAGTCGACGACGACTTCGGTCGTGTCGCCCGTCTTCACGCGCGACCGGGCGCCGAAGCGGCCGACGAGATCGGCTGAGTCGCCGGCGCCCTGCGCGAGCTCCGCGACCGCGCGCTCGTCACCGACATCCTGCGCGAGCTCGCGCACGTCTTCGGTGACGGCCTGCTTCGCGTCGATCGAGAAGTGCACCATGATCTCAGAGCCGAGCGCCTCGGTGAGCTCGACCTTCCCGTGCAGACGGCGGTCGGCGGGCGCTGACGTCGCCAGCGCGGCGTCCTCGAGATCCTCCGGCCGGATGCCCAGCACGACGTTGCGCCCGTCGAACTTCGCGAGCGCGGGATGCGAGACAATCGCCTCCTGGTCGATGCCGATCCGCTGCTCGCCGACGACGGCCGCGTAGCCGCCGTTCGAGCGCTCGAGCGTCGCCTCGATCATGTTCATCGCCGGGCTGCCGATGAACCCCGCGACGAAGAGGTTGACCGGACGGTCGTAGAGCGTCTGCGGATCGGCGACCTGCTGCAGCTCGCCCTTGCGGATGACGGCGACGCGGTCGCCCATCGTCATCGCTTCGACCTGGTCGTGCGTGACGTAGATCGTCGTGACGCCGAGGTCACGCTGCAATCCTGCGATCTCGGCGCGCATCTGGACACGCAGCTTCGCGTCGAGGTTTGAGAGCGGCTCGTCCATCAGGAACGCCGATGGCTGGCGCACGATCGCGCGCCCCATCGCGACGCGCTGCCGCTGCCCGCCGGAGAGCGCGCGCGGCTTGCGCTTCAGGAACGGATCGAGGCCGAGAATCCGCGCGGCGTTCTGGACGCGCTTGTCGATCTCGGCTTTCGGAACCTTCTTGATCTTGAGGCCGAACGCGATGTTCTCGTACACCGAGAGATGTGGGTAGAGCGCGTAGCTCTGGAAGACCATCGCGATGTCGCGATCGCGGGACGGCACGTGGTTGACGACGCGGTCGCCGATCCGCATCACGCCGCGCGAGATGTCCTCGAGTCCGGCCACCATCCGCAGCGCGGTCGTCTTGCCGCAGCCCGACGGGCCCACGAGCACGACGAACTCACCGTCGCCGATCTCGAGGTCGAGGCTGTCTACCGCCATCGTGCCGTCGGCGTAGACCTTCGTCACCTTGTCGAACGTGACCCCTGCCACCGAAAGGCTCCCCCTCCGTTGCGGAGGCCCGATCCTAACGCGCTCCGTTCGAATTGTGAACGGCTGGCATCTGCGTACTACCCTTTCGTGGCGGGCAGGAGGGAACGGCGATGACCGCAAGCACGATCGATCCCACGACCGGAAACCTGCTCGTCGAGGGCCGGGCCGTTTTCCCACTCGGGCTCTCCGATCCGCCGCCCGCCGGGAGCAAAGCGCCAAACGGCCGCGACGCCTGGGCCGAGATCGCAAGCGCCGGGGTCAACTTCGCCCGCAACTACACCGTCTGGAAGAAGGTCGGCCTCGACGAGCAGCTGGCCACGGTCGCGCAGGAGCTCGACGCCGCGCCGGCCCACGGACTGCAGCTCTGGCTCGGGCTGGCCGGGGTCGACGACGACCTGTCTCAGGAAGCGGAGCTCGACCGGATCGTCGACACCTTCAAGGGACATCCGGGCCTCGGCGCCTGGAAGGGAGTCGACGAGCCGGCCCACGGGCACGTTCCGGCCGCCGGCTGCGTGGCCGTCTACCACCACCTGAAAGAGGTCGACCCGCACCATCCCGTCGTGATCATCGAGGCGCCGCGCGGGCCGGGACCGACGCGGCAGAGCGCGGACACTCGCCTGACGGTTGCCGCAGTCAAGCCTTACGCCGCCGCGTGCGACGTGCACGGGGTCGACATCTATCCGATCCCGCCGGGCGCGCACGCGGGCGGATCGCCAGTCAACACCGACATCAGCGTCGTCGGCGACATGACGACGATCATCGCCGAGGCCTCTACGAAGGCGATCTGGACAACCCTCCAGATCGCCTGGACCGGCACGCTGCCGCCGCACCCGGTTGTCTTTCCGACCCTGCCGCAAGCTCGCTTCATGGCCTACGACGCGATCATCGCCGGCGCACGCGGTCTCTTGTTCTTCGGCGGGCACCTGCAAGGAGCGATGAACGCCGCCGACAGGGCACGCGGCTGGAACTGGACCTACTGGGACGACGTCCAGCGTGCGCTCCTCGTCGAGCTCAGCGATGCCGAGCACCGCCGGGCGTTGCTTGCTCCGCACGCGAAAGCCACGATCACCGCCGACGCCGTGGACATCGCGCACAGCGCACGAACCGCCGGCGGTTTCTCTACCTGATCGCGGTCAGGAAGAGCCCGCACGCGAGTGGTCGCGTGCACTTCAAGGGGCTGCCGGCCGGCGTGCATGAGGGAACGGTGCTCGCCCACCCCGGAAACCCGGCGCGCCCGGTGACAGTCAGCGACGGCGGCTTCACCGATTCGAGCGCCTTTGCGCCCCACAACGCACGCGTCTACCGCTTCAAGCTCTGAGCGAACCTTCGGCGATCCACTCGCGAGGTTGCGCGAGATCGAGCTAGGCGTGGTTCCCCGCGGGGCCCACTTCATCGTCTAGGACGCCAACAGCCTCCTGACGGCGTACCGTACGGGCGTGAACCGCGGGCCAGACCGCGACGATTGGTTCGAGGGCAGCGAGACCGCGGAGACGCAAGAGCGGGAGGCTGCTTCCGAGGATTGGCTGCGCGACGCACCGTCTCCGACGCACCCCTGGTACGAAACAGTCGATCGCCGCGTCATCGTCGGCGGTGCTCTCGCGATCGCGTTTCTCGTCGCGCTCCTCGCCGCCTTCGGCGTCTTTTCGTCCGGCGGTCACACGCCCGCGCCTGTGGTGACGACGGCCCCTGCGCTCACGACCCCGTCTGTGTCGCACGCGACGGTTCCCGCAACAACGACCGTCCCCGCGACGACGCTGACCGCCAAGCTCAAGGTCGGCGACACGGGCGCGCAGGTCAGGCTGCTGCAACAGTCGCTCGTGAAGCTCGGTTTCCCCGCCGCGAAAGTGGACGGCAATTTCGGCTCCGGGACGGAAGCTGCCGTGAAGGCATTTCAGGCGGCGAACGGACTCACGGCCGACGGAGTTGTCGGTCCCGCGACCGAACGCGCGATCAAGGCTGCTCTTGCGCGAACCTGAACGCGGTTTTCATGGGCGCACCTCGATCGGCACGCGGTCATTCCGGCGGCAGCTTGCAACGGCCGGGGCAGTGAGTTAGCGTGGTCTTGACGACCTGAGGAGGGTCGATTGCAGAGGAGCGTTCACGGGCGGCGTCTCACCTGGCTCGTCGCATTTGCCGTCAGCCTCGCCGTGCTCTTGCTGATCGCACGGCCCGCCTATGCCTACACGTTCACCGTGACCGAGGGCGTGAACTACACGGGTCAGATCGGCACGGTATCGCTCAACTGCAAGCCGGTCGCCAACGGCGAGACCTTCGATTGCGGTGTGCTCCCGGCGAGCATCGGTGCACAAGTCGCCTGGACCTCCGGCGGCACTATGGATACCGGCGCCAAAGCCACGAAAACGGCCTGCGCGGCGATCGCTTCGACGTGCGTCTACGACGTCTTTGCGACGCCGGGCATCACCTACTCGGGCGCAGGGACGTTCCAAGTCACCTTCAGGGTGCCGAACGCCTACGGAGCGGCAAGCGCGAACCCGAGGCAGGGAACCTCGACGGCGGTGGTCCTCGGGCTCGGGAAAACGGTCCCAGCCACCGGCCTCTCGGCGACGAAGGGAGTCGCGTCCTCGTTCGTGCTCGGTAGTTTCAGCGATACCGATCCAGCTGTAAACGCGAGTTCGTTCACCGCCAGCGTCTATTGGGGAGACCAAACGCCGAACGTTGCCGGCACGATCACTGCCGGCTCAGGCGGAACGTACTCGATCAGCGCCAGCCACACGTACACCTCGACGGGAGTTGAAACCGTCGCCGTCACGATCGAACTGCAAGGAAGCGGGGGAGGGCCGGCATTCGAGACTACGATCACGGTCGGAAGCGCGCCGGCGACCACCACAACAGCGACGACGTCGACGGCGACCACGACCACGCACACAACTACGTCCCCGGCCACCACGACCGCGCCGGCAACGACCGCCACGACCGCGACGCAGGCGACGTCCACGACGCCGACGACAACGATCCACAGCGCCATTCCAACGCGCAAGCTCAGCCTCTCAGGCTTCGTGATCAGACCGCGCGTCGTCAAGGCGAGCTCGTCTTTGAGGATCTCGTTCAGGCTCTCCGGGAAGGCGAGCGTGACGGTCACGTTCGCGCGGAAGGAGCACGGGCGGTACGTGACGGTGCGAATGCTCGCCCGCGCCGGCCATGCGGGCTCGAACTCGATCGTCTACGCAGCCGGCTCATCGCTAAAGCCCGGAAGCTACGAGGTCAAACTCAAAGCGTTCTTCAAACGCGCTGTAACCGGGCGCCATTTCGCCCACTTATCCATCATCGTGCGCTGAGCGGCCGGCGCCGGAGGCGCCACATCCCGCGCTAAGAGCGCTTTCGACTTCGATTGCGATTGCTGCGGAGACGCTCTGCGTCCGGCTGGCCGGTCATTAGGTGAATCCTCCCAACGGCAGAGTCGTGCCGCTGAGGGGGGCGTCCTAGTGTCGCTTCCAGGTTCGGAACTGAGCGACGATCTCTTGCCGCAGCGCGGGCGGAAGCGACTCCTCGCGCGGGACCATGCTGGTCTGCCTAATCGTCTCGCGCATCTGGTCGACGTACGTGCCGCAGCCGGTGCAGTAGGAGAGGTGTCGCTCGAACCGCTGCCGCTCGTCGGGCGGCAGCGCATCGTCGAGGTACTTGGTGACGACCTCGATCATCTCCTGGCAGCTGAACTCGTTGTTCACGGGGACTCCGTGGTCAAGTAACGCTCCAGCGCGGCACGGACCTTCGAGCGCGCGCGGTGCAGTAGCACTCTCTGGTTAGTCTCGCTGAGCTCGAGAACGCTACAGACCTCCGCGGAGTCCCAACCTTCGACGTCGCGCAGCGAGATCACGATCCGCTGGCCGTCGGGGAGGTCCGCGATCGTGTCGGCGATCAGCTTGCGTGTCTCGGCGGAGAGGAGAGCGCTGTCCGGCTCGGCCGACCAGGGCATTGGGAATGAGACCCAGCGGCATGGATGCCGCTCGTCGGGGCCTTGGAAGCGGTCGGCGGGTAGGGCCGGCTCGTGCTCTGCTGACTCGCGTGCGAGCTCGAGTGAGGAGAAGGGCACGGTGCGCGCCTCGCGAACCGCGTGGGTTCGGGCGATGTTGGCCACGATCCGGAGCAGCCACGTTCGTAGGGTGGACCGGCCTTCGAACCGGTCGAGGCCGCGGAGCGCGCCGAGCCACGCCTCCTGCACGACTTCGTCGGCGACCGCGCTCGAACGGACGAACGTCAGCGCGACCCTGTGCATCGCGGCGCCGTAGGCGTCGACGAGAGCGCTGAACGCGTCCTCGTCACCGCAGCGGAGGGCCGTGAGGAGCGCGGTTTCGCTGCTCAAGGTCTCGAGACCGTGCATCCGCTCAAAAATTACATGGCTCGCGTAGGCGTAACGCGACGGCCCCCTCGCGTGACGGTATGAGGGACGGCAAACGAACGAGAAGTGCTGAGCCTCGCCGCCAGGATCACGACGGCGGACGACTTCTCGGCGCCAGATGGGGAGAGCCATGAGATCGCATCGTCAAATAGCAATCTGCCGATTTAACCGACGCCTGTGGAGCGGCCGCCGCGACCGGCGTTCTCGCCGTGACCTTCTCTGTGGACCTCGGGACCACAATCAGTGGCGGCCTTTAGTCCGATGAGCCGCCGCGTCTCACGTCTCGTCGCGGGTTGGCGCACCGGGCTCTCTCGCCCCGTGCTCATCCTGCAAGCGGGAAACGCCCTCAACTACTTCGGTTACGGGCTCGTTCTTCCCTTTGAGATCATCTATCTGCACCAAATACGGAGCTTTTCAACCTCGACGGCCGGACTGGTTCTCGCGGCGACCATGGGGACGTCCGCAATCGCCACCCTGCCGACGGGAGCGGTGCTCGACCGGTGCTCCGCTAAAGGGCTCGTGGTCGCAGGAAGCTTGGCGAGCGCCCTTGGCTACGCCGGCTTCGCCTTCGTGGACCGTCCCTGGCAGGGCTTTGCCTGCTCGATTGTGAGCGGAGCCGGGCTCGGCGCCGCCGGGACGGCCAATCGGACATTGGTCGTGAGGTTGATCAGGCCCGAGCAGCGAGCGGCCGCCTTTGCACTTAACCGCGTCGCTGGCAACTTCGGTATTGGTTCCGGCGCGACCGTCTCCGGCTTCGTCGTCGCATCCGCGCAGCAGCTCAGCTCGTTCCAAATTCTCTATTTCTTCGACGCCGTCACCTACGCCGGATTCGCGCTGATTGTGCTCGCTGCCGTACCGAGCCCGCGAGCCGAGATCGCAACAGCGACAGACGCCAACGGAGCCGGCTTTCGCGCCGTCGCTCGAGATCGGCTCTTCCTCACAGTGATCGCAGCCAACATCGTGCTCGTCGTCGTTGGCCACACGTTCTTCTCCAACATCCTGCCACCATTTGCAAAGGCACACACGCTGGTCGGCCCCGCCGAGATCGGGATCATCATTCTGGTCAACACGTCCTTCATTGTCATCGCGCAGATCCCGGCGGTGCGGGTAGTGGCACGAATGCCACGCACACACGCTTTCGCGGCGACAAGCGCGCTTTTTGCGGTCGCTCTGCTCGCGGTGTTGCCAGCGACGCTCGTCCACTCGGAGCTGGCTGCGACCAGTCTCCTCGTCGCCGTTGCGATCGTCTTGGCAAGTGGCGAAATCGCACACATTCTCGTTCTCGGGCCGCTGGTCGCGGACATGGCTCCAGCCCATTTGCTCGGCCGCTACCTCTCTCTCTACAGTCTGACCTTCACCGGCTCTCTGGCACTCGGCCCGGCGATTGGTGGCCTTCTTCTGGAGACCTATCCAGATGCCATCTGGTGGGGTGGCGCGCTTGCCGCGGTGCTGGCCGGAGTCGTCCTGCTTCGACTCGGCGACCGCATCCCCGACCCGCTCCTTCACGAAGCACCGTCACCTCTTGCGTTGGCGCCGGAGGCTGCGTGAGTTCCTGCCAAGAGAACGTTAAGGGGGCTTGCGCCGGATGAGCAGGCCGCTTGCCCGTGCGTTCGTCGGTGGACGGACCGCGGGATCGATCGGAGCAGGATTACCGCGTCTTCGCGCCGACTACACGGACGGCGCCCCGCGACACTTCGACCTCAAACGACTCGACTCACATGAAAGGAGCAGGGATGAGCGACTTCACGATCGTCAACTTCAAGGAGATCGAGGACTCGGCAGCCGACCGGGAGGGGATGGAGGCGCGCTTCGCTCGCAAGCATCTCGACTCCGAGCATCTCGGCGTGACCTTCATGCGCTACGACGCCAACATCCGTTCGCCGAAGGCGCACAGCCACCGCGAGCAGGAGGAGGCGTACGTCGTCGTCAGCGGATCAGGCCGTATCCGGTTGGACGACGCCGTGCATGAGCTCCGGCAATGGGACGTCGTCCGCGTCAGCCCGACGACCGTTCGCGCCATCGAAGCAGGCGACGAGGGGCTCGAGCTCATCGCCGTCGGCTCCGACCGCCCGGACGGCGGCGACGGCGTGTTTGCCAAGACGGCCTGGATCTAGTCCGGCGTTTATCCGGTCTTGGGTGAGTCTTGGATCGGCCTCGTGATCGTCCGGGCCAGTGCGAGCATCCATCCAGCCTTGAGCAGGCGCTCAATGGCGAGCACGTCGGCGTCGCTCACGCCGACGTGCGGCGCTTCGAGCCTCAGGCGGCTGGTCGGCTGGCTGCGCCGTGCTCAGCTATGAACCCAGACGGAGCTGTCTGGATCACGCCGTGCCGACAAGCGAAGAAACGCACGGCGAGTGGTTAAAGATCGAATGGCGTCATGAAAGCACGCTGCGGCCGTGGAGCGAGGTTCGCCGATAGCGAGACCGGAACAGGACTATGAGATCCTGTTCGAGCCTCGTGCGGAGCGCGACTAGGTCCGGCTGACTGGGCAGATGCTTGGGCGCGTCAGCGATGCGATCGACCGGCTCCGCACCGAACCGAGGCCTTCAGGGACGACGAAGCTTGCGGGACGCGACGATTACCGCATCCGCGTCGGCGATTGGCGCGTCGTCTACGAACTCGATGATGCTCGACGCCACGTGATTATCGTCCGGATTGCTCACCGCCGCGACGTCTATCGGCGTCTCTGACACAGCGTTCGTGCGCGAGGCTCAGCACCGGCGCCCGGATGCAGTGGTTTGCGCAACGCCTAGTTCCCTCCATTTGCGTTGTCGAAATGACAACGTGCTCACTCATTCGGCATCTGCGGCGTGATCCGCGACTGCGATGAGTCTTGCCGTGGGTTCCAGTCTGTATCCACGACCCGATCAACGCACCCAAGGAGAGCATCATGATCGCTACCTATACCTTCGACGTCTTTTCCAGCCTGGATGGCTTCGGCTCCGCCGGCGGCGGCGACTGGGGCGGCTACTGGGGCAAACAGGGGCCTGAGCTGCTCGACCACCGCCTCGCCTTGTACAGCGAGGAGCAGCGGATGGTCTTCGGGGCCAACACCTATCGGCTATTCGCAGAGATGCTGGCCTCGAGTACCGAGGAGTCCGAGGTGAGGGACCCGTGGGTCACCCGGATGGTGAACCTGCCGGCGATCATCGTGTCGACCACGCTGGAAGGACCCCTTGGCTGGGTGGACGGGACCGTGGTGAGCGGTGATGCGGTCGATGTCGTCGCCCGGTTCAAGGAGGAGTCCGAGGTACCGTTGCGCTCGCACGGGAGCCTGTCGATGAATCGGGCGCTGATGGCCGCCGGCTTGGTCGACCGCGTCCAGGTGACCATCTTCCCGGTGATCACCGGCCAGAACGGATCGGATGCGATCTTCCAGGGTGCGGCCGACTTCGACCTCGAGCTGATCGAGAGTCGAACGCTCGACGGCAACATCCAAGAGCTCACCTACCGGCCCACCCTGCATGTCGCAGATGCAATGTCGCCGCGAGACGCGTCACTACTTTGAGGTCGCACATCACAACCGAAGGAGCTCCCATGCCTCGCGTCCGGGTTCACAACTTCTCGATCTCGCTCGACGGGTTCGGCACCGGCGAAGGCCTGTCGTTGGAGGCGCCGTTCGGCCACGCCGGGCATCGGCTCCACGAGTGGATGTTCGCGACCCGATTCTGGGACGCCGCCGGCACTGCCGGCGTCGACAACGCCTTCGCCGAGCGTCACGAGCACGGCATCGGCGCGGAGATCATGGGCGCCGGCAAGTTCGGCCCTCCGGGTTGGCAGGACGACCCGGCGTGGCGCGGATGGTGGGGACCGAATCCGCCGTTCCACACGCCGACATACGTGCTGACCCATCACCCGCGGCCGCCGCTGGAGATGGACGGCGGTACGACGTTCCATTTCCTCGATGTCGCGCCGGTAGATGCACTCGCCGTTGCTCGGGAGGCCGCAGACGGTCAGGACGTCCGCATCGGTGGGGGCCCAACGATGCTGCGCGAGTTCCTCGCCGCCGGGCTCGTTGACCATCTGCATGTCGTGCAGGTCCCGATCCTGCTCGGCCGCGGCGTCCGGCTGTGGAATGGTCTGGAGGCGCTGGAGGAGCAGTACGACGTGGAGGCGGTGTCGACGCCGAGCGGCGTCACCCACCTCACCTTCACCCGATGAGGGTCGGGCCAGGCCGCGGCGGACGGTAAGCGGCTCAGGAAATCGAACAGGCTCGAACAGCCGGTGAGACTGGTCCAGAGTATGTGCGCACGCCTGCTTGTTGATCGTGCGCTGTATCCGGGGATGGCGCCGCTTACCACTCCTGGCCGGCCACTTGTCGTGTCGCGACGTTGAGTCGGTTCCAGACGTTGATGGACGCGATGGCGAGGATGAGTCCTGCGAGTTGCGTCTCGTCGTAGTGGCGGGCTGCTTCGTCCCAGATCTCGTCGGGCACTGGGTCAGGGCGGTCGGTCATCCTCGTCACTGCCTCGGTCAGCCCGAGTGCGGCGCGCTCGGCGTCGTTGAAGTACGGCGCGTCGCGCCATGCCGTGACCGCGAAGAGGCGGTCGTCGGTCTCGCCGAGCTTGCGCGCGATGCGAGGGTGCTGGACGGCACAAACACCGCAGCCGTTGATTTGGCTGGCGCGCAGGGCTATCAGCTCGAGCAGCTTCGGCGAGATGCCGGTGTCGTTGATCGCCTTCGACAGCGCCTGCAGCGCGTCGAACGCGCCGGGTACCGCGAAGGCAGGATGGTTCATCCGGGCTTGCAGGGTCGCGGTCTGAGTTTCCATAGTCGTTCTCCTTGTCGCACCGACGTTGTTTGTAGGTCTATTGCGTTGACACTTCGCAACGATCGGATGTGACGGAGGGGCTAATCGTCGAGCACCGTGAGATCGAGTTGGGCGATGCGTTCGGGATCTGCGAGGAAGTTCATCTCGGCGATCTTCCCGTTCGTGATTGTGGGGGCGGCGATCGAGAACGGCTGCCCGTGGAGAAAGGTGACCATCCCGGCGGCGCCGTTGATGAGGGCGCGCCGGATCGTCAGATCGACGCGCGACCACGTGAGCGCCTGCCCGGCGACGGCCGCGGCGCCGCGGACATGCGTCGATGGGCCGGTGGCGCCGCCGTCAGCTCGGAGGACGACATTGGGGTCGAGCACGGCGACGAGCGCGTCGAAGTCACCGTTCCTGGCGGCGGCAAGGAACGCCTCGATCACCTCCCATTGGCCGGTTAGGTCGGCGTCCGGAATCGGGGCGGCGCCGCGGACGCGACGGCGGGCGCGGCTGGCCAGCTTGCGGGTCGCCTCGGGCGAGCGCTCAACGATCGGCGCGATCTCGTTGAAGGGGACGGCGAACATGTCGTGGAGGACGAAGGCAAGTCGTTCTGCGGGCGTGAGCGTCTCGAGCACGACCAGGAGCGCTAAGCCGACCGAGTCGGCGAGCAGCACCTCGTGTTCGGGATCGGTGCCGTCGGCGGGATCCACGATCGGGTCGGGCACGCGGAGGTCGAGTGGCTGCTCGTTCCACGTCCTGCGGGTGCGGAGCATGTTCAGCGCAACGCGTGCGACGATCGTCGTCAGCCACCCGCGCAGGTTCTCGACCTCGCTCGTGTTGGTGCGGCTGAGTCGGAGCCAGGCGTCCTGGACGGCGTCGTCGGCCTCGCTGAGGGAGCCGAGCATCCGGTAGGCGACCGCCCGCAGGTGCGGTCGCTGCTCTTCGAATTGGCGGGCGAGCCATTCCTGCTGATCCACGTCACATACCTCCCGCGCAGCGCGTCAGGAGATTAGACCCGCGAGGTCCGCGGGATGTGACCAGAGACGCCAGGGGGGCACGATGCGTAGTCTCACCGGTGGGGTTGGTGAACTTCGGGCGCGCTCGATGTCGTCGCGTCTTGTGTCAAGTCGGCGCGGATTTGCCTGGCTGCTGGAGGTGGGCCTCGAGTTCGGCCGCCTTTCGTTCGTTGAATTCCCGTCCGCGTTTGACGAACTCGAGCAAGAGCTCGATTTGTTCTTCCGTGTATTGCTTGTAGAGGGATTCGCCGAGCTCTGCGTGCTCTGCATAGAAGCGGCCAGCGATGCGTCGGGCGTCGTCGGTCAGCTCGACGTAGATGCGGCGGCGGTCGTCGGTGTCGCGGACGCGGCGGGCCTGTCCCGCTTTCTCGAGGCGGTCGATGGCCGTGGTGATCGCGCCGCTCGTGAGCCCGGTTTGGGAGGCTAACTGTCCGGGGGTCAGCCGGCCCTCGCGGTCGAGCAGGTCAAGGCAGCGCATGTCGGTGCGGTTGAGGCCGATCGTGTCCGCTACCGCCTGGTCGTAGCGGTCGGTTGCGCTCTGCGAGGCGCGGACCTCGAAGAGGAGCTGCTCGAAGAGTTGTTGTTTTCGACTTGACATTCTGATAGTTTGATTCCTAAGATTATCGACAGTCAAACATCATAGGGCATAAGGACGAAGAGGAGGAGTGCGCATGGCGGAAGCGATCATCGCGCGGGAACTACGCAAGTCCTACCCGAAGGAGGTGCGGGCGCTCGACGGTTTGAGCTTTCAGGTAGAAGCGGGCACGATCTTCGCGCTGGCCGGGCCGAATGGGGCCGGCAAGTCGACGACGGTGAAGATCCTGACGACGCTCAGTCGCCCCGACAGCGGCGAGGCGCAGGTCGCTGGGATTGATGTTCTCCGCCATCCGGATCGGGTGCGGCAGCGGATCGGCGTCGTCGGCCAGAAGACGGGCGCGACGCCGGAGGCGACCGGCCGCGAGAACCTGGTGATGCAGGCCGAGATCTACGGTCTCACCGGTAGGCCGCTCCGGCAGCGGGTCGAGGAGTTGCTCGAGCGCTTCCAGCTTCGCGAGGCCGCCGACCGGTCGACCAAGACGTATTCCGGCGGCATGAGGCGGCGGCTCGATGTCGCGCTCGGCCTCGTGAACCGGCCGGAGGTGCTGTTCCTCGATGAGCCGACCACCGGTCTCGATCCCGAGGCCAGGTTGGAGCTCTGGCAGGAGATCGAGCGGCTGGTCGGCGGTGAGGAGATGACGATCCTGTTGACGACGCACTACCTCGACGAGGCGGACCGGCTGGCGGGCCAGCTGGCGATCGTCGACAAGGGACGGATCGTCGCGCAGGGGACCCCGGACGCGCTCAAGAGCGAGCTTCGCGGCGACGCGATTCAGGTCGAGCTCGCGAATCCAAGCAGCGGGGACCAAGTCCACGAAGCTCTGCGCTCGCTGCCGGGCTTGAGCGCGATCGGGCTCGAGGGATCGACCGTGCGGGCCCGCGCCGAACACGGCGCGTCCGCGATCCCCACCGTCCTCAGTGCGCTCGAGAAAGAAGGGATTACGGTCGCCTCGATGACGCTCGCGCGGCCCTCGCTCGACGATGTCTATCTCCGCTACGCAGGCCGCCTCTACCACGACGACGCAAAACGCGGCGAGGAGGCGGCATGAAAGCGGCCCGGCACACCTGGCAGGTCACCCTGCGTTACCTGCGCGCGCTCTTCCGTCAGCCGGCGTGGATCGGCATCACACTGATCCAGCCGATGATCTGGCTGCTGCTGTTCGGCGCGCTCTTCAAGAGCATCGCCAAGATTCCCGGCTTTCACGGCGGCTCCTACATCGAGTTCCTGACACCGGGTCTGATCGTGATGCTCGCGATCTCTTCGGCCGGCTGGAGCGGCATGGCCTACATCGAAGACATGAACATCGGCGTGATGGACCGCTTCCTCGTCTCGCCGATCTGGCGGGGAGCGCTCAACGCCGGCAGCGTTGCTCAGCAGGTCATCATCATCGCGTTGCAGTCGCTGATAGTGGCCGGACTGTCGCTCGTCGTCGGCGGTCACTTCCCGAACGGCGTCGGCGGCGTCGCGATCCTGATTGGCGTCTCCGCGCTCCTCGGTGCAAGCTTCGCGTCGCTCTCGAACGCGCTCGCCCTAGTCGTGCGCCAGCGAGAAAGCCTGATCGGCGCCGTTACCTCAGTGACGCTGCCGCTCACATTCCTGTCGACGGCGTTCATGCAGCAGACGCTCGTCCCGAACTGGATCCGGTGGGTCGCGCGCTTCAACCCGGTCAACTGGGCTGTCCAAGCGGGACGCTCTGCGGCCACCCAGCACACCGACTGGAACCTCGTCCTCACACGAACAGGGTTACTCGCAGGACTGCTCCTCGTGAGCGCGTGGCTTGCCACCCGTTCGTTCAGCTCCTACCAGCGGTCCATCTGACCGAAGCCGCATGTCCAACCGGGTGTGCGGCTTGCCTCCTCGATCCAGTTGCACAACTCTGGTCGTTGTGCCTCTTCCAGAGTGGTGACCTTGATGTACCCCGACGAGCGGCGCCGCCTGATGACACAAGGTGTCCGACCCGAAGACCATCTCTCTGGCGGTAGTCGCCTTCCCGGAACGATAGAAACGCCGGGAGAGTCGGCAGGCGCTCTGTCGTTCGCGCCACGGTCGGACCACTCTTTGGCCCTCAGCGGGTCGAGCCGAATGGCATCATCTGCGCGTGGCGAAGACACCTCAGCACGTCGCGGCTGAGGACAGCGCGTTGCTCGAACTGTTCCGTGTGATCGCTTCCGGGGATGAGGTTGAGGCCGCGCGGCGGTTGAGCTCGTCGAGCGAACTTGCGACCCGGCCGATCGGCGTCGGGGCGAACCGGGAAGATCCCGACACGTGCTTCCTCGTCGCGATTCGTCATTACGTGTACGTCGGTGACACCGCGTTGCACATCGCGGCCGCGGCGCATCGACGAGGGCTCGTCGCGTTGCTCGTTGCGCGGGGGGCTGATGTGGGAGCTCGTAATCGCCGGGGAGCCGAACCGCTCCACTACGCCGCCGACGGAAGCCCCGGCGCGGACTGTTGGCATCCAGCGTCCCAAGGCGAGGTGGTGGGCTATCTCGTCGAAGCCGGTGGGGATCCGAACGTGTTGGACAAGAGTGGCGTTGCGCCGCTCCACCGAGCCGTCCGCAGTCGTTCCTCGGCGGCGGTTCGCGCCCTCCTCGAGCACGGTGCTGACCCGCGGCTGATGAACAAGAGTGGTTCGACGCCGCTGCATCTAGCCGTTCAGAACACGGGCCGAAGCGGTTCCGGCTCCGACGTGGCCAAAGGCGAACAGCGCCGAATCATCGCGTTGCTCCTCGCGCACGGGGCGAACCCGACCGATGCGGACGCGAGAGGCAAGACCGTCGAGGCCGCGACGGCCAGTAGTTGGGTCCGCGACCTGTTGCACGGGCCGGGCTGAGCAGATGCCAGAACTGAAACGGATCGCGCCGAGCTTTCCGTTCGTGATTTCGATTTGCACGCCACCTCCGCGTCCTGTCTGCGCGTAGCGTTACTGACTCCAAGCCGGTGGTTAGACAGGAAGTGGGGCGAGCAGCGAGTCTCGGGAGCGCGGTCTCGGGTTTGAGGGAACAGGTTCCGGCATGGGCCGGGTCGGCTGCTTGCGTGGCGGGAGCCGCATCGACGGCAGCACGCCGAGCAGGGCGATCGAGCCGCCGACGACGAACACCATGTCGGGGCCGATCGGCTTCAGCAGTACGCCGGCGACGACGATCGCGAGCCCGAGCGAGGCAGAGCTGACGCTGCCGAGGACCGCGAAGCAGCGGGCGCGCACCGGATCAGGTGTCCACCGTTGGATGACGAGGTTGGCCGCCGTCATCGACGCTGTGGCGGCGGCGCCGAGGAAGAAGAACAGGACGACGACGGCCGGCACCGACGGCGCGAGCCCGCAGGCGACCGTTCCGAGGCCCATGACGAGTCGCCCGGCGACGAGCACTCGTCGCTCGAGGAGAACGCCGCGCGTGCGTCGCGACAGCCGGGCGCCGACGACGCGACCGACGCCCCAGCCCGCCGCGGCGGTGCCCCAGGCGAGCGAGCCACCGCCTAGGTGCACGATCAGCGGAAACTCGGCGAGGTTGAGCATCCCAGCGCCGAGGAACCCGAGACCGACGCTCGCGACCGTCAGGCGCAACGGCGACTCGCGCGCGACGAGGCGCACGCCCGCCCAGAGCCCGCGATGATCGCGCTCGGTCGAACGCTGCGCCCGGTACGGGCCACCGGTCACGCGCAGCGCCAGCGTCGCCGAAACGACGAACGAGGCCGCATTGATCAGGAACGTCGTGGGCGCGCCGACCGAGGCGACGAGCGCGCCGCCGATCACCGCGCCAAGGACGCTCCCGGCTCCGGCGGCAGCAGCAAGACGCGCTCTCGCCGACACAAGCTCGCCCTCCGGGACCATCATCGGGAGCTGCGCGCTCGCCGCAGGACCGAACGGCGCCTCCGCCGCTGCAGCGAGCAGCGCGAGCCCGACGAGCGCCAGCGGACGATGCACCGTGGCAAGTCCGACGAACGCGGCAGCCGCAGTGAGATCCGAAGCGACCATCACCGCCCGCCGGTCAAAGCGATCGCCCAGCGCCCCAGCCAACGGCCCGACGGCCAGGTTGACCGCGAACGACCCGACCAGCGCAGCGGTCAGCCAGGCACCCGACTCGCCCGTTCGCGCATAGACGACGGCGATCAGCGCGATCATCGCCGCGAGGTCGCCGGTGGACGAGATCAGCTGCGCGATCGAGAGGCGACGCACGTTGCGTGCCACGTCGTCAGGCGCGCGGGCCAGCAGCCTCATCGATGATTGAGCCTACATCCACATCACATCCACGAACCGTTCCTGTATGCACAAAGCGTTTCGGGCGTGAGGGACCGTTG
This sequence comes from Gaiellaceae bacterium, assembly GCA_036501285.1. Classification (GTDB taxonomy): domain Bacteria; phylum Actinomycetota; class Thermoleophilia; order Gaiellales; family Gaiellaceae; genus PALSA-600. The sequence goes on from DASYAO010000077.1 coordinate 24,302, forward strand.
CCAACCCGAGGGCGATCGCACTCGAGTCATGCATCTGAAGTTAGAGCAGTTTTAGAGAGGCGTGCTTGGCTGTTGTGACGATGTTCACCTCGGGCGTTCGCTGCTCGTTGTTCGCCGGCCTCGTCGCGGCTTTCGCGTTACTCGCGTCAGGGTGCGGCGGCTCGAAGTCGCCATCGGCCGCGACCTCCACGACCTCTGGCAACCCGACCCAGTTGCTGGACGAGTGGGCCGCATGCATGCGCGGCCACGGCGATCCGAACCAAACTGACCCGACCATCGACGCTCACAAGGCGATCCACATCGCCATCACTCCTGATGGTGGCCGGTCCTTTTTCAGCTCGTTCAAGAAGGCATGCCAGCCCTATTTGAGGAATGCAATGACGGCCCTGCGAGGCGGCCAGTCTCTGGCGAAGCCTGATACGGCGAAGCTTTTGGCGTTCTCCGAGTGCATGCGAGCTCACGGTGTCCTCGACTTCCCCGACCCCTCTCGCAACGGCCTGGTGCTCAACGGCGCGGGTGACCTGAACCCAAACAATCCGTCGTTTCATGACGCTTCGGTCGCGTGTGCCAAGAAGACCGGGGTGCAAGCCTTCGGTGGCACCCCCCAGCCGGGAGCGCTCTTCGTAACGCCCTAGGATTCGCCGCTGACGTGGGACGAAGCTTTTGCGGATCGCTACGAAGACGCTGACTCACTGCAGCCGGGTGGTCGGTTCGCGTGGAACATTCGCCGTCGACGCCTGAACGAAAAATCCCGGTGAGCCGGGTTTTTGCAAGCCCTCTGACGGACTCGAACCGTCGACCCCTTCTTACCATGCGGTCTTGGACCGCCGGTTGCGAAATGGCTTGTTTGAGCCGTTATCGGGGCGGATCGGTTTGCGACCGGTTGCCGCCGGATGCGCCTTAGGTGCTCCATGATCGTGTGTTCGGCCTGCCGATGTTTGGCGCTCCAGACTTGACGGTATAACGGTGTTGTTGTATAACACTTAACTAATGGCCTGGGAGGTCGAATACACCGACCAGTTCCGCGAGTGGTGGGACAACCTCGCCGAAGAGGAACAGGAGGCCGTTACGGCCGCCGTGAACGTCCTCCAGCGAGGAGGCCGAGCCTCGGGCGGCCGCTCGTGGACACGATCAAGCAGTCGAGACACAAGAACATGAAGGAACTGATCCCTCCCGCAAGCGACATCCGCGTGCTGTTCGCGTTCGACCCGCGCCGCGCCGCGATCCTGCTGATCGGCGGCGACAAGAGCGGGGAGTGGAGCACGTGGTACGACCGGATGGTCCCCGTCGCCGACGACCTCTTCGACGAGCATCTTCGTGAACTCGAGAGTGAAGGAGCCCCTAATGCCCAAGACCCGTAAGTTCGCAGAGCTCAGCAGAAAGGTTGTGGCCGACCCTGAGCGCGCCCAGTATGTCGCCGCGATGGAGGCTGCAATTGAGCACGCGCTTCTCCTTGGCGAGATCAGAGAGCATCGAAGCCTCAGCCAGAACGATGTCGCCGAGGTTCTCGGCGCCTCGCAGGCGCGCGTGTCACAGCTCGAGAACCAAAGCGATCTCTACCTGTCAACGCTCAAGCGCTACATCGAGGCACTTGGCGGCGAGCTCGAAGTAGCTGCTGTATTCGACGGCGAACGAATTGAGATCGGCGTTCCCGCGTAGCCTGCTGAGCACGGCGCAGGTAGTGCTGGTGTATGGGTAAAGGCAGTCAGAATGAAATCCATCCGTTCGCTCCACGTGCGCACCAGGAGGCAGCACTCGAGCGAATCGCCGAACTCCGCGACGATGGTGAGCAGCGGGCTCTTGTGGTGCTTGCTCCGGGTCTGGGCAAGACGGCGGTCGCGGCGCACGACGTGGCTCAGTTTGAGCAGGAAATTGAACGGCCGGCCACCGTCCTCTACGTCTCTCACCAAAGCGTCATCCTCGACCAGACACGAAAGACGTTCGAAGCGACACTCGGCGCGCGACGTCGCCTCGGCCGTTTTGATGGGAAGACTCACGACGTTGATGCCGAGATCCTCTTCGATGGTGACGACGAGTGACTTTTGCCCCGCCAGCAGTTCCCCAAAGGGTTATCCGGATACGGGTCGCCAGGTCCAGGCGAGATCGAATTCTCCGCACCTCGCCCGTGTCGCCCCTCCTTACCATGAAAATCTCGCACGGATCTCGCACGCGCTATCAAAGACGACGAATCTGCAAGATCGACTCAAGAAGAAAACCGCCTTTTGCCGGCGGCTTTCGCAGTGGGCGCACCTGGGATTGAACCAGGGACCTCCCGCGTGTGAAGCGGGCGCTCTCCCGCTGAGCTATGCGCCCGGGAGAAAATACCGCGGCACCTGCGAGGGATCCTTAGGGCTGCTTCCTTCCGGATCTGACCCGGTTCGGAATCTCGCAGCACCGCGGCCGGATCAGTGTAGACAGGAGCGGATCAACTCGCGGTCGCCTGCCGAGAGCTTGCGCTTGCCGGGGTTTCCGGTGTCGTCGATCGCTCCCGTCCGCGCGACGAGGGTGAACGCGATTCCGTCGGGCGCCGTTCCCTCGACGCGAAGTCTGGCCGGCTGCACGAGGAAGTCCTTCTTGTTCAGGCAGTCGGCAACGCGCTCGGCAGGCGTCTTCGCGCCGCCGCACGCGGTGAGTGCGATCACTCCGGCAAGGACGAGCAGGCGGCGTATACATAGAACCCTATGCGTACCCTCCTCGTGCTTGGACTGTCGCTGTTCGCCGTTCACCACGGGCAGAAGACCCTCCTCTACCGCTCGGCGAGCGATGCGGTGGGGCCGCCGGTGCACGCGCAGTTCTCGCCCGACCGGAAGTGGGTGCTCTTCCAGACAGACGGCTACGAGTCGAGCTCGATCGCGGCCGACGGGTTGCCGCTCCTCGCCGTTCCGGCCGGCGGCGGCAAGGCGATCACGGTCGAGCAGGACGTGCTCACCTGGCCCGACTTCATCCAGCGCTGCGGCAACGGCTTCGTCGTCTC
>DASYAO010000078.1:0-7604 GCA_036501285.1 Gaiellaceae bacterium
TCACTACCCGAGCGACCAGTCCGGCCTCGAGTTCCAGAACCTGCTCTCGACGCAGGGCATCGAGTTCGACTCGAAGGGGACCGGCGGTTTCTCGTGGACAGCGCTGATCGGATCATTCCTGCCGTTCCTGCTGCTGATCGGCTTCTGGATCTTCCTGATGAACCAGGTGCAGGGTGGCGGGTCGAAGGTGATGTCGTTCGGCAAGAGCCGTGCCAAGCGGATGGCCCCGGACTCGCCGAAGATCGGCTTCAAGGACGTCGCCGGCGTCGACGAGGCGGTCGAAGAGCTTCAGGAGATCAAGGAGTTCCTCGAGAATCCGAAGAAGTTCCAGGCGCTCGGCGCGCGCATCCCGAAGGGCGTGCTGCTCTACGGGCCGCCCGGCACCGGCAAGACGCTGCTCGCGCGCGCGGTCGCCGGCGAGGCCGGCGTGCCGTTCTTCTCGATCTCCGGCTCCGACTTCGTGGAGATGTTCGTCGGCGTCGGCGCCTCGCGCGTGCGCGACCTCTTCGAGCAGGCGAAGCAGGCGTCTCCGTGCATCGTCTTCATGGACGAGATCGATGCCGTCGGCCGTCACCGCGGCGCCGGTCTCGGCGGCGGTCACGACGAGCGCGAGCAGACGCTGAACCAGTTGCTCGTCGAGATGGACGGCTTCGAGATGAAGGACAACATCATCCTGATCGCCGCGACGAACCGCCCCGACATCCTCGACCCGGCGCTGCTGCGCCCCGGGCGCTTCGACCGCCAGATCGTCGTCGACCGGCCCGACCGGAACGGTCGCCGCAAGATCCTCGAGGTGCACTCGAAGGGCAAGCCGCTGGCGCCGTCGATCGACCTCGACACGCTCGCATCCGGAACGCCGGGATTCACCGGCGCCGACCTCGCGAACCTCGTCAACGAGGCTGCGCTGCTCGCGGCGCGCCATGGCAAGAAGGTGATCGAGCAGGACGATCTCGAGGAAGGGATCATGCGCGTGATCGCCGGCCCCGAGAAGAAGGCGCGCCTTCTCTCCGAGAAGGAGCAGCGGATTACGGCGTACCACGAGATGGGCCACGCACTCGTCGGCCACTTCCTCGAGAACACGAATCCGATCCACAAGATCACGATCGTGTCGCGCGGCCAGGCACTCGGCCTGACGATCTCGCTGCCGACCGAGGATCGCTACATGCAGACGAAGCAGGCGCTGCTCGAGGAGATCGCGATGACCCTCGGCGGCCGAGCGGCCGAAGAGCTCGTCTTCAACGAAGTCACGACCGGCGCTGCGAACGACCTCGAGAAGATCACCTCGACCGCCAAGCAGATGGTGATGCGCTTCGGCATGAGCGAGAAGCTCGGCCCGCGCGTCCTCGGCCACAACCGCGACATGCCGTTCCTCGGCCGCGAGATGTCGAACGAGCCCGACTATTCGGAGGAGGTCGCGCGCGAGATCGACGACGAGGTGCGGCGCATCATCGAGGACGGCCACGAGCTCGCCCTGGCGGTGCTGCGCGCGCACATGGACGATCTCCACAAGCTGTCGCAGGTCCTGATCGAGCGCGAGACGATCGACAGCGACCAGTTCCAACGATTGCTCGCAGGCGAGAACGAGGACACGGTCTTCCCGCCCGAAGAGGACGCGCTTCCCGAGCCGCCGCCGGCTCCCGAGAAGAAGCGCGAACCGCTGCGCAGGCCGTTCCCGCTGCCCGGACCCGGCACGGCAATGCAGCCGCCCGAGCCCGAAGCTTCGTAGCGAGAATGGCGGCATGAAGCCGCCGATCGAAGAGCGCTTCGCCCGCCCGTCCGTGATGGGCGTCGTCAACGTCACGCCCGACTCCTTCAGCGGCGACGGCATCTACCTCCACCACGACGCGGCAGTGACCGAGGCGTACGGCATGCTCGACTGCGGCGCCGCGATCGTCGACGTCGGCGGCGAATCGACTCGGCCTGGATCGGAGCCCGTCTCGGTCGACGAGGAGCTGCGGCGCATCGAGCCGGTGCTCGAAGTACTTCGTGGCGAGCCGATTTCGATCGACACCTCGAAGGCCGAGGTCGCGCGGCGCGCGCTCGAGCTCGGCGCCGAGCTCGTGAACGACGTCACGGCGCTGCGCGGCGATCCCGAGCTCGCGGGCGTCGTCGGAGACGCCGGCGCATACCTCTGCCTGATGCACATGCTCGGCGAGCCGCGCACGATGCAGGCCGACCCGCACTACGACGACGTCGTCTCGGAGGTGAAGGCGTTCCTCGAGGAGCGGCTCGAGGTCGCGGTGTCGCAGGGCGTCCGCGAGGAGCTCATTTGCCTCGATCCCGGGATCGGCTTCGGCAAGACGCCCGAGCACAACTTCGAGCTCGTCCGGCGGCTCGACGAGCTTTGCGCGATCGGGCGGCCGATGGTCGTCGGCTTTTCGCGCAAGAGCACGCTCGGCAAGCTGATGGGCGACCCGTCGGCGAAGACAGGTTCCACGGCGGCGTCAGTCGGCGTCGCGGTTGCGGCGTACGATCGGGGCGCGACGATCCTGCGCGTTCACGACGTGCGCGAGCACGTCGAGGCACTGCGCGCGGCAGCGGCGGTGCTCACATGAGGATCGAATTGCACGGTCTCGAGCTCTACGGCTACCACGGCGTGCTCGAAGAGGAGGCGAGAGACGGCCAGAGCTTCTGGTACGACATCGAGCTCGAGGTGGGGGAGTGGGGTGCGAACGACCGAATCGAGGACGCGGTCGACTACCGCCTCGTCGTCGATGCAGTTCGCGAGGTGAACGAGAAGCGCTTCGAGCTGCTCGAGGCGCTCGCCTCGACCGTCGCCGAGACGCTGATCCGCCGCTTCCCGACCGCCCGCGTGAAAGTGCGGGTGCGCAAGCGGCCGGCGGGAATGCCCGTCGAGTACTCGGCGGTCACGGCCGAGCGCCCTTGACGCGCGCCTACGTCGGTCTCGGAGCGAATCTCGGAGACCGGGAGGCCGCGATCCGGCGGGCAGCAGAGCTGCTCGGCCCGCACCGCCTCTCGACGATCCGTGAGACGGAGCCCTGGGGCTATGCCGACCAGCCGATGTTCCTGAACGCCGTCGCCGAGGTCGAGACCGAGCTCGAGCCCCGGGAGCTCCTCGCCCGGCTGCTCGAGATCGAGCAGGAGCTCGGCCGGGAGCGCGGCGGGCAGCGCTACGGCCCGCGGACGATCGACCTCGACCTGCTCCTCTACGGCGACCGGATCGTGGACGAGCCGGGCCTCACGGTCCCGCACCCCAGAATTGCCGAGCGGACGTTCGTCCTGGAGCCGCTTTTCGAGCTCGATGCAGGGCTTTTCCTGCCTGGAGTGGGCTCCGTTTCAGCTCTCCTCGCGGGGCTACAATCGACTCCGTGAGCCACCTTGACGAGCTCGACGACTTCGAGGCCGAGCTCGAGCTCCGCCTCAAGAAGGAATACAGCGCGGTCTACTCGCTGTTCCGTTACTGCGTCCTGACGCAGGACGCGACGTACCTCTGCAACAAGCTCGATCTCCAGTACGTGCCGCAGCCGTCGTACCCGTTCTTCCACGTGAAGATGGAGGACGTCTGGGTGTGGGACAAGAACCGGCCGCGCCGGATGATCCCGCGCGTCGAGGTCTATACCTCCGCCGACGTTACGGTCGAGGAGCTCAAGGGCGAGGGCGACGAGCCCGAGCTCACCGCCGATGCGCTCGCCAAGCGGTTGAGCGATCGCGCGAACGAAGTCGAAGACGACGAGTAGCCGACGTGGCCGCTGAGGCGCGCCTGCTCGCGGTCGACGCCGGAAACACGCAGACCGTCTTCGGTCTGTTCGACGCCGACCGCCTCGCCGAGCAGTTCCGCGTCGGCACCGACCCTGCACACACGGCCGACGAGCTCGCCGTCCTGTTGCGCGCGTTCGTCGACCTCTCGACGCTTGACGGCATCGTCCTCTGCTCGTCGGTCCCGCAGCTCGTCCGCGAGTACGAGGCGTTCGCGGAGCGCTGGGCCGGCGTCGAGCTGCTCGTGCTCGGGCCCGGCGTCGCGACCGGCGTGCCGATTCGCTACGACGACCCACGCGAGGTCGGGCCCGACCGGATCGCAAACGCAGTCGCGGCGCGCGAGCGTCACGGCGCGCCGTGCGTCGTCGTCGACTTCGGCACGTCGACGAACTTCGACGTCGTGTCGGCGGCGGGCGAGTTCGCGGGCGGTGTGCTCGCGCCCGGCATCGAGATCTCGATGGACGCGCTCTTCGCCCGCGCGGCGCGGCTGCCCAAGGTGCCGTTCGTCGCGCCGGAGCACGTGATCTCGCAGACGACCACGGCCGCGCTGCAATCGGGGCTCGTCTACGGCTTCGCCGGCCAGGTCGACGCGATCGTCGACCGCATCCGCGACGAGCTCGGCGCGCCCGACGCTCCGGTCGTGGCGACCGGCGGCCTCGCCGAGCTGATCGCGCCGCACTCGCGCACGATCACGGCCGTCGATCCCGAGCTCACGCTGCAGGGCCTTCGGCTCGTCTGGCACAGAAATCACTGAGCTCCCCCGGCGCGGGTGAGATAGTCAAGAGGTGGAGCAGGCGCCCATCGGCACGGCGGTGACCGAGCGGGTCCCGCGGTTCATGCCGCCGGAGATCCTTTGGTACTTGGGCGCGATCGCTGCCGCCGCCGCGGCCGAGTCGCTAATCGCCGGAACGACCGACGCGCACCGCGGCATCTGGATGCTGCTCGTCGGGCTCGCGGTGATGGGCGTGTTCGCAGTGCTCGCCGCCGGGCTGATCAGGCTCGGGCGACGGGTGCCGGGCGGCGTCCTCGCGGCTGCCGTCGTCCTGGTCGCTCCAGCCACCGAGGTCGCGTTCGAGCATCTTTGCGGCGTGCATCCGCGTCTCGGCTCGAGCGCGAGTGCGTCGAGCGTCACCGGCGTTGCGGGCATCGCGGTGCCGGCGCCCGCGCCTCCGGGCGGCGGCTTCCACGGCGCGCTCTTCGCGATCGCCCTCGGCACCGCTGCGCTCGGGCTCGTCGTCTACGGGCTCGTGCGCTTTGCGTTCGTGTTGCTCCCGGTCGTGGTCTGGCTCGCGGCTGCGGCCGCGCTGTTCATGCCCGCGGTCGTCTCGAATCCGGGTATCGGCGACTACATACTCACCGTCCTTCTAACCGGCGTCGTGTTCTTCGTCGTCGGGCTACTGCTCGACGCGCGGCTACACAGACGCGAGGCGTTCTGGTGGTACGTCGGCGGTCTCTTCGAGATCGCGGCGGCGTTTGTGTACTACCTCGCCCGCTATCACCACCATCACAGCTGGATCTGGCTGACGCTGCTCGTCGTCGCGGCGATCGTCCTCGCCGGCTCGGCGCCGATGGGGAGGGCAGTCTGGGCGGCGTACGCAGTGGTCGGGGTGTACCTCGCGATCGCGCACTACCTCATCGACGCGACAGGGTCGTGGCGCACGACGCTCGCGCTGACCCTGCTCGGACTTCTGCTCGTGCCGGCAGGCTCGGCGCTCGCGGTCCTCGACGGCGAGTTCGTCCGGCGCGTGACGCGGCCGTGGATCCCTGAGCGCGGACCGCAACCGCCGGCGTAGTCGCCGTATCATTCCGCGCATGTCCGCCTTTGCGATCCGGCAGGCGACGGCCGCAGACGCAGGCGCGATTGCCGACCTGATCGCGCTCAACGATCCGCGCGACATGGTCTCCGAGATCTCGCGCGACGAGAGGCGCGATCGGTTCCACGAGTACCTCTCGAGTGGCCAGAACGTGTCGTTCCTCGCCGAAGCTGACAGCCAGCTCGTCGGCGAGCTCTCGATCGCGCTGCGCCATCCCGACCCAAGTGAGATCGGCTTCGGCGTGCACCCGGGCTGGCGGCGTCGCGGCGTCGCCACCAAGCTCCTCGAGCATGCGGTTTCGTGGGCCGACGCGAACGACATCCACAAGCTCACCGCGCAGGTGATGAGTCACAACGCGCCCGCGCTCGGACTGCTTCAGCAACACGGGTTCGCCGAAGAGGGCTACCTGGTCAATCAGTTCCGCCGGAAAAGCGGCGGCGCGAATGACGCCGTCTTGCTCGCGCGCGTTTCGGGTTAGCCGCCGCCGAACGCCGAGATCGGCAGCGAGTCGAGGTAGACCTCGTCCACGTCCGGCAGCTCGGCTTCCAGCCGCGCCAGAACTTCGCGCGCACCCGGCGCCGCCGCGAGCAGCCTCGTCTCGACCTCCGCGATCGTCGGCAGCAGGAGGAGCTCCTGCTTGAACGGCTTCGGGAAGCGGCCGCGGCCGAGATACCAGCCGTAGAACTTCTTCAGGAAGCCGGTCGCGCGATGCTCGCCGAGCTCGCGCACCGTCTCGCGGATGAAGAGGAGCAGCTCGGCGACGATCTCCTCGCGCGAAGGTTCCGCCGGCGACCCCATGATCTCCGCGAGCGTCCACGGATTGCCCTGCGCGGCGCGGCCGACCATCACTGCAGACGCACCCGTCGTTGCGAGTATCGCCTGTGCCCGCGCGCGCGAGGTGACGTCACCCGAGGCGATCACCGGCACGTCGACGAGTGACACGAGCTCTGCAGTCAGCGAGTGGTCCGCAGTTCCCGTGTACATCTGCTTCGCCGAGCGCGGGTGGAGCGTCAATGAAGCGGCGCCCGCCTCAACGAGCCGCGGCCCGACGGCGAGGCAGTCACGCGAGCCGTTTGCAGTCCCGCGCCGCATCTTCACGGACACCGGAAGCGGCGTCGCCTCGGCCACCGCCGACACGATCCGCGCTGCGTGGTCCGGGTCGTCGAGCAGCGACGCGCCCGCTCCCGTCTTCGTCACCTTCCTGACCGGGCAGCCGAAGTTGATGTCGACGATGTCGGCTCCGGCGGCCTCGACCATCCGTGCCGCCTCCGCCATCGTCCCCGGCTCGGAGCCGAAGATCTGGATCGCGAGCGGGTGCTCGTCAGAGGCGACGCGCAGATAGCCGAGCGTCCGCTCGTTGCGGTGGGCAATCCCGGCGACCGAGACCATCTCCGAGCAGACGAGCCCGGCTCCGAACCGGCGGCCCTGCCGCCGGAAAGCCTGTACCGAGACCCCGGCCATCGGGGCGAGGACGAGGCGGCTCGGGATCTCGACGCCGCCGATCCACCAAGATTCGCTTAGACCGACGTTCACGAGCGGTAAAGGGTAGCGCCCACCCCTTGCGGCCCAGGACCGGACGGGGCTACTATTCGCGCCCGTTTCACCCCTAGGGAGACCCCTTTGAAAGAAGTAATCCTTACCGCCGAGGGCTACAAGAAGCTCAAGGAGGAGATCGAACTACTCCAGACCGAGCGCCGCCGCGAGGTGGCCGAGCGGATCCGGGTTGCGCGCGAGTTCGGCGACATCGCCGAGAACGCCGAGTACGACGACGCGAAGAACGAGCAGGCGATGCTCGAGCACAAGATCGCCCAGCTCGAGGAGCGTCTGCTCTCGGCCCGCGTGATCACGAAACGCGAGATCTCGAAGGACACCGTCTCGGTGGGCGCCAAGGTGACGCTGCGCGACATCGCCGCCCGCAAGAGCTTCGAGTACCACATCGTCGGCTCCGCCGAGGCGAACCCCGCCGAGAACAAGGTCTCGAACGAGTCGCCGGTCGGCAAGGCGATCATGGGCAAGAAGAAAGGCGAGACCGTCGAGGTCGCGGCCCCGCGCGGGACAATTCGTTACAAGATC
>DASYAO010000079.1:0-2014 GCA_036501285.1 Gaiellaceae bacterium
GCGTCACGAGCGGCACGACGTCGTGGCCCGCCTTGACGAGCAGGCGCGTCAGCTCGCATGCCTTGTAGGCGGCGATGCCGCCGGTCACTCCCAGCAGAATCCGGCTCACTGCCGGCCCCGGCTACCGGCGGTAGTCGTAGGAGATCTTCGCCTCGGCGATCTCCTCGAGCGACATCGTCAGGTAGTTCTTCGAGCGCGACTCGATCATCGGCGGGGCGAACTCGTCGAACGTGCCCTCGCCAAGCTGGTGGTGGTAGTTGTTGATCTGGCGCGCGCGCTTGGCCGCGACGATCACGAGCGCGTAGCGCGAGTCAACCTGGTCGAGCAGCTGATCGATTCTGGGGTGGATCATCGGCTGATCATGGTAGCAGCAGCCAATTCCCGGCCGACGATCGCCGCGAGGGCGTCCGCGGCGCGGTCGCGGTCGTCGTTTTCGACCTCGAAGTCGAACTCGCCCTTCTGCCCGAGCTGGAGCTTCGCGGTCTCGATCCGGCCGCCGATCTCGCCGGTGCTCTCGGTCGCACGTTCTTGCAGCCGGCGCTCGAGCTCGGGGAGCGGCGCCGTCACGAAGATCGTCACCGCGCGCTCGACCTTGCGCTTGACGCGGAGCGCGCCTTCGGTCTCGAGCTCGAGCAGCGGCGCCTTCCCCTCGGCACGCAACCGGCCGATCTCGGTGAGCAGCGTGCCGTAGTTGTTGCCGACGTAGTCGACCCATTCGAGGAACTCCCCCGCGTCCTTTCGCCGGTCGAACTCCTCGCGCGTGAGGAAGTAGTAGTGCCGTCCGTCCTCCTCGCCCGCGCGCTTCGGCCGCGTCGTCGCCGAGACGGCGAGCGCGAGCTCGGGGAAGCGCGGCAGCACGCGCTCGATCAGCGTTCCCTTGCCGGCCCCGGACGGGCCGGTGACCACGAAGACGGGAAGCTGGGCGCTAGCGGGTGTTGAAGAGCCCAATGAGCTCTTGCCGCTGGCGGTCGGAGAGTCCGCCGACAGTCTTCGACTGGCTGATCCGACACTGGTTCAAGAGACGTGCCGCCTTCACGCGCCCGAACTTCGGCACGGCCATCAGCATGTCGAACACCTTTGCAGTCGAGACGTACTCGGGCGGTTCGCGCAAGATCAGTTCGATCGAAGCGTCGCCTGACTTCAAATCCTTCTTCAGCTGCGCGCGCTTGACGCGAATGTCGTTCGCCCTTTTGAGTGCTTCCATGCGCTGGTCGAGCGACCTGACGGGAGCTTGTACCTGCGACTGGGGCGGCACCATGGACGCCGCATACTAACAACCTCCCCGCGCCGTGCAAGTGCCACCCGCTAAGGGTGATTGTCGTGCACGGCAACTCTTTCGTGCGCGACGCCGAGCGCGTCCTCGACGCGTTCCAGGCCGACCTCGTCGAGCGCCTGCGCGAGCTCGCTGCGAATGCGCGACGGTGCATCAGGGTCTGCGAAGAGGATAGTCCCAAGCGCGACATGTGTCGCGCCGCAGGCGACGAACTCGAGCACGTCGCGGCCCGTCTGGACACCGCCCATGCCGACTATCGGCAACTCGGTGACGCGACGGCACGCATGCACGACGGCGAGTGCAATCGGCTTCAACGCTGGTCCCGAGTAGCCGCCGGTCGCGCGCGCGAGCTGGGGTTGAAGGTTCTTGTTGAGCGCGAGCCCGCGGATCGTGTTGACGACCGAGAGGCCGTCGGCGCCGGCCGCCTCGACCGCGCGGGCTGACTCCGCGACGTCTGGAGTGGCGGGCGAGAGCTTCGCGTACAGCGGGAGCTGCGTCGCCGAGCGGCAGGCGGCGACGATCTCGGCCGCCGACTCGGGCGCCTCGTCGACGTTCGGGCAGGACAGGTTCAGCTCGATCGTGACGCTGTCGAGGTGGGCACAGGTCTCGGCGTACTCGGCGGCCGAGAAGCCGCCGACGGAGACCCAGAGCGGCCGGTCGAGCGTGCGGAGTTGGGGCAGCGTCTCCGCGAGGAAGCGGTCGCGTCCCGGATTCGCGAGCCCGATCGCGTTCAGCATCCCG